>DQHR01000108.1 GCA_003531155.1 Bacteroidales bacterium | reverse complement strand
AAAGCACAGAAGATACAAATGTTACTTTCGTGAGTTTTTTAAAATTAACACTTCGAATTATTTGTGCTCGTTGAATAATATTAAACGCGTTGATTATTATTACTAGCGACATTACTCGTGTAAGCTCAACCAACTGAGGTTGTTCATAAAAATGAGCAATCAGGGGGGCGCTAAAGAAAATAATTATGAAAAGGAATATACTAATTATCAGATTGGTATAAAATACGGTGTCCGCGTCGGCTTCGTTTATATGCTTCTTTTGCACATAAGCCATTGCAAAACCACTGTCGACAAAAACCTCAGCAATTATAAAGAAAACTGTTATCATGCCTATTAGGCCAAAATCTGCAGGTGTAAGTAAACGAGCAAGTATAATTCCCAAAAGAAACTTCACTCCTGTTACACTAAACTTTTCAGTTAATGCCCAAAATACACCCGAAACCGATTTCTTCCTTAAGTTGTCCAATTAATCTGCTTTGTTATAATATTTGTATTCCAAATAATATAAGATAACAATTGTTTTAAAATCGCAATTCCGAATGAATAGACATACCCTTTAGTGCGAGTTAACTAAAATTAATGTTCTTTTTTAAAAGTGCAATATTTTTATAACTCGCAAAGTGTTTAAATAGATATAAATTAAACCACAATATTTTAAAATAGTAAAGAACCTTGTATACATTCGAATTCATTCCAAGTTTAAAGTGAACCTTAAAAGATCTTATATTTGAATCCTGAATTGCAGCAAAAACATATTCTATTTCGCTTTTCTTCGCTTCGAATAAAACTGTATGCCAAATAAGTTTATATGCACCTAACTTTCGGTATTTCTCTAGCACATAACCATCAACAACCCATGCCTCGGTTTTGCTATTTTCAATTTTTTCTTTGTAACCAAAAAGAACCTCTACAACGTTTGTGTTATTAAGCCATAATATGCCAATTGTTTTATTTTCTATTGTTGCCCTGAAGCACTGGAATTTCCTATTAAACCATTTTTCATATCTTATAACATACGACTCTCCTCTTTCTGCAATAATATCATCTAAGTCCTCAATATTATTAACCAATTGAACCGTTATTTTCTCGTCCTCTAATTCAAAGAAAAAAGTTTTTAAGTCAATTTTGAAAAAGTAAACCCTTTCGAATTTTAGTGTGGCTTTCTTTAGAAATCGAATGATTTTAGATAAATACTTTTGTGTGGACATTTTTAACAAAAAAGTTATGATATAACCGAGTGCTTTTTTGCTTTATTATGAAAAGGTTTTGATAATCCGATTAACAATCTTATACCCAAAAGACGATTGTGTATACTTTTGATAATTAAATATATCTCTCGAAATTCCTGTTTTAAACCTATATATTTCTGGAAGACCATCTTTATTTAAATTACATAAGTCGTACTTTATTGCTCCAAGGCTTTTCGCCAGTTTTATTGCCTCCCACTGGAGAAGTTCACCTTGTCCCTCGTTTTTAGCCTCAAAACAAGATGCCCCTTTATAGTAATGCATAAAATTTTGGTTACCAAGAATAAAAACCCCCGAAACTGGAGTGTCGTTTTTAAAAGCAATTAGTATAAATGTCTGCTTTTTATGCGCAAAAGTTTCGAGTATTTCGTTATAATAATTATAAGCCAGCTTGGTATACCCTAGCTTCTTGTGCAATTCGTTTAGTAATGGCCAAAAGAAGTTCAATCCCTCAGTACTAAAATATGCTTTAACTGTAATCCCTTCGCTTATAGCTTTTCGAATCATATTCCTTCGCTTCGAATGGATAACGCTGTTGAAAATATCGTCTTCGTTTAGGGTAAGGTCGACCATTGCCGTTTCGCCAATGCTCACATTTTTTACTTCTTTAGTATTCTTCGTATAAGGAAACCCAGCATACGAAATTGATTCAAAAAATCCAACGCTAAACGCATTAAAGTCAACCTCTTCGTTACCAACAAATCCTGCGTAAGGAATGTCAGATAAAGGTCTAATATTATACTTTTTTAACCCAAGTATGTTTTTTGTAATATGGACAACCGCTGCGTGCTGCGGGTTTTTTGGATTGTCGACTAAATAAAAAAGTTCACTGTTAAAATTCTTCTCAATTATTTTATTTAACTCAACATCGTGAAATATTGAGCCGTTGTATTTTGTAATAAGGTCGCCAATTAAACTGTTTGGTTTTACAAGTTTATAGTTTTTATACCTGATCATTGAAATTCTTAATTTTCGTTTTTTACAACTCTGCTATAGTTTAAACTACAATTTCTCTATAATTTCTTTTGACATTTCTTTTGTACTATTACCAACTAAAATCATTTCAACAGTTGGCTTACTGCTTAAGTTTAAATACTTATACATGGCAAATATTGGCGATGTAATGTATTTATATACAAGATTTTTAGAAGTTCTCATTCTCGTCCAGTACATATTTTCTGCCTTATAATTCCTAACTAGTTTATACTCGAAATGAAATTTGTTTTGCTTTTGAATTATTGAAATTATCTCATCAACTGTTGGTATTCCCATTTCTAAATGTTCAATCGTCCACTTATTCAATTCTAATCCGTTTTTTTCTAATGCATTCAAAAAATTATGACATAACTTTTCTGCAAATAAACCCTCGGGAAAATTTAAAAAAACTCCTTCTTTCGATATTCTTATCATTTCAAGAATAAAAAACTCTCTTTTGTCTTTTGGTATGTGTTCAAGTGTGTGAATAGAAATAGCCCAGTCGAACGAGTTGTCTTCAAAGTTTATATTATCGCCAGACCCAACAATGGCATTTTTAAAATTATGCTTAGCTACACTAATCGACTCTTCACTGGAATCGTATATATAAATGTCTGTTCTACCTAACCGTAACTCTAAACGACCCGAACCACCACCAATATCAATAATGCGCTTACTCCTTTTAGGGTCAACGAAATTTAAAAATTGTTTAATGGGTCGAAGCCTTAACCACGTTTCGTTATCGAATAAAAACGAATTTACATTTGGTAAAAAGCGTAACTCAAAAATATAGCGTAGTAACTTTTTNNTTTTTCATTTAGAGGATTAAAAGGGTTTGTTTACTATCGTTTCAATAATATAATCAACCTCTTCGTTGGTTAAATCGGCATGTAGTGGCAAGGTAATTAACTTGTTTGCCTCCATTTCAATGTAGGGGCAATTTTGCCCGTAGGGCATAAAAAGAGGTTGTATGCTAAGCGGCGTATAATGGCATCCCGTTGCAATTCCTTTTGTTTTTAGATAAATTATCAGTTCATCTCTTCTCTCGGCTCTAATTCCAAACATTTGATAGGGATAATTTTCTGGTTCAAATGGAAGTAATGGCTTAATTTCTTTTATCGCTTCAATACCGTTTAGGTATCGTCTAATAATGTCGGAGCGTCGTTTGTTAAATTTGGGTAATTTTTTAAATTGTGCAAGCCCAATAGATGCAGCCAAATCGTTCATGTTGTATTTATAGCCCAAAACATTTAACTCGTAAAACCAGTGCATGGCATCGTGGTTTGCTGCGGTGTATTCCTGGGCTGTTTTCCAGTTGTCCTTATCGATACCCACCCATCGCATTGCCTTAACATCCTTAAATAGGTCAGGATTGTTTGTAACCATCATGCCTCCATCACCTGTTGTTATTATTTTCTTCTCTTCGAATGAGTAACAACCAATATCGCCCCAAGTACCCAGCATTTTGCCTTTATATATTCCACCCGCTGTATGGGCACAGTCCTCAATTACCCTTAACCCCTTTGCTTTTGCCCAAGGCATTAACTTTTCCATTGGCACAGGATGACCGGCATAGTGAACTGGCATAACAGCAACACAATCTTTATCGTATTTTCGCTCTAAATCATCGAAACTTAATCCAAGAGTTATTGGATCGGAATCAACAAAAACAGGAATTAACTTATTGTAAAGAATGGCTGATGCCGTGGCCGAAAAGGTTAGGGATGGAACAAGAACTTTTTTCCCTTCAGGAAAATTAAAACAAGCTAATGAAAGGTGTAATGCCGCTGTTGCAGAGTTTACGCCTATAGCCAATTTACTTTCCGTAAACTTAGCCCACTCCTCCTCAAACTCATTTACTTTTGGCCCTAATCCAACCCAAGAACGCTCAAACGCTTCTTTAACTGCCTGCAACTCCTCCTCACCAAGTGATGGTTTAAATAGTCGTATGTTCATTGTTTAAGATATTGTTGTAATGTCAAATTTTTACTGTCTTTTAAGGAAAGAACAGGATTTAAAACAGGCCAATTAATGGCTATATCAGTATCATTCCAAAAAATTCCCCGTTCGTGCTCTGCTGAATAAATGTTATCAACCTTATAAACAACCT
>DQHR01000128.1 GCA_003531155.1 Bacteroidales bacterium | reverse complement strand
GGTATTATACTCGAATTTGAGTTTGGTACAAACTGGTCGAATTATTCCTGGTTTGTTGGTGATATTTTTGGCGCGCCATTAGCCGTTGAGGGTATCATGGCCTTTTTCATAGAGAGCACTTTTGTTGCCGTAATGTTCTTTGGTTGGAACAAGGTTAGCAAAAGATTTCATCTGGTTTCAACTTGGCTTACAGCCATAGGAGCCAATCTTTCTGCTCTATGGATTTTAGTTGCTAATTCGTGGATGCAATATCCAGCAGGTATTCATTTCAATCCAGAAACTGTTCGAAACGAGATGTCGAGTTTTTGGGAAGTACTTTTCTCTCCGGTGGCCATAAATAAATTTCTTCATACAGTTACTTCTGCCTATGTCCTTTCTGCAGTATTTGTAATAGGAATTAGCGCATGGTTTATAATGAAGAAGCATAATATTCGCTTGGCAAAGATGAGCATTATGGTTGCTGCAATTTTTGGGATTATAATGTCGCTATTCGTTATCATTAATGGCGACCAATCAGCACGGCTAATGGCAAAATATCAGCCCATGAAATTTGCTGCTATGGAAAACTTGTACGAAGGTCAAACTAAAGCTCCGCTTGTAGTAATTGGAATTTTGCAAAGCAATAAGGTCGATAGTTTAAGGAAAGAAGATTTTGCGTTAAAACTTCAGATTCCCAACTTTCTATCGTCAATGGCATTTTTAGATGCTAATGCATATGTTCCAGGAATTAAGGATATTGTTAATGGTAATGCTAAGCAAGGCATTGTGCCAACATCAGAAAGAATTGAAAAAGGAAAAATCGCAGTCCAAGCATTGAGCGATTACCATGTAGCAAAGAAAGAAGGCGATAGGGTTAAAATGGAAGAATCTGCTAAGCTACTCAACGATAATTACCGTAATCTCGGCTATGGACATCTATCGAGCCCTAAAGATATTATTCCTCCAGTGAAACTTACTTTCTATTCATTTAGAGTGATGGTTGCTTCAGGTTTCTGGTTTATACTGCTTTTTGTTTTAGCTGCAATCTTTCTTTTTAAAAATAAGATTGAGGATAAAAGATGGTTCTTACGCGCTGCGATTATCAGTATTCCTTTGGCTTATCTGGCCTCGCAATTTGGATGGATCGTGACTGAGGTTGGTCGTCAACCCTGGATTATTCAGGATTTGATGTCTGTTCCAACAGCAGTTTCGCATATTAATACAGGATCTGTAATCACCACATTCTTAATTTTTGCTGTGGTATTCACCGTCCTGTTAATTGCGGAATTAAAGATTATGTTTCGTCAAATTAAACTTGGATTTAAAGATGGAGGAAATGAATAATGTTTGAAACTTTATCACATACAGCGTTGCAACAGTACTGGTGGATATTAGTATCGTTGCTTGGAGCGATCCTTGTATTTCTGCTATTTGTGCAAGGAGGTCAATCTCTTATTTATCAACTTGGAAAAACCGACGTTAGCCGTAAGTTAATATTGAATACTGTAGGAAGCAAGTGGGAGTTTACCTTTACTACTCTGGTAACCTTTGGAGGTGCATTTTTTGCATCGTTCCCACTGTTTTATAGTACAAGTTTTAGTGGTGCCTATTGGGTTTGGTTCTTAATTCTAATCGCATTTGTTGTTCAGGCAGTTGCATATGAATTTAGATCTAAGCCTGAGAACCTTCTTGGTACGCGTACTTTCGATGCTTTTCTATTCGTAAATGGGTTACTTGGTACGGTGCTTTTAGGTGCAGCGGTAAGTACATTCTTTACAGGCTCTCATTTTACTGTTGATGCCGAGCGTCACTCACAATGGACTATGGCTACACGTGGGCTTGAGGCAGCGTTTAACATTCAGAATTTGTCATTAGGATTAACTGTTTTCTTTTTATCGAGAGTTCTGGCAATACTCTATTTCTTCAATGCAATTGATAATGAGGAAGTAATTAGGGCATCTAGAAAACAGCTGCTTTACAATGCTATTCCATTTGTATTCTTCTTTCTTCTTTTTGCAACATTGCTTTTACTCTCTAATGGATTTGCAGTAAACCCAGCAACCCAAGAGGTGTTTATGCAGCCATATAAGTATGCTGTTAATTTGCTTGAGATGCCATTGGTTGCAGTTTTATTTCTAAGTGGCGTAGTGCTTGTACTGGCAGGCATTGCAATGCCTATCTTGAAATTCGAGAAATTTGGTGGAAAAGCCATTTGGTATTCAGGAATTGGAACAGTATTGACTGTTTTTGCTCTATTGCTTCTTGCTGGTTTTAATAACACAGCATTTTATCCTTCGGTAGCCGATTTGCAGAGTTCACTGACGATTGCAAACAGTTCATCGAGCCATTATACGCTAACTGCTATGAGTTATGTGTCTCTATTTATACCTTTTGTTCTGCTTTATATTGTTTATGTGTGGAGAGTAATCAACAAGAAGAAGGTAGATGTTAGTGATTTAGAGAAAGAACATGTTTATTAATAATTAAAAATAATTACCATGATAAATCAAATCATTTGGCTGTTAAGTTTGCCTGTAGTAATATATCTGTCATATAAATTGGTGAGTTTTGTTCAAGGTTTCATAGATAAAAAGTTGTAGGGGTTTGGTGTTCTTCTAGGTTATGCATTGATGTGAATATTCACTATAAGCATAACCTAGTTTCATTTTATTAATAATGGTTCAAATTTTTCGATTTGAAATTTTTCGTATTTCTGGTTTGGATATATTATTATAATTGCCCTCATTCAAACTCTTTTCCTATTTTTGTAAAAAAATAGATGATGAATCGTTTAGTTGCTCCATCGTTTCTTTCTGCCGATTTTGGAAATCTGAATAAGGATATTGAAATGGTTAATACCAGTCAGGCCGACTGGTTTCATCTCGATATTATGGACGGTGTTTTTGTACCAAATATTTCATTCGGTTTCCCAGTTATTTCTCAAGTAAAGAAAATGGCTAAGAAGCCATTGGATGTTCATCTCATGATTGTTGAGCCTGATAGGTATCTCGAAAAGTTCAAAGAGGCTGGTGCCGATATCCTAACCGTTCACTATGAGGTTTGCACACATCTTCATCGAACCCTAAGTCAGATTCGTGCTTTAGGAATGAAATCTGGCGTTTCAATAAATCCTCATACTTCAGTTGAGTTGCTTGCCGATATTCTAGAGGAAGCTGATTTGGTGCTTATCATGTCGGTAAATCCTGGATTTGGGGGTCAGAAGTTTATTAAAAATAGTATTCAACGAATTGCTCGCTTAAAGGAGATGATTACCCAAAAGGGTTGTAAAACCCTTATTGAGGTCGATGGCGGAGTTGATACTTCCAATGCGGCCACCCTTTATAATGCAGGTGCTGATATTTTAGTTGCTGGTAATGCAATATTTAAGGCTGAAAACCCTGCAAAAGCTATAGACCTGATTAAAGGTGTTTAATTAAGTCTCAATGTCGTTGTAAACTGCGTTTGGTATGAGGTTAATTGTGGATTCCGGTGTTAATATACTATTCCATGTTGTCATGCTGAACAAAGTGAAGCATCTGTAGTACCAATTGTATAGATTCTTCGCTAATTCATGTTGACATCCTAATTACTTAACAGGCATTACCCAACATTTTCTTCTTTACTTGATCCATTAGTCTGAGTTTCATAAAAGCATTCGTTGCTTCAAAGAAATTTAACGTTTGTTGTCCGTCCGATGCCGCTTTCTCGGGTGTTTCGTGAATTTCGAGCAATACTCCATCGGCTCCAGCCATTTGCGAGGCAAGTGCCATTGACTCAACATAATCACGAATGCCAATTCCGTGTGATGGATCGCAGAATACAGGTAAATGGCTTTTCTCTTTAAGGTAAGGGATTGCATTTAAATCAAGTGTGTTGCGATATTCCTTCTCGAATGCTCGAATACCTCTTTCGCAAAGAATTATTTTTTCGTTGCCATTGGAAAAGATATATTCTGCCGAGGATAAGAATTCACTAATTGTTGATGACATCCCTCTTTTTAATAGAACTGGCTTATCAACCTTGCCTAGCTCATCAAGCAGATTAAAATTCTGAGAATTTCTTGTTCCAACCTGGAATATGTCTACATAAGGGTACATTTGTTCAATTTGAGAAACCTGCATTACCTCACTGATAATCTTAATTCCATTAGCATTACAATGCTTGTGGAAAATTTTCAAACCACCAATTCCTAACCCTCGAAATGAGTACGGCGAGCTACGAGGTTTGAAAATCCCTCCACGCATAATTTTCACATTTTGCTCTTTAAGAAACGATACTGTTTTCATAACCTGCTCCTCATTTTCAATTGAGCAAGGACCAGCAACAATGGTAAAATTGTTTCTTGAAATGATAACCCCATCTCCAAGATCTATTTCGGTATCTTTCACTCTCCATTGCCTCGAAACAAGCATGTTGCTATCTTCTACTATATGTATATCTTTTATTCCCGGAAGATTTCCAATGCTTCTGATATCAAACTTATTTGTGCCAACACAAGCCAAATAGTGGTTGTTTAGCGTTTTAACGGCATTTGGTTTATATCCTACATTTTTTATTGCATTTGTAATTTGCTCGAGATTTTCTGCTGTGCAGTTCTCTTTTATCTGGATTAACATGTTTTTTTCTTTAAGTGATTAGTTGAGAGAAAACCGCAAAGTGTGCAAAGGAGCCATCGTGTTCTTTTCGAGGCCTTTGAAATCTTTGAGGTTAATTCTTTTTCTTCAAATCTGTTCTTTTAACTGCATCAATAATTTATGGGTTGCAACCTCTATATCATTATGTTTTGTTAGTTGATTGATGTATGCACTTCCAACAATTGCGCCGTTGGCGTATTGCCATGCGGTATTAAGAGTGGTTTTATTATGTATTCCAAACCCTACAATTATTGGATTTTTAAGACCTAGGGAATTAATCTTCTTAAGGTACTCAATCTGCGAATCATCAAAATCGTTACTTTTCCCGGTTGTGGATGATGAGCTAACAGCATAAATAAACCCATTCGATACACTATCAATCAATCTTATTCTTTCATCAGGTGTTTGAGGGGTAATGAGATAGATTATACTAAGGTTGCTGCCCTCAAAATACTTTTGGTACTTTGACGTATATTCAATAATAGGTAAATCGGGGAGAATTACACCCGAAATTCCAACAGATGCCGCTTTGTTGCAGAATTTCTCAATACCATACTGCATCACAGGGTTATAGTAACCCATTAAGATTAACGGAATTTTAATATTTCCTTTTAATTCATCAAGTTGGGTGAATAGTAAATCAAGGGTCATTCCATTCTTTATGGCACTGGAACTTGATTGCTGAATGGTTGTTCCATCTGCTAATGGGTCGGAGTAGGGAATGCCAATCTCAACCATATCAACGCCATTCTCTTCTAATGATTTTAAAATTGTTGCTGTGCTGTCTGTTGTTGGATATCCTGCTGTAAAGAAGATTGATAGAATGTTATTCTTCTTGGTTTGAAAAAGGAGAGTTATTTTATTCATTTTCAATTCTCTTTATTGTTAAACTTCTCGCTATACACTTCCATGTCTTTGTCGCCTCTTCCAGAGAGGTTTACGATTATAATGTCTGACTCTTTGAATTTCATCATTGATAGGATAGCAATTGCGTGTGCCGATTCAAGTGCAGGAATAATTCCCTCCAATTTAGATAATCTGTGAGCTGCCTCAATTGCTTCATCATCAGTAATGGGAATGTACTTTGCAAGCCCTTTCTGGTGTAGATGCGCATGCAGAGGTCCAATTCCTGGGTAATCGAGTCCAGCAGAGATTGAATGCGCTTCGAGCACTTGTCCATCCTTAGTTTGCATGAGCAACGATTTACAGCCATGAATCACCCCTTCGGTACCAATTGCAATAGTTGCAGCTGTTTTACCTGACGAGATTCCTTTCCCAGCTGCTTCGACTCCAATCAGTTTTACATTTGGTTCGTCAATATAATGGTAGAATGCTCCAGCGGCATTGCTCCCTCCGCCAACACAGGCAATTATATAATCTGGCGTTTCACGATTCTCTTTTTGTTTGAGTTGCTTTTTTATTTCAAAACTGATAACCGATTGAAAGCGTGCAACCATGTCGGGATAAGGATGTGGACCAATAGTTGATCCTATTACATAGTGCGTATCATTTGGGTTGTTAATCCAATAGCGGATTGCCTCGTTAGTAGCATCTTTCAGTGTTTGACTGCCCGAAGTAGCAGGAACTACTTTTGCACCAAGCATCTTCATTCGTAAAACATTGGGTTGTTGACGCTGAATATCCTTTGAGCCCATAAAAACGGTACACTCCAAACCCATTAGTGCACAAATGGTTGCTGTGGCAACACCGTGTTGTCCTGCCCCAGTTTCAGCGATAATACGCTGTTTGCCTAATCGCTTTGCTAGAAGTATTTGACCAATTACGTTGTTCACTTTGTGAGCACCTGTATGACAAAGGTCTTCGCGTTTAAGGTAGACTTTTGCACCAACCTCTTTAGAGAGGTTTTTTGCATAAAACAAAGGTGTTGGCCGACCAGCATAATCGTGCAGGAGTGATTCGAACTCTTTCTTAAAATCTTCAGATTCGATTATGTTTAGGTAGTTGTTCTTTAGTTCGGTTACATTATGGTAAAGCATCTCGGGGATATAAGCGCCACCAAAATTGCCATAGTAACCATTTTCATCGGGCTGAAAGTTCATCTTTTTATTGTTTTGAAAAACTGGTTTAATATTGATATGTCTTTTAATCCTGGGGATGTTTCGAATTTGCTGTTGATGTCAACCCCATGAAAAAAAGGGTGATTAATAGCGCTTAAATATTTAGCGTCATTCACAGATATTCCTCCGCTGAGGAAGAAAGGCTTGCCAATTGGATTGTCGAGAATTATTCTGTGGTCGAAGGATTTCCCATTTCCACCATAATTATTGCCTGCCGTGTCGAAAAGGAAATAATCACAACAGCCCTGAAAGTCTTTAATAATCTGGGGAAGCGAATTACTTATTCTAAATGCCTTGATAATTTTAAAGTCAGTTTTCAGTTTTTTGCAAATGCTTGGCGATTCATCACCATGTAGTTGGATTGCCTTAAACCCATGCTTTTTGCAGATATCTATTACTGTTGAGGTTTTTTCATTCACAAAAACCGCAACTTTCTCAATTTGGCTTGGGATTGAAAGTAAATCAAGTTCAGCAACAGTACTATAAACATCCCTTTTTGAATTTTTGAAAAAGATAAAACCCATGTAGTCGGGGTTTAAACTTGCAACCTCACTGATATTTTGCCTTTGTATATTCCCGCAGATCTTGATTTTCATTGTATCTTTTTTAAAAAAGCTGTTATGCATTAGCTTCGCTTAACTTGACGGTCACACTGAGCGAAATCTAGGTGTGAGTTAGGATTGCAATTCCTTAACTCTTGTAATAAACTGCTCGCATGCTTTACCTGGATTTGGGTCACGCATAAATCGTTCACCAATTAGAAAACCATTAAATCCTTCTTTTTTAAGTTTGATAAGCATTTCAGGTGAGTCAACTCCGCTTTCGGCAATTTTAATTACATCTTTAGGTAAGTGTTTAAATAAATTAGGAGAATGCTCTATATTGACGCTAAAATCCTTTAGATTCCGGCTATTTATGCCAACTATTCTAGTTTCCGCAGGAAGTTTTAAGATGCTTTCTTTGTCATGAATCTCAAAAAGCACCTCCATTCCTAATGAATAGGCTAGCGATGAAAACTCTTTCAATTCTTTGTCGGTTAAGACTTCAGCAATTAAGAGGATTGCATCGGCTCCAATGCTGCGTGCCTCAAAGATTTGATATTCGCTCACAATAAAATCTTTTCGAAGAATTGGGCAATAGTTGTATTTCCTAGCGCATGTGAGGTCGTCATTACTCCCACCAAAGTATTCAGAGTCTGTTAGCACCGATAATGCTGAGGCTCCCGCTCGCATGTATTTTAAACATACGGTTTCAGGTTTTGCATACTCGTTAATCATACCCTTGGAGGGCGATTTGCGTTTAAACTCTGCAATAATCCCCGATAAATCGCTGCGTTGAATATACTTTGTCAGCGATACTGGCTGTGCTTTATAGAAGATGCTACGCTCTAGCAGTTTGATAGGGTATAACTCGCTTCGCTCTTTAACCTCTGTTTGTTTATGGTCGATAATTTGCTCTAGAATATTCATAATTACTGCATATTTAAAAGTTTTGTGAATGAGGCTAAAGCCTTGCCCGATTCTATTGATTCTTGTGCTTGTGCTACTGATTCGCTCAGAGATAATGTGTCTCTATAACATTTTATTGCAAGGGCTGAGTTGGCAATTACCGCATTCTTTTGAGCTAAAGTTGCATTGTTCTCAAGTACGGCTTTAAATATTGCTGCTGCTTCTGGAACTGTTGTCCCACCAAATAAATCGCTTTGAGTAAGGTTGCGAAATCCAAATTGTTGCGGAGTTAAAAGTTCTTCGCCTCTCTTGGTAAATACTTTTATATCCGAGGTAAGCGATACTTCATCGTATCCATCAAGACTATGTACCACAGCAAAGTTTTTTGATTCAGATTGAAGCAGGTAGCTGTAGATTCTACCAACTTCGATATTGAATACTCCGCTAACCTGATATTCTGGATTTGCAGGATTTACGAGCGGACCAAGAATATTGAAGAATGTCTTTACTCCTAGCTGTTTCCTTATTGGTCCAACGGCCTTTAGAGCAGGATGGAATAGCGGAGCATGCATAAAGCAAACATTGACAGACTCAATCTCTCGCTTTAGTTTATCCGAATCGTTTGAGAATTTATAACCAAAATGTTCCATCACATTTGATGAACCTGATGCCGATGAAACGCCATAATTGCCATGCTTGGCAACTGGAACACCTGCGCCAGCAACCACAAATGCCGAGAGGGTTGAGATATTGAAGGTATTTTTCCCATCGCCTCCTGTTCCGCACAAATCGATTGCATTTCCATCATTTATATTAACCTCCAATGCTAGTTCGAGTAGAGCATCGCGAAAGCCTTGTAGTTCCTCAAGACTAATGGCTCGCATTATATATGACGAAAGAACTGCTGCCATTTGTGAATCATTAACACTTCCGTTTGCAATGCCTTGCATTAAGTTAAAAGCCTCTTGTCGGCTTAACCTTTGCGATTCAAGGAGTTTATTTACTAGATTTTTCATTTTATTATCTCAGTGTTAATCAGTGGAATTTTTCTAATTAAACCTATCCAACCAGTTATTAATAATTTGTTTACCAAAAGGAGTGAGAATCGATTCTGGATGAAATTGAACACCACAGATATCAAATTCTTTATGGCTTACAGCCATTATTTGTTCATTTTCATCTAAGGCATCAACCTTTAAGCAGGTTGGTAATGTATTTGGATCAACCACCCATGAATGGTAGCGTCCTGCCATAAATTCCAAAGGAAGTTCATCGAAAAGGTAATGCGTAGGTTGTTGTATGGTCATTTTTGTTGCAACTCCATGATAAACGGTGGTGATATTTACCAGTTGTCCACCAAAAGATTCTGCAATTGCTTGCTGACCAAGACAAACGCCAAAAATTCTTTTAGAATCTTTATATCTATTTATAATTGGGAGTAAGTTTCCGGCTTCAGATGGTATTCCGGGTCCAGGTGAAAGCACAATTCCATCAAATCTCGAAACTTCATCAACCGATATTTCATCATTTCGGAATACTTCGAGTTTATGTTTGCCATATTTCCTTATATAATGAACAAGATTATAGGTAAACGAGTCGTAGTTGTCAAGTACTAATATCGATGCCATTTGATTATCTATTTAAAATGAAATTTCCGCTATTTCAATTGCTCTTCGCAAAGCAGATATTTTTGAATTCACCTCATTAAGTTCACCTTGTGGCTCTGAACCTATTACAATCCCTGCTCCAGCCTGATAGGTTAGTTTACCTTTCGTGCTTAGGAATGAACGAATCATAATTGCATGGTTTAGGTTTCCGTTTAGACCAATAAACCCAATGGCTCCACCATAAAACCCACGCGATGTTGTCTCAATCTCATTAATAAGCTGAACTGCTCTGTGTTTTGGTGCTCCGCTAAGAGTTCCTGCTGGGAATGTTGCTCCAAATAGTTTGAATAGCCCAGTGTTTTTATCAATTTGACCTGCAACCGTTGATACAAGGTGTATAATATGCGAGTAGGAGTGAACCTCGCGATAAACTTCAACTTCCACCTCCGTAGAGAATCGACTCAGATCATTTCTTGCAAGGTCAACTAACATGCAGTGTTCGGAGTTTTCTTTTGGATTTGATAGTAACGCTTCGATTGTTTTTTTATCAACCTGACTATCTCCACTTCTTGGTGCAGATCCTGCAATGGGGTTGATTCGTGCTATTCCATTGTCAACCTTTAGCTGAGCCTCTGGCGATGATCCGAATAGTTTGTATCCCAGATAATCGAAGTAGAATAGGTATGGTGATGGATTTATTGAACGTAAAGCTCGGTAAACGTTGAATTCATCGCCAGTAAAACCCCTTTCGAATCTTCGTGATAGAACAATCTGAAAAACATCCCCGCGAGCACAATGCTTTTTGCCCTGCTCTACCATTTCTCTGTACTCTTCATCTGTGATGTTCGATTGCTCTTTACTAGTTGATTTGAAGGGAAACGATGTTGTATTCCTATTAGCTAATAGTGAGATTATTTTATCGCTTTCAGATGTTGAACTATTCGATATGAATTCACAAAGCGTTAGGGTGTTGCTAAAATGGTTGAATGAAATTACGATTTGGTAAAAATCGTATCGAAGGAGTGGTATTTCAGACTCTTCGTTCTGTATACCAACATTGTCAAAAAAATTGATGGCATCGTAAGTTGAGAACCCGAAAAATCTAGGAAGTGAACCTTCTGTGATTTTCCCTTCAATTTTAAAAGATTTTATAAAACTATCAAGTAGGTCTAATACACTTTCATTCTTGTTTATGCTTTCTGTCGTTTTGCTTTGCAAAGGTGTGTATGTCTGGTAGTTTGATTTGTTTACCTCTATGCCAGCAATGGGTTTAAGGCAGATGTAGGAGTATGCTTCGTTTCTTGAACTATAATCTGAACATTCAAGTAGTAGACATTGTGGGTATGCGTCGCGAAGCCTTAGGTAAATGCCAACAGGAGTGTAAGTGTCTGCTGGAATTGTTAATGAATTAGTTTTAAGATTAATCGTTTTCATATCGCTTGGGTTAGGGTAAAAAAAAGAAGGCTCGCTTGTGTCAAGCGAGCCTTCTTAAAATGCTATTATGTTTAATTAAACATCCATTATGGGCATACGAACTTAACACAGTTGATTTCTCGACTGTGCCACCACCATGCTTGAATGTTTAATTTGTTTATCACCTCTGTTCGATTTGATATGGCAATATTAACACTTTTTTTCCAAAAACAAATATTTGAGTTATTTTCTGACGATTTTATAGAAGTTTGCATAGGTTAAATATTTTTAAATAATTTTTTTGTTGATTTTTTCTGATGTTTGAGGCGTTTATACAACCAACTTTTCGAATAAAAAATAAAAACATATTTTTTTGTATTAATAATTCGTTTAATATTGCACTCATAAACGACACAAAATGATTTCGCACAACTCAACTTTTTTTGCAAGCTATTTTTACTTCTTCTTTTACGGAAGCAGGGGCTTGGCAATTGTGTGAAATTTAAGATGAGATTGTAAAACACAAAATATACCAAGCCCCGAGAAATCGGGGCTTTTTGTTTTTAAAGCAGATTACAGATGCTAGACGTTGGACAAAATTTGAAAATGAAACAGCAAATAAATGAATTTGTAATATGTTGGAGTTGGATTCCTGCCTGCACAGGAACGCCAAACCCTTCAAATAATTCATCATATTTTTTCTTTTACTTTTTTTATCGCCAAAGTTTGGGGACTGAATGCATTATGTGATAAAAGAAAAAGAGAAAATGCAAAGAGGTCCCCAAAAGGGACCTCTTTTTTTTCGTGAAACTTCAATTCCAAAAGCGAAGCGAATTGGGATAAAAGCAAAGAGAAACTTTAAAATTAATATCGATAAAAATGAAAAAGATTGTATCAATTCAAGGAATTAGAGGAGCATTCCATCAGGAGGCTGCTGAAAGGTATTTCGGTTCAACGATTGAAATTAACGAGTGCATTACATTCCGTCAACTTGTCGAATCGGTTGAGATGGGCGAAGCCCATTATGGAATTATGGCCATTGAGAACTCGTTGGTAGGTAGTATTCTTCCAAATTATGCGCTAATTAGGGAATCATCGCTACAAATTACTGGAGAGATTTATATTGGAATAGTTCAGAATCTTATTGCACATCATGGCGAATCGATTGATTCAATAAGTGAAGTGCGTTCTCACCCAATGGCTTTGGCTCAATGTGCCGATTTTTTCCTAAAACATCCATCTATAAGACTAGTAGAATGTGAAGATACAGCGCTTTGCGCAAAACAAATTGCTGAACTTAAACTTAGGGGGGTGGCAACTGTGGCAAGTGAGAATGCTGCTCGAGAGTATGGGCTTGATGTTATTGCTCCGTCTATAGAGTCCAACAAGGAGAACTATACCCGATTCTTAATACTCGAAAAAAAATCGTTACCTACTATCCAGAGTGGAGCAAATAAAGCGAGTATAACATTTACGGCAAAGCATAAACCAGGTAGTCTATTGCATATTCTTAAACCCTTTGCCGATAATGGTATAAACATGACCATGCTTCAATCACTTCCAATAGTTGGTAGTAAATGGGAGTATGTTTTCCATGCCGATTTGGTTTTCGATTCAATCCTTAAATTTCAGGCGGTGCTTGAGATTGCAAAGGAGCATACCTCATCATTAAAAATCTTGGGTTTATACAGAAGTCACGAAATGCAAGTACAGCATGAACCTGCCGAGAATTTGGTGCATTACTGCTAATGAATAAATCTTAACCGCAAAGTTCGCGAAGGCTGCCCAAAGAGCCCAAAGATAATGTAACAGATTATTCGGCTTAGCGATCTTGGCGAAGAACTTTGAGCCCTTTGCGGTTTTAAATAATAAAAAAATGGAAATACAAACATCAAAACGGATTGAGACAGTTCAGGAATACTACTTCTCTACGAAACGTTTGGAACTTGAGGCATTGGCTAATCAGGGAGTAAATGTTATCAACTTAGGGATTGGTAGTCCAGATATGCCTCCTCCATCCCAAATGCTGGATACGTTGACTAACGAAAGCTATAAACGCAGTAGTCATGGATATCAAGGTTATAGAGGTACTGATGAACTGCGAAATGCTATTTCAGAATGGTATCAAAACTATTATAATATAACCCTTAACTATGCTTCTGAGGTTTTGCCTTTGATGGGCTCAAAGGAGGGCATTATGCATTTAAGTATGGCTTTCCTAAACGATGGCGATAAGGTACTTGTTCCAAATCCTGGGTATCCAGTATACAAAGTTGCTTCGCAGATGGCAGGTGCAGAGGTTTTAGAGTATTCGCTGTTGGAACAAAATGACTTTTCCCCAGATTTCAGCCAGATTGAGAAGATGAACCTAAATGGAGTAAAGTTGATGTGGGTAAACTATCCCAATATGCCTACAGGCACACGACCAACTAAAGAACTTTTTGCTCAAATCGTTGAGTTTGGTCTTAAGCATAGAATTTTAATCTGCCACGATAATCCATATAGTTTCATTCTAAACCCTGAGCCTATGTCGATTCTTCAGGTTGAAGGTGCTAATGAGATTGCCATTGAACTGAATTCGTTGAGCAAATCGCACAATATGGCTGGATGGCGAGTTGGGATGATGGTTGGAAATGCCGATATACTTTCAAAAGTTTTGAGGTTCAAAACCAATATGGATTCTGGAATGCCCCTTCCAGTTCAACTTGCTGCTGTGGCAGCATTGGGTTGTGGAAAAGAGTGGTATACCAATTTAAATGCTGAATATAAACTACGCCAAGCCATTGCACAGCAAATTGCTGGGGAACTTGATTGCACTTTCAATCCTAACCAAAGCAGTCTTTTTCTTTGGACGAGGATTCCGCAGTATATCATCGAGTCGGAGGCTTTTTCAGGTGAAATTCTTAAGCAATTGGGGGTATTTATCACACCCGGAACAGTTTTCGGTAGTAATGGCGAAGGATATTTAAGGATATCACTGTGCTCAGATATTGAGACTTTAAACGAGGTTCTTCTTCGTGTAAGGCGATTTAACATTTTTAGATAAAAACAATGAAAAAAAATATTTCAATAATAGGAACAGGTTTGATTGGTGGTTCAATTGCTTTGGGACTAAGAGGGAAAGGCAATGTGATTTTTGGATTTGATAAAAACCCAAGGAACATAGGCTATGCAGAGAAAATGGGGATTGTTGATTTCAGCGCATCGATGGATAGCATCTGTGTTCGTTCCGATATAATCATCATTTCAGTTCCTGCAGACGTGGCACTTAATATAATCCCTGAGATTTTGACAAAATCGAAGGATGATGCAATCGTTATTGATGTGAGTTCAACCAAGGTTTCGATTTGTAATGCGCTAAAATATCACCCTAAACGAAGAAGTTTTATTGCAGCGCATCCAATGGCTGGAACTGAGATTGGTGGGCCACAAAATGCAGATTTCCAAATCTTAAGAGGGAGAAAAGTGGTGATTTGTCAATCGGAACTCAATTCAAACAATGCTTTGGATAGGGCAATCGATTTGTTTAAAACCCTTGGAATGCATATTGAACTGATGGATGCCGAAACTCACGATAGCCTTGTGGCAATGGTGTCGCACCTTCCTCAGTTAGTGTCGTATGGACTAGCGAATACAGTATCGCTAGCAACTAATGATGACCAGTGGAGTAGTCTTGCAGCAAGCGGATTCGACTCATCAACACGATTGGCTTCAAGTTCAGCAAAAATTTGGGTTCCAATTATCAATCAAAACAAGGAGTGTATTCTAAAATACTTGAATCTTTTTATTCATCAAATGGAGGTGATGAAAGAGATTCTTAAACAAAATGATAATGAAGCATTAGTTGAAATAATTACCCAATCGCAAATGGTTAGAGAAAAATTTGAGAATAGTTCGAAATTAAAAATAAAACATAGTCATGGAAGCAAAATCATTAGTTGGTCTAGTACCACCAAAACTGTGGAGACCAGAGTCGAGTAGTTCGTTGCTGATTGCAGGTCCGTGTAGCGCCGAATCGCCCGAGCAGCTTATGAAAGTTGCTGCAGAGTTAAAACAAACAAACCGAGTTCATTACCTGCGTGCAGGTATCTGGAAACCTCGCACTACGCCCGGATCGTTTCAGGGTTTTGGTGTTGAAGGACTAGGTTGGCTGAGAGATGTTAAGCAGGAAACGGGTATGCCAATTTCAACCGAAGTTGGCTCCGAGAAGCACGTTTACGAAGCACTTAAGTTTGGCGTTGATATGGTTTGGATAGGAGCGCGAACAGTTGCAAACCCTTTTGCAATGCAGGAGATAGCCGAGGCATTACGAGGAACAGATATCCCGGTTTTGGTTAAGAATCCTCTTAGTCCCGACTTAGATTTGTGGGAAGGAGCAATCCGTCGATTACACAATGTTGGACTTCGTAAGATTGGTGCAATTCATCGTGGTTTTTCGTGGTGGGGAAAGTCCATTTTTCGTAATCAACCATTCTGGAAACTGCCTTTGGAGTTAAAGGAAAAATATCCAAACCTACCAGTAATCTGCGATCCAAGTCACATTTCAGGGAATCGTGGTTTAGTTCCCTTCGTGGCAAAGCGTGGAGTTGATTTAGGTTTCGATGGGCTTATTGTTGAGGTTCACCCAGAGCCAACGAAAGCATTGAGCGATGCCGCTCAACAGTTAACACCCGAGGAGTTCGTTAATCTTCTGACCTTTATCGATAGCATTGGTAGCCCCGAACAAACTTACCCCGATGAGTTGCTCAACGAACTTCGTGCCGAGGTCGATATCATGGATGATCTTCTGCTTTGGGCTTTATCAAATAGAATGGAATTGTCGGAACGGATTGCATCTGTAAAATCAAATCGGAATATGTCAGTTTTGCAATCGAAGCGCTGGAATCAGGTTCTTGACAGGGTAACTGATACCGGCGAGAAATCGGGTCTTAGAGCAGGTTTTATTCGAAAATTGTATAACGCAATTCATAAAGAATCTATATCAGTTCAGAATGAACTCCTCGAAAAAATCTAGGTATGGTTTTAAAATTAAGCATAACTTTATATCCTCAAATATTTTTTAAATGGAAGTAGTAGAGGTAAAAGGCGAGAAATCTTTATCGAGGATATTAGTTGGTGAAAGTATTGATAACCTTAGGAACTATACTTTAGGTAAGCGAATATTTATTGTTACCGATAAAAATGTTGAAAGACTCTATAAGCATCGTTTCCCAAATGTTCCAACTTATGCAATAGAACCAGGTGAGGGCTCAAAGAACCTTTTAACCACTATTGATATTTACCGGTGGTTACTAGAAAGCAATGTCGATAGAAGTTCGTTAATAGTTGGCATTGGTGGCGGAGTTGTTTGTGACTTAACGGGGTTTGTAGCTTCAACGTATATGCGTGGAGTCGATTTTGGTTTTGTTTCAACTACTCTGCTTTCGCAGGTTGATGCGAGTGTTGGTGGTAAGAATGGAGTGGACCTTGATGGGTATAAAAACATTATTGGTACTTTTAATCAACCTAAATTTGTTATTTGCGATATATCGATGCTTAAAACGCTTCACCCATTTGAGTTTATTAGCGGAATGGCTGAGGTTGTTAAACATGCTTTGATTGCCGATAAAGATAAATTTGATTTTATTAAGATTAATAAGGACGCGATTTTGAACCTGAACATCGAAATGTTAGAGTATCTTGTTGTAAAATCAGTTAAGATTAAGGCAAGGATTGTAGAGGCTGATGAACGTGAACAAGGTGTTCGTAGAGTGTTGAATTTAGGTCATACTTGGGGTCACGCCGTGGAGAAATATACAGGAATGTCGCATGGTTATGCAGTGAGCATTGGACTTGTATTTTCTGCAAATTTTTCTGTTATAAAAGGTTTAATGAAGCCAGAGGAGCGTGATAATTTGGTGGATCTCCTAACAGGTATTGGATTACCATTATCTTACAATAAAAATGAGCATGAGGTTTTCGAGATATTGAAGAAGGATAAGAAAAAAGAGAACGATTTTATCCATTTTGTGTTAATGAATGGAATTGGAAATGCTCAAGTTGAAAAGATAGGACTAAAAGAGATCGAAAAATTTATTCAAAATGGTACGCTCTGATATTTGTGTAAGTATTGCTAATACATCTTTCCAAGAAATCCTTGATATTTTGCAGGAAGTAGGGATGGCTGAGATTCGCATTGATCTTCTCGATTTAATGCCCAATCAGCTCGAGATGGTTTTCTCAAGCCATAAAAACCTTGTTGCCACCTGTCGCCAAGGTCGCTATGACGACGCCCAAAGGGCATCAATTCTTGCGCGTGCTATTGAGGCTGGAGCTGCTTGGGTCGATCTAGAGATTGAAACACCACCAGAATGGAGAAAACCACTGATTGACTTGGCTCGAAGCAAAAGGTGCAAGGTTATCATATCGTGGCACTGCTTTGGTAAAACTCCCGACGAAAAGGAACTTTTCGATATTGTTGATAGTCTTTATACCGCGGATGCAGATGTGGTAAAAATTGCTTGCCTTTCAAATAGTATTGCCGATAGCTCAAGAATTTTAGGACTTTATTCAAAATACCGCCGTTTAGTTGCTTTAGGGATGGGTGATGCTGGTAAAATAACAAGGATTGCAGCGCTTTCGCTTGGTGCTCCGTTTACTTTTGCATCTGTATCAAGCAATTTAACTGCACCCGGACAGATTGATTATTTAGAGTTGGAAAGATTGGTTAATCAGATTGAAGGGGTATAGATATGAAATAATTGTTTTATCAACATTCCAAATCAATACAAAAGATGAAGTTGGAACGAGTGAACAAAAAAATATAAGTTAAGAGCAATCAACCTATGACTAAACTACTAGCCGTTTTTGGAAATCCAATATTACATAGTAAAAGCCCACAACTTCACAACTCTGTGCTTAGTAGCTCGCATATAGATGCTTATTATACGCGTATTCGGGTTGAAAAGTGTGAAGATGTTGTTCGTGCTATTCGTCAGTTCAATATTTTGGGTGCTAATGTAACAACACCTTTTAAGGAGTGCCTTTTACCTTTGCTCGATTCTCTTTCGCCTGAGGTAGAGCAAGTAGGTGCTGTAAATACTATTCGTAACGAGAATGGAGTTCTTACTGGTTTCAATACCGATTATATAGGTGTAATTAAATCAATCGAAGAAGCAGGCGAAAGTATTTTTGGTAAAAGATGTCTTGTTCTTGGAGCTGGAGGTGCATCTAAGGCTGCTGTTTATGGATTGATGAAAGCCGGAGGCGAGGTTTTTATTGCAAATCGCACTCAAAGCAAAGCCGATGGTATTGCTGGTCTAATGGGCTGTGTTTCTATTCCAATGAATGATGTAAACGAGTTAATGTCAAACATCGATATTGTTGTTTCAACTTTACTCCCAGATGTATCGATGCCCAATTTTAGATGGAACGCAGGAATTAAACTTTTACTTGATGCAAATTACCGTAAATCTAAACTCGGAGAAGAGGCTGAAGGCTTTGGTATTAGAGTTGTTAAAGGCGATAGATGGTTAATCCATCAAGCAGTAGCTGCATTTTCAATATTTGCAGGTTACGAACCTTCTGTAGAGATGCTGTCAAAGGCAGTTCAAATACCTCTAGATGCTAATAGTTTAAAAGTCAAGACAGTTGAACTAGGGAAAAAATTTTCTTTAGATGAACGTTACGATTTTATTGTGGCAACCGAAGGGTTATCAGATTTTGAAGTAAATAGGATTATTGATGAAGAGAAGCATAAAGCCTTCAAGGGTTAGCGGAACGGTGGTAGCACCACCATCAAAGAGCGTGGCTCAGCGAGCCATTGCAATGGCATCTATGGCTTTTGGGCAATCAAATATTATATCAGTTGGTGGTAGCGATGATGTTCTTGCAGCAATATCGGTTTGTAAGGCATTGGGCGCAGATATCAAACAGCAACCAGATGGGTTGCTAATTAATGGTGGACTAAAAGCCCCAATCGCGCCTCTAAATCTAGGAGAATCAGGGTTAAGTGTACGCATGTTCTCATCAATTGCTGCAACTCTTGGACATGAGGTGGTTTTGACTGGTCATGGTTCGTTATTGAATAGACCGATGGATATTGTCGAAAAATCGTTAAGTCCATTGTGCGATTATTGTAATACCAATAATGGAAAACTTCCAATCGTAGTAAAGGGTCCTTTAAAGGGAGGTGAAGTTGAAATTGATGGCTCAATAAGTTCACAGGTGCTAACCGGAATGCTTATTGCGTCGCCCTATGCTCAAAAAGATACTATTATTCATGTTGATAACCTTCAAAGTCGCCCATATATCGATATAACTATTGGTATGATGAGGTATTTCGACGTTGAGGTTGAAAACATCAATTACCAAGAGTTTAGAATAAAAGCAGGGCAAAAATATCAATCTAAAACCTACTCAGTTGAAGGTGATTGGAGTGGTGCAGCATTTTTACTTGTTGCGGGCGCTATTGCTGGAAATGTTATTGTAAAAAACATTCAAATCAGTTCATCTCAAGCAGATAGGGCTATTGTGGATGCATTGTTCTATGCTGGTGCAAAAGTCTCAATCTACGAAAACCATTTGGAGGTTAATAGCCATAATCTAAATGCTTTCCATTTTGATGCAACTCATTGTCCCGATCTTTTTCCTCCTCTTGTTGCGCTTGCAGCGCACTGTGAAGGAGAATCGCGAATTCTTGGGGTTAGTCGCTTGCGTGTAAAGGAGAGCGATAGAGCTGCAACGTTAATGACTGAGTTTAGTAAAATGGGACTTGATATACGAGTTGAAGGTGAATTGATGATAATTAAAGGCTCAAAACCCAGTGGTGCTTCGGTCCTATCGCATGGCGATCATCGAATTGCTATGGCAACAGCAACGGCAGCACTGGCTGGCAATAGCACCGTTGAGATAGATGGCGCAGAGTGCGTAGCTAAAAGTTATCCTGAATTTTTCAAGGATATAGGTAAGTTGACAACAACCTAATAACTCAATAACAAGTAACTCAACATATGAACACATTTGGTAGGATATTTCGGATAAGCATATTCGGCGAATCGCATGGTGCGATGATTGGAATAACTATTGATGGTTGTCCACATGGAATACCATTAAAGATTGAAGATTTTACGGCTGATTTAGATAGACGCAGAGCAGGAGCGGAGGGCACAACTCCTCGTCACGAGGCTGATGTTCCCGAGATTGTTTCGGGTTGGCTTAATGACCACACAACAGGAGCCCCGCTAACCATTATTTTCAGGAATAGAGATACACGCTCATCCGATTATATTGATATTAAAGATCATCCACGGCCTGGTCATGCCGATTTTGTAGCTCGCCAAAAGTTTGGTGGTTTTAACGATTATCGTGGTGGGGGACACTTTTCTGGACGATTAACGCTAGCTTTGGTAGCGGCAGGTGTGGTGGCAAAAAAGATAGTGCATGATATCTCAATCAACGCTTTGCTAATTGAGGCAGGAGGGAGGTCTGATATTATTGAGGCAGTAAAGGAAGCCAAGGAGAAAGGCGATTCCATTGGTGGTATTGTTGAGTGTCGTGCAGGCTATATCTCTGTTGGCTATGGCGAACCCTTTTTCGATTCGGTTGAGTCGGTAATTAGCCATTTAGCTTTTTCAATACCAGCAATAAAAGGTGTTGAGTTTGGCTCAGGTTTCTCAGCTGCCAAAATGTATGGCTCACAGCACAACGATCCAATTGTTGACGAAACTGGCAAAACTGCTTCATATAATGCCGGAGGCATTACAGGTGGATTAACCAATGGCAATGAGCTAGTATTTAGAGTTGCGGTTAAGCCAACCTCAAGCATTGCACAGGCCCAAAACACCTTCAATTTTTCGAGCGGGAAGGTTGATGAACTAAATGTTCAGGGGCGCCACGATACTTGCATTGCACTTAGAATCCCCGTTGTTCTCGAAGCAATAACTGCAATAGCCTTAGCCGATTTTACTCTGATTTGTAAGAAGAGGTGAGAATTAATTATTAAACTGTATTTATTTAGTAAGTTGGAATTTTAAGTATGTATCATGGAAAAACAATTTGAATACGTAACCAAACGTGATATCAAGTTCGATCATTT
>DQHR01000169.1 GCA_003531155.1 Bacteroidales bacterium | reverse complement strand
ATTCATCTGTGGGGAGTGTCAATACCTTCCTTGACAAAGTTGTTAAGGAATATATTACACCAATTTTTTCCTGATAGTTGTAAAGTTTTTTACATTATTTAGGTTTTTTAATAAAATATTAGTATCTTATTTTCCTAAAATGAGTCTCTTAGATAATTCTCATCCAAATAGTGAACGCCGTGGTTAATCCACGGCGTTTTTTTATGCTCCACAACTCCCCTACACTAACATCGAGTAACAGAGTTTATCCAATGTATCCATATCCATTCTTTTAGCCCTTCCGTGATAAGTTCTTCCACTTCAGACACATTGATTTAGGCTTATATTTTCGTTNNTTTTGGCGTCCTCGATCATGGCCAATGCTAATAAACCACGGTGAAGAAAAGTTAACAATGGTCTTAGCCCAGATACTTCTCGACTGCTGCTGCAGTATCGTATTTTTCCTTCCCAGACAGCAACACTTCGTTCGGGTGCCCTGTCGTCGACCCACCTACTACGATCAGCTTTTTGGCGCTCATTGCATCGTTAGGTACCGACAGATCCGCAGGCCTAATAAACATTGCACAATTCCCATTCTTTGCAGCCACGTCCGCTCCGGCCCAATAATCTTCTTTGGTGAACAATAAAACTGCTGCATCTAACACGTCGCTCTTACCTTTCCATAATCCTGCATCTTCGTTGACGTAATCTTTGTCTACAGCGATTCCAGCTAGTTTCACATCATTCTGATATTGATAGATGTGATTAGGAGCTTGCTTAACTCCGGACCATGCATAAGTCTGAAAGTATCGGTCAGCGTTGACTACTTGCATGACCGCGTAGGACCCATAGACTCCCATGAGGTAATTACCACCTAGGCCATCCTTGACACCATGGAAATAGTCCAAAATTGACGCCATATCACCCGACTGAGCGTCATAGTCCACGGTAAAATAGATTGCCACGCCACTAGGTGCTCCAAGATATTCGGCCTCAGCTACTGCTTGCTTAGCATCAGACAATCCTTTATCATAACTAAAATACGATGCTTTAGTAGGATTCAACTCCCATATAAGAAATATCGACATCCCAGCAACATGAATAGCGTTTACCTCATCCAGTGTGAGCCCTTTCCATGAATCCCTACCAAGATAACGGCCTACCGATAAGATACCGACATTGTTTAGGGCTTGTGCTGTTGATGTAGTTAACTTGGTGGCACAATCAATTCCTTCCAATTCTAAACACCTCTATTTCCCTAATAACTTAGAAACGAACTCAGGACTGACATTTTGCCCAATCCTGCTAATACTATAATCCCAAAAAGAAAAAACGTTCCCTTGATAAGCAATTGGCCGGATGGCCTATCAAGGAACGTTTCGTTAAACAGCTAAACCCCTAATAGTCTCAAAACTATAAATATTGTTAAAAAGCAGGAAATTCAGAATTATTGGCGAACTTTCTATTTATTGAGAAGAAGGAGGAAATGAATGTCGCAAAACGAGGTTAGACAAAGTAATGCAAATCTTAAGGTAGCGAGATTGTAAAACTTGCGAAGGTTCCATTACATATTCACCTAAAAAGGAGAGAAGCTTATGAGAGGAAGATATTATGTAATTGATAACCGAAACAAAAAATCAAATGGGAACTTCAAGGCCGCCGTTAGAGAAACTGCTACTATCATCTATTTAAGGACATCGAACAACTATACTGCTGTAAAAGAAGAGCAAGAAGATCCCAAAAGAGCGATTATTTCGGTGAGCATAATCATCTCATTCTTATTCTTCTACACTATTATTGTTATGGTTTCAAATTATAATTAAATGAAACTCCTTCTTCCCAAGACCCTAATTTATTAATAAATCTAGAGTAAACACTATAAACCTTCCTCCGCAATCAGAAAGTCGACAATATTTTATACCTAAAAAGGACTAGCCTTGCGATCATACAAGCTAGTCCTTTTCCCTGTATTGCGGTCTGTCTTCCATCCCTAACCTTCAGTCCTGTCCGTCTCTGCGTTCAGCTTTGACGCTGCTACGGCTGCTAGTTCATCTAAGATAGCTTTCTTCCTATCCCACCACTTTTTTGATTCTGGTTTAAGGCTTCTCTAACGAAATTTTACTTTTTCTTCCTCCACCCTTCACCTCATAGCTCTCTATTACTAGTCTTATTATTTTTTAGTTTCTGGATAACACCTGTAACATAAAGATCACAACTGGCGAATATATTTTCATCTTCGGTTATGACCATTAAGGAAGCATACCCCACTCTTAGGCACCTAACCAAGCCGTCACTATCCACAGTAGCCACGGATGGGTCGCTGATCTACTTCTGTTTATGCATTCGCAAATTCGACAATGGCCTCTTATTACTTCGACACTATTAATTCTTGATTAATTATTAAATTCCTTCCAAACATCTTGTTCCAATATATGCCAAACAAAAAAACGCTTCTGCAGCGTCATAATATCAAGAAAATAACTATGTACTTACCCGTACTCATAATGCTTGATTATAAGATTGGCAATTAATCATAATGTCAGTCAATGTTGGATTAGGCATTGCTGATCAAAAATCTTGTTTGTCCACTGCGATTTTATTTTTCCGCCTGATTACTGTTGATTTCTTAACTAGATTTATGAGATCTGAATGTGAATTTAACCTAGATTTTATCGAAAGCTCGATCGACGCTGGGCTGTTCTTCCATAAGAGCGGATATTTCCCTTTTATAAAACTAATCAAAGTCTCTTTTTCTTTAGCATTAGGAACAACCGGCGCTTTGGGAATCGCTACAGGTTCCTCTCTTTTGCTTAATTCCTCCGCGCTCGCTAATCCAAAATGGCATATATTATAAAACTTGTTTCCCATTTCCTCTGTAGTTAATATATACTGACCGTGCTCATCGAGTTGAATCCTGTCAAACCCAATACGGATTAACTGCCAAGGCTTTCTGTTTTTAACCTCGTAAAACATTTCAACTAATAAGACTGACTCATTCGCCAACATTGGAACCGCTTTATAGACAGCTCCCTTTGGAGCTGGGATTGGGTGCACCTCGCCTTCTCTGCTTATAAAAAGAAATTTAATTCCACTCAAAACTCTTCACCCTTCTCTTGTCATCATCCTAGTTTTCTGTCAAGATTTTCGACGAATGAATATCATAGCATTGGTTTTATCCGCATTATTTGGCTAACCACTCACGCACCAGTAGTTGTTTGAGCGAAATTCCTGAGAATTTGTTCATATTCAACCACTTGCCCGATTGATGGGCATTCTCCCATTTTATAACCAATTAAATATACTTTTAGTCGTTTGCCCCTGACATCATAATGGATGTTGTCAATAAACTCTTTCAACTCTGCTTCAGTATAATCTTTTCTTTCTAGTAATAACTTCGCTTTGATTTGTTTGTTGCTAATATAAGATACTACAAGCATTCTGCAGGTTTTATATAAACATATATATTCTTTATCTTCTGTAGTTACTAACATATTTTCGAATGTAAATTTTACCTTCACACTGTTCTTTATTGCTATGAAGAAAAATTCTTCTAGGAATCTTTTTTCTATTGGCTGGATGTCGTCAGGAACTGCAATATTTATTTCCTTCAAAAAATTTTTCTTTAATACGAATGATCTATTGAGTAGTTCATTTTTTATCATTGATTTCTTTAAATCCTTAGCATATACATGATATTTCTCGAATAAGTTTGCAAAAAAATATATTCCTGGAATAGATTCTATTTCATCAAAACTATATTGATAAATAGAACTATCTTCATTTGTCATAAAATAAAAGGATTTATCTCTCATAATAGAAAAACAATTATTATTTTTCATAAGATACCTCTTTTATACAATATTTTAAAATACAAAAAGTTCACCTCCGACTTATGGTATGGTAAGCAATAATTATTAACTAGCTTAGTTTAGTTCAGCTTAGCTTCCATACCTTATGATAACACTTCAGATAGATTTTGGCCAAAAATTGTCATAAATAAAAACCCTTAACTTAATAAACTGAAAAAGACCCTGCGGCGAAAACCGCGGGTCTTTCGTTTGGTTTTATCGTTTGCTCTTTTCGTTTGCTCTTTTCGTCCGCTCTTTTCGTC
>DQHR01000178.1 GCA_003531155.1 Bacteroidales bacterium | reverse complement strand
CAACTCATTACATGGAAGAAGCTGAATACCTGTGCGATAGGATTATCATAATGGATAAAGGAATGATTCTGGCTCAGGGTACTCTGGATGAACTCTTATCTGCCAATAACAGCAAAGAGATTATTGAATTCTCAACCAACCATGATATTCCTGAACATTTTTTTTGTGGTGATGGTGTTTATAAACAAATATGGGATACTGATAACCTCAACGGAAAACTAATTGTAAGAAATATTGTTGAACAACTTCCGATATTCCTTCAAAAAGTTGAAAGCAATAACATAAAACTTTCGCGACTGGAATGCAGAAAACTCACCCTCGATGACCTATTTATTTCAATGACAGGCAAACACTTAGGCGACTAAATCACGAATAATTGAACAAAAAAATCATCTCATCAATGAATCGATCATTTATACAACTTATACTAGTCCAACTAAGAGAATTTTACAGAGAACCATCAGTTATCTTTTGGTCTTTACTTTTCCCAATATTAATGGCGTGGGGATTGGGTATTGCATTCAACAATAAAGCAGAAACCACTAAAACAATTGCACTCGTTATCGAACAAGGTTCATTAGATGATTTTAGAAATCGTTATAAGGATATCAATCTCGAAGAAAAAATTGATTCCATTTCCAAATCGTTTTACTACACTATTCCTTATGGAGGGGAGAATTCAGGTGTAACTACCTTCAAAATTAAACCTGTAGATTGGCAAGAGGCTGAGTTGATGGTAAAAAGAGGAAGTACCTCGCTAATTATATCTTCGAAAACTGATATTTTAGAATATCATTTCGATAAATTTAACTCCGAGGGACAGCTAGCCTATCTGCAACTTTCATCTCTTTTCAATGGCGAAAACCCAACAGTTCAGCAAACTGAAATAAAACCGATGACGGCAAAAGGTACTAGATATATTGACTTTCTTATACCCGGGCTACTTGCAATGAATATTATGATGTCGACCATGTGGGGAATTGGCTACACAATAATTGAGGCTCGTACTAAAAAGCTACTTCGTAGAATGGTTGCTACCCCAATGCCAAAATGGGAGTACATTTCTTCGCTAATAGCCGCTAGAGTTTTGCTCTGCTTTGTTGAGGCAGCAATAGTATTCGCTTTTGCTCACTACTATTTTGACATTAAAATTGAAGGAAGCATACCTACTCTCATCTTGCTATTTCTTTCAGGAATTATAGGATTCTCTGGAATCGCAGTAATAATTGCCTCACGAACAGCAAAAACACAGGTTGGCAATGGACTTATCAATCTTATCGTAATGCCCATGATGCTCTTATCGGGAATTTATTTTAGCTATCACAACTTCCCAGACATTGTAATTCCTTTGATCCAAGCACTTCCGCTCACGATGCTTGCCGATGGAGTTAAAGCCATTCTCAACGAAAGCGCTGGTTTTACCGAGGTCTGGAAATACATTATTGCACTAAATGCAATTGGTATAGTTACCTTTATTATAGGATTGAGAATATACAAGTGGTACTAAAAAGTGAGCACTTTCTCACTCGAAGTTACCCATGATGACAATTCAGCCAAATTACTTCGAGCAGCACCTTCAACAAACCTCATATCGGTTAAACCACGGGCATCAATGCATGTCCCACAAAGTTTTACAGGACACCCTTTTGCTAACAATCCCTTAAGAAATCTCTCGATATTATAGTAACCATCTGGTGTTTTCTGATTTGGGATTGCACAGGTTACAGCATCAGCCATTAGAAAAATGCGAACTTCAGTATCAGGTGAATCCTTCTTAACCTGATTGGCTAATCTAAGCGCATTATAAGCTTTTTCTGTCCCATATGGGGCATCATTAATTATAAATAGTATTGACATGAATTAATCTTATAGGGTTAAAACTCAATAGATATTCAGCAAAGATAAAACAAACCACGTAACTAGATTAGCAAATCCTTTAAAGCACTATCGATATCTTCAAAATCAAATTTAAAACCAGCCTCTATTAACCTGCGTGGAAGCACAGCCTGATTTGCTAATAAAACCTCGTTAGCCATCTCGCCAAAAATAATCTGTAAAAAGAATGACGGAATTGACAACCATACAGGTCGATTAATGGTTTTACCAATCTTCTTTAAGAGCAACTTCATCACAACTGGATTTGAAGAAACAAGGTTATAAACGCCTTTACAATTGCTATTATTTAATAAAAAACTGACAGCGTTTGCATGATCTTGAATATGAATCCACGAAACTTTTTGTTCGCCTGACCCAAACCAACTACCAGCAAAACTCTTTATAGCTGGCAAAATCTCCTTTATAAATCCTCCTTCTGATGATAAGACAACCCCTGTTCTTATTATTACAAGCCTAACCTTACTGTCAACACTATATGAGGCTTGCTCCCATTGGGATACTATCTTAGACAGGAAGCCATCTCCTCTTGAGTTATCTTCGTCAACCGGATCGCTACTATTACAAGAATAAAAACCAATGGCAGATGCTTGAATGAAAACCTCAGGTGGTGCTGAACACCTATTAATTGCCTGCACAACTGTATTTGTTGTATCAACTCGACTTTTAAGAATTAACTCTTTGTTTTTTTGTGTCCATCTCTTTGCTATTGATTCACCCGAAAGATTAATTACAGCTTTTGTAGAGTTCAAAACCTCCTTAAGCGACTCCATATCTTCACCATCCCAGTACAAGAAATCGACAGTAGTACTAAAAAATTTCTTTGCCTTAAGCGGATTTCGGGTTAGCACCAATACTCTGTAATCCAACTTCTGAAATTTATGCACTATTTGTCTACCTAGCAGACCTGTACCTCCAATAATAATTACCGTTTTTGATTTATCTGACATTGGAATTTTATTAAAATTCAATTATTATCCCAATAGTTGGAAGAATACTCGATGAACCTTTTCTATCTATATATTTTAGTTTATACCTCGTTGGATCTAACGGATCAACAATCGGGTTATTATTAACATCGACTTCAGTTACAAGACGACTAACCTCGTCAGCCTTGAAGTTATAAAGGTTTTGAATATCAACATAAAAATTGAGAGTCCATTTTTTCAAATAATACATCTTATCGATCCTAACATCAAGCTGATGATAAGGCTTTAGCCTTAAACTGTTGTAACGGCTATAATCATGATAACCACTCGGCTGAACGTTCCAAGCCACAATTAAACTCGATTTATTTAAATCATAAGGAGTATATGGAGAACCTCCCACATAACGCCATTTAAGGCCAACATTCCAAGTTTTCTTAATGACACGAGTTGCCGTTAAGGTGAATAAATTTCTATTATCCCACGCTGTGGGAACATATGAATTAATAGGTTTCAAATTAGATCCAACTCTATTAGCCTCGCTCCAAACCAATGTATATGATGCAATTACATTTAACCCAAACAAGTCCTTATCTCTATAAAGGAACTCTAAACCATATGTACGCCCTTTCCCAACTGATCTAACCTCCTCATCACCAAAAGTTCCAAAATCGGCACCCTTACTAGCCAACGATATGGAATCGTTTAGAGAGAACGGGTAGCCTGAATATGTTTTATAAAAACCCTCGATAGTTACTTTACTATTTGCATTTGGAATCCACTCAATACCTGCAACATAATGATTACTCCTAATATAAGTAAGTCTATTTTGCTTATTTAAAAGTTTCCCACTTGTATTGGCAAACCCTAAAGTGGTGTAGGGAGGTTGTTGATAATAGATACCCGTGTTTAAGTTTAAAAAGAAGTCAGGGATGAACTCATATGCAAGTGAAAAACGTGGGCTAACCTGTCTTAGCATATTATTCATCTGCGATGAGTAACTGTTAGCATCAGTCCTAACTCCAAGCGATAGAGTAAGCGCTTGCTTAAAAAACGATTTACTAACCTGTCCAAAGGTATTCCATTTAAATAGATCAAGATTTGAATCGTACGAAATTGGGCTAAGAGCCCCATTCTCATAATTAGCTCTATACGTGCTATTTGTATAACGAGCATACTCTACCCCTGCTCCAAAATCAATTTCTAAACCATTTTTAGTTTTTATTTCGCGTTCATAACGAAACTTATTCTCAGCTTCCTGCGATGTATAATCAAGTAATTTAGGGTTGCTTTCAATATTATCTTGATATTTACATTGACGATTATTAAGCATATTTCGACTTACCACCCATGTATCAAATCCATTCACATGAAAATGCTTATAAACAACACCAATAGTATAATTCCACTGAGTATTGATGGGTACATTACTCAAAACATAACGTTGATCTTCTGTTGGATTTTCAATGTTTTTGTTGAGTTCAAACTGGTCAATTGCACCTAAACCAATTACTGTTATCTCGTCTCGTTTTCCAATGTTGGTATGTGTTTTAAATTGAAAATCGTTATAAGTTGGCAAAAATGGCAATCCAAGCGCATCAAAAAGAAATTGCAAGTAAGAACGGCGTGCTGAGAAAATAAAACTAGAACTCTTACTCATTGGTCCATCCAGCGTTAACGCAAGATCTGAAGCACCTAATGCAGCCTTAACTTTTAAACGCTCATTGTTCCCCTCAACTTGTTTAAAATCAAGAATAGAACTTAGAGCATTACCTTTATTTGCAGGGAAAGCGCCAGAATAAAAATTAACCTCACGAATAAAATCTACATTAATTATTCCAACTGGTCCACCCGAAGCTCCTTGTGTTGCAAAGTGGTTAATATTTGGGATTTCAACGCCATCCAAATAAAACCTATTTTCGTTTGATCCTCCACCCCTTACAATTACATCGTTTCGATAAGCAGGAGTAGATGCCACTCCTGGCAGAGACTGAATGATTTTACTAATGTCACGATTCCCACCTGGGTTCTTCTCAATCTCATCAATATTAATTCGCCTAAGCGAAATTGGACTTTCAGCACTTTTTCGAAAAGGAGATGCTTTTACTACGATCTCTTCAATCTCCACGGAAGATTCCTCTAAATGAATTTCAAAATATGCAGTTCTAGAGTTAGTGATAAAAATCGCCTCAGAAACAAATGGTTTAAAACCTATTGATGAAACCCTTAACTCGATATAACCAGGGGTTAATTCTTTAATTTCAAAATTACCATCGATATCAGAAGTTGTACCTTTCGTTGTATTCCAAACCACGACATTAGCAAAAGGGACCGGTTCGTTATTTATCTTATTAAAAACGATTCCTCTTATAGCGCCCTCATTTTGAGCCGCTAACAAAAAAGGAAAGAACAAAATCAACAAAACAATAAATTTGATTTTCATCTCAACAATTTTAATCCCATAACAATGAATTAAAATTATTGTTCAATATTTAGCAATTATTATTAAACATCTATCGTTCGAAGAAAACTAACCTATTGAAAACAAAAAAGATGTTGGGTAACCCAACATCTTCTCTTAAATAGTTTCTTTCTAATTATTAAATGTGATTTCCCACACACCTGCCTCTCTTATTTCTATTTCAAATTCAGCATCTGCACGTTTACCGCTCATTGGCATAAGAAACTGATACTTCACTTGAATTGTAAAAGGGAAATGGATATTTTCAAATTCTAATCTTGATTCAGAATTTCTATAGAGCGAACCACTACTTTGGATGTATTGTAAATTTAAAACATTATGATTTGACATCCCATTTTGTTTAAACATAACAAAAACTTTTTCTCCATTCATCAATCTTATCACAGAAGATCTTGCAATACCCAAAGATTTAGTGATTACATATGGGCTCGGAGTAATTTTCTTAAAATATGAATCGTTTTTCCAAATACCATGTTTTATGCTATCTACACCATTTTTCTTATAGTAGAAGCTCCCTTCACCGTCTCGCATTCCCTCTTTCCAATAGCCATCGTATATATCTCCATTACTCCAAACATATTTCCCTTTTCCATGAGGCAAGCCATTCTTAAAACTACCTTCATACTTATCGATTCCTTTAGCAACTCCTTTACCATTGGCTAATCCTTTTTTACATTTACCAACATAGCTTTCAGCGATACTCTGTTTCAAAACTTTACAAGGCTCCTGAGAATACAACTCTGTGAAACAAAAAAACAGAATTGATGAAAAGATTAAAACTAATTTTTTTTCCATATTTTCTTTTTTAATTACATTTAAAATATTTAATTAACACATTAATAATCTGAAAGATTCAATAATATATTAATAGCAGTTTTTCACTTAAATATATTCTCAAAAATGATAATTACTCTCCCACTTTTTTACTCTTAAGTTCATTCATAATATAAAACTTCATCGAAGCAACATAAGCTTTCGCACTAACATAGAGGCTATCAAGTTGAACATTGCTTTGAGAGCCTATTGGCAAAAGCAATCTTGTTGTATCAGCCTCCCATTTGTATGATAGTTTTGCTCCTTGAAAATCAACACAACCCTTGGAGTTCATTGCAAACGAGTAGCAGTAAACACCTAGGTCTTTAGATTTATCCTCCGACATTAAATTATTACCCGTTTTAAGATAAGTAGCCCTGGATAGTGCAAGGTTGAATATTGTTGGAAATATATCCTTATGCGAACCAAATCTCTTCGTATCAACTAGGTTTTTCTTTTTATACTTTTCCGGAACATAAAGTATGAAGGGAACCGCGTATTTTCTAAGCAAATCCTTATCGGCAAATTCAAA
>DQHR01000079.1 GCA_003531155.1 Bacteroidales bacterium | reverse complement strand
CATTTCGAATTTGAGGCTGCATAACAACCGCTAATCCTCTTATCCCTTAGTTATGCAGCCTCAAATTCGAAATGCAAATATTGACGATTTGAATGCGATATATAATTTGGTATGCGATCTTGAAGCCTGTGAAATGGAAAAAATATCGTTTGAAAACATTTTTAAGAAAAACATTGCCGATCCGAATGTTCATTACATAGTTGCTCAAATTGACAAAAGAATTGTCGGCTTTATCAGTCTTCATGTTCAATATATACTTCATCACTCCAACCCAACCTGCGAGTTGCAAGAATTAAACATCGTCCCAGAATTAAGAGGTTCTGGAATTGGTGGATTATTGATGGTAGAAGCCGAGAAAGTTGCTAGAGGTTTAAATCTCGAAGAGATTGAACTTACCACTAAAATTCATCGCGAGCGAGCACAAACTTTTTACAAAAAGTTAGGATATATACATTCTCATAATAAGTATGTAAAAAAACTATAATCATCATTTAATATTCTTACCACCAAGTCAATATACAAATAATTGGCTTATTGAATAATTGGCATATTGTCTCATTATCCTTATGCTTAAAAGCATGATTATCTTATTTATTACCCAAAAATGAATTGGCATTAACATCATTTTATAACTTTGCAGTCCGAAAATCCTAAAAGATTAATTATGGCAGAAAAGAACAAGGATACTAAGCTTATGGCTGAATTTCCATCGGTTTCAACCGAGCAATGGGAATCAGTAATTCGCGAAGATCTTAAAGGCGCCGATTACGACAAAAAGCTGGTTTGGAAAACCATGGAGGGTATTAGCGTAAAGCCCTACTATCGCGCCGAAGACCTTAAGAATATCGAAACCACAAAGGTGCTACCCGGGGAGTTTCCCTATATCCGTGGCAATAACGAAACGGGCAATAATTGGCTAGTTCGTCAGGATTTTGACGTAAATGGCGATAATCCCGCTGAAACAAATCAAAAAGCGCTCGATGCACTTACTAAAGGTGTTGATTCGCTTGGTTTCAGATTATGCAAAGGTTGCGAACCATCATTCGATGGTGTTAGCAAGGTAATTAATGGTATTAATTTCGAAAAGGCTGAAGTTAACCTTATAGGCGGTGGCACATCGCGCAAAGCGTTGCCTTTCTTTATTCAAAAGATTAAAGAAACTAAAGCTGACCCTAAAAAAGTTAAGGCATCAATCGACTATAGTCCGCTTTCATCATTATCGCTTAATGGTAAATTCTGCTGCGATGCCGAAACATCATTCAACAGAATGAAAGAGGTCATTGAGGCTGTTCGTGAATTCCCTCAATTCAAAGTAATTGGTGTTAATGGTTACATTTTCCATAATAGTGGTTCAACTTTAACCCAAGAGTTAGCATTTGCCCTTGCAATGGCAAACGACTACCTTTTAGCCCTGACCGAAAGAGGTATTTCCGTTGATGAGGCTGCTATCCGTATGCGTTTCAACTTTGCTATTGGCGCAAACTATTTCATGGAGATTGCCAAATTCCGCTCTGCTCGTTTACTTTGGGCAAAAGTTGTTGAGGCTTACGGACCAAAATCGTTAGAATCATCACGCATGAACATTCATGCCGAAACTAGCACATGGAATAAAACTGTTTACGATGCTTACGTAAATATGCTTCGCACAACTACCGAAGGTATGTCGGCTGTTATTGCTGGAGTTGATTCTTTGAATATTCTTCCTTTCGATACAACTTACCAAAGTTCAACTGCATTCTCAGAGCGTATTGCTCGTAATCAGCAGCTAGTTATTAAGGAGGAATCATATTTTGATAAAATTGCCGATGTTGCAGCAGGAAGCTATTATATCGAAAACCTAACCGATTCAATTGCTCAAGAGGCTTGGAAACTTTTCCTTAAGATTGAGGAGATGGGTGGTTACCAAGCAGCTTTCACAAAAGGATTTATTCAAGATCAGATTAAGGAGGTTGCTCGTAAACGCGATGCAAACATCACTTCTCGTCGCGATACCGTTTTGGGAACTAACCAGTATCCAAACTTTACCGAAAACGCTGACCTAAAGGTTATCAAAGAGAGCGCTGTAAAACGTCCTGTAGTTCAAAAAACTGCTGAAATGATTGCTGAGCCACTTGTACCTTACCGCGGTGCACAAGCCATTGAGGAGCTTCGTTTCAGAACCGATGCTAGCGGCAAGCGTCCAAAGGTATTTATGCTAACCCTTGGTGGACTTGCAATGCGTCGCGCTCGTGCTCAGTTCAGCTGTAACTTCTTTGCAGTAGCAGGGTTTGAAGTAATCGACAACATCGGTTTCAAAACTATCGAAGAGGGTCTTAAAGCTGCAATTGATGCTAAATCAGATATCGTGGTTATTTGCAGTTCCGACGATGAGTATGTAACACTTGCTCCTGAAGCATTTGAGAAACTAGGAAACAAGGCAATATACGTTGTTGCTGGTGAGCCTGCTTGCAAAGCAGAATTAGAGGCTAAAGGAATTAAAAATTTCATCAGCACTAAGAGCAATGTTCTAGATACACTATTAGAATATCAGAAACTTTTGAAAATATAAGAAACTAGACAACAGACGTCAGATATCAGACATTAGACAAAAGATAAGTTGTATGCATAACTTTAAAGAGTTGAAAATATGGCAAAAAGCAAAGGTTCTTGTGAAGGACATTTATGTTCTTTCTGAGGTTTTGCCTAATACTGAGAAATTCTCTTTCACTTCTCAACTCCAAAGGGCTGCAATTTCAATACCAAGTAATATTGCTGAGGATTCAGGCAGAGGAACTAATAAAGAATTTTGTCGTTTTCTCGACATCGCAATTTCTTCCTCTTATGAACTTGAAAGTTTACTTTT
>DQHR01000166.1 GCA_003531155.1 Bacteroidales bacterium | reverse complement strand
TAATTTAACCTCATCTTGCTCTGAGTTAATTATGAAGAATCGCTTCTTATTCGCGAGGTTAAACGGTTTATCTCAGAGCAAGATGAGGTTAAATTAAAACCTTCTAGCAGTAATGGTATCAAGGTTGCAGTTATTGGTGCTGGTCCATCGGGCTTATCAAGCGCTTATTACTTAGCCTTAGCAGGTTTCACTGTTGAAGTTTTTGAGGCAAAATCGAAATCGGGAGGAATGGTTCAGTTTGCAATCCCAGGATTTAGATTGACTGATAATGCAATTGATAAGGATTTCAAGAGAGTTACTGACCTTGGGGTAAAAATAAATTATAATTCAAAGATTGATAAAGATAAGTTTCAAACGCTTAAGAAAGATTACAGTTACATATTTGTTGGCGCTGGCGCGCAATTATCAGCAAGTTTAGAGATTGAAGGCGCAGATGCTAAAGGTGTGTTTGAACCACTCAACTTCCTTTTCAACGTAAAACAAGGAAAAGAGAGCGGAATAGGAAAGAATGTTGTTATCATTGGAGGCGGTAATACTGCTATGGATGCCGCTCGAACTGCTTATAGATTGGTTGGCAAGGATGGAAAGGTTACCATTGTTTATCGTAGAACAATCAACGAAATGCCTGCCGACCAAGGTGAGATAAAGGCAGTTCTCGAAGAGGGTGCTGAAATAATCGAGTTGGTTGCTCCTGAGAAAGTGATTTCAAAAGATGGCTACGTAAAGGCTCTGCTTTGCAGCAAAATGGAATTAAAGGGTGTTGATTCGAAAGGAAGACCAACTCCAGTTAAGATCTTAGACTCGGAATTCGAGATTTCTTGTGATACCATAATCCCAGCAATCGGACAGAATCTCGATATCGACTTTGCAACAAATGATCTACTGAAGGCTGACTCAAAAACTTACAAAACCCAAATTGGCAATGTATTCATAGGTGGTGATGCGTTACGCGGAGCATCAACTGCAATCAACGCCATTGCTGATGGACGTAAAGCTGCAGAGCAGATAAGGAAACAAGCATCAATAGACTTTAGACTTCAGATACAAGACACCAGACAACGATTATCTAAAAAAGAGTTGATAATAAAACGCTCAAAGCGCGTATTTGCTAAAGAACTTAAAGAATTGCCACTAAATGACAGGCAGAACTTCAAGTTAATTAGCGAAACACTCGATAAGCAAAATATTGTAGAAGAAGCTAGTCGCTGCTTATACTGCGATGAGATTTGCAATATTTGTACAACAGTTTGTCCAAACTTTGCTAACTATTCATACAATATAGAACCTGTAAAAATCAGTTTGCAAAAAGCTATAGTTACCGAAGGTAAAGTTGATATTCAATTCGATAAGCAATTTGAGGTAAAACAGAAATATCAAATTCTAAACATTGCAAACTTCTGCAACGAATGCGGGAATTGTAACACCTTCTGTCCTACCTCAAGCGCACCCTATAAAGAGAAACCAAAGATTTATCTCACAATTAGTTCATTCAAAGATGCAGAGGAAGGTTACTTCTTATCAAAAGTTGAAGATAGGATAACTTTAATTTACAAGGAACCCGGTGGGATTAAGACTCTTACCGAGAACAAAGATGAACTAGTTTACGAAACAGATCATGCATTAGGTCGATTTAAGAAGGAAACTTTCACACATATAGAAGCCAAAGCCAAAACTCCATGCGTTAAAGAGATTCACTTTGAGCATGCTGCAATAATGAGTGTGATACTTCAAGGAGCAAAAAACTTAACATTTGAGTAAAACAAAAAGCCCAGCAAAATTTCGCTGGGCTTTTCAATTCGAATATCTAGAACCTGAAATCTCTGATTAAAGTTTAAAATGTCTTTTCACTTTCGACTCAGCCATTACAAATGAGCTGTAGAATTGTGTTATATTCTTGATAATCGAAAATTTGTAAGTTATAAAATTGTGAAAGTCATCCATGTCGTTACAATGAACCTTGATTAAAAAGTCCGAATTTCCAGATATATAATAGCACTCCATCACCTCATCAAGTTTATCCATCTCTTTCTCAAACTCGTCAATAGCCTCTTTGGTATGGTTATTCAACGACACAGATACATAAACAATTAACTTTTTACCAAGCAATTTTGGATCAACTAACGTAAGGTATTGCTTAATATATCCACTCTTCTCAAGTTTTTTAATTCGTTCATGAATTGGAGTGGTAGAAAGATGAAGTTTATCAGATAGTTCGCGAATAGTAATTCGACTATTAAGTTGAAGGATATTCAAAAGCTTTTTATCAATTTCATCTAGTGGTTTCACGGTAGTATATTTTAAGTTAAACAACTGTATTCTAGCTAAAGAATCATTGTACTTCCTAATAAAACAGATATTTTCATCAATAGTTCGATTTTCTTTTCAACTCAAACCTGATAGATGCAAATATACAATACTTCTGTCATAATCAAAGAAATTAGCATAATATTCTATTATTATATAAAATCAAAGAAATTACCTATAAAGTACATATCTTGCATCATCTATCAAATAAATAACAGCGCATGATTCAGCTAGTTGACAAAGTTACAAACGAGAAAGCATTAGAGAATGCAGTTTTAAGATTCAAGGAGAGAGGTATTATATTACCTACATTTGAACAACAACGAAATCCAGAATTAGTTCCACAAAAAATAAAGGACAAACTAAAGAATGTAGGTCTTTGGGATATCAACCCTCTTAACCTTTTCCGTATCACTTGGAAGAATGAACCAACTGATAAGGGTGGTTTATACGGTAATCCTAATTTTATTGAATTACCAAAAGCAATCACGGGCGTTGATGCACGTATCGTGCTGATGATTGGCAAATGGTTTCCAACTGGTGCGCATAAAGTTGGTGCAGCCTATGGTTGTCTTGCTCCTAGAATTATCACTGGTGGGTTCGATCCTACTTTCCACAAAGCGGTTTGGCCATCAACGGGTAACTACTGTCGTGGTGGTGCATTCGATTCAAAGGTGATGGGAACCGAATCGGTTGCTATTCTTCCAGAGAGAATGAGTAAGGAGCGTTTCGCTTGGCTTCGCGATGTTATCGGATCTGAGGTAATTGCTACGTTTGGTTGCGAATCAAATGTTAAGGAGATCTACGATATGTGTTGGCATATCCGCAAGACTCGCCCCGATTGCATTATCTTCAACCAGTTCGATGAGTTTGGTAATTCTGCTTGGCATTACAATACAACTGGTAAAGCAATTGAGGATGTTTACAATCTATTAAAAGGCAAAAATAGCAAACTGGCTGCTTATATTTCTGCAACTGGTTCAGCAGGTACAATCGCTGCAGGCGATTATCTTCGTACTATTGCCCCACATATTAAAGTTGTTGCTTCTGAAGCGTTACAATGCCCAACCCTATTAAATAACGGTTTTGGCGACCACAGAATCGAAGGCATTGGCGATAAGCATGTTCCTTGGGTTCATAATGTTAAAAATACAGATGTTGTAACCGCTATTGATGATGAGGATTGCATGAGAATTCTTCGTTTATTCAACGAGAAGGATGGTCATGAGTACCTTAAATCAATGGGTATTGATCAAAACATTATTAATAATCTTCACTTAATTGGTATCTCAGGCATTGGCAATATGCTTTCAGCAATTAAAACTGCTAAGCATTTCGAGATGACTAGCGATGATATCATTGTTACAATCGCTACCGACTCCGCTGATATGTACAAATCGAGAGTTGAAGAGTTAGAGGCAGAAAAAGGAAAATACAATAATATTCAGGCCATTAAGGATTTTGAAAAGTGTATTCTTGGTACAAGAGCCGATAATATGAAAGAGCTTCTTTATACCGATAGAAAAGCAATTCATAACCTTAAATATTATACATGGGTTGAGCAGCAAGGTAAGGAAATTGAAGATTTGAACCAACTTTGGTATGATAGAACCATTTGGGATAACCTTTTCCATCAGGTTAACGAATGGGATGAGCTGATTAACGAATTCAACGAAAGAACAGGTTTACTAAAGGGATTATAATTTCTCAATTCTACAGAATCTCTGCGTAACTCCGTGTATACTCTGTGTTTCTCTGTGATAAATTAATATCATAGAGCACCACAGAGAGGTCACAGAGAATCACAGAGATTTTTTATTGAAGTATCTGTCCAAAAAACTTTAATTTAGCTTGATATAAAATCCATGAATTCTACAAAATTTACATATAAGTGTACCGATTGCAGTAAAGAATACAGCACAACAGACGTGATGTATCTTTGTCCAATTTGTAGCAAGGAGAATACAACTACTACCCCACCAAAAGGAGTTTTAAAAACTGTATACAATTACAGCTCATTAAAAAGTTTAGGTTACGAGGGATTAATGAAAAATAACTTTTTAGATGTTCTTCCAGTAAATTCTATTGATAGCTTTTCGTACCTAAAAGTGGGTAAAACGCCCCTCTATCCTATCAAGAAATTGGATAAAAAGAGCCTAGGTTTTAACCTTTTTCTAAAGGATGATTCACAGAACCCCACATTCTCCTTCAAAGATCGCGCATCTACCTTAGTATCAGCATTCGCCAAGGAGAATAACTTGCATACGATTATAGCAGCTTCAACCGGAAATGCAGGCTCTTCGCTGGCTGGCATTTGCGCATCGCAGGGACAGCAAGCAATCATTATGGTTCCAGAAAGTGCCCCCATTGCAAAGCTCACCCAGATTATAATGTATGGCGCTAAAATAGTTCCTGTAAAAGGAACTTATGATGAAGCATTCGACTTAAGCGTTAAGGCTACCGAGGTTTTCGGGTGGTACAATCGGAATACTGCTTTTAACCCATTTACTATTGAAGGTAAAAAGAGTGTTTCGTTGGAACTTATTGAACAGCTAAACTTTAAGGCCCCTGAAAGGTTTTTTGTTCCAGTTGGCGATGGTGTTATTATATCAGGGGTTTATAAAGGATTTGAGGATTTACTTAATCTAGGCATAATCGACAAAATGCCTATTATTGTTGCAGTTCAATCTGCCGGAAGCGAGAATTTGGTTAGAAATATTGGTAAAAAAGAGTTTCAAATTAAGCCAAGTTCAACCATTGCCGATTCTATTTCGGTTGATATCCCTCGTAACTTCTACATGGCGCAGCAGTTTATCCAAATGTACAATGGAGAAACCATTATCGTTTCGGATGATGAAATAATTGCAGCATCAGCAGTTCTATCAAAGAATACAGGAATTTTTGCCGAACCAGCTGCTGCAACGGCATTCGCTGGAATGCTTAGCTATCAAAAGAATCATAAATTGACTGATAATTCTAATAACGTTGTTTTGCTTACTGGCAGCGGTCTTAAGGACTTAAAATCAGTAAGTAGTTTGCTTAATATCCCTAGTTCTATATACCCAACAATTGATAATCTACAAAAGTTACTATCATGATTTCATATACACTCAATGGCGTTAAAAGAACTTTCTCTGGCGATTTAGAGGAAACACTTCTTAGTCATTTAAGGCTTGAGCACAAGGTTACATCAGCAAAAGATGGCTGTTCGGGACAAGGCGTTTGCGGGGCTTGTACCGTTGAAATTAACGGGAAGCCAAAGTTAGCCTGCAGAACCAAAATGGCCGATCTCGAAGGGGCCGAAATCATTACATCTGAGGGCTTACCAACGGAGTTCAGAGAAACCATTGGTAAGAACTTCGCCGAAAAAGGAGCTGTTCAGTGCGGTTTCTGCTCTCCAGGTATGATAATGCGTGCAAAAGGTCTTTACAATACAACCAAAAATCCTACCCGTCCTGAGATTGTTAAAGCCATAACGCCAAACATTTGTCGTTGTACAGGTTACGTTAAAATTGTTGATGCCATTGATTCAACTTTCAAAGAGTTGAACGGAACTCCCGTTTCTAAGAATGAGAAATCAGCATTAATTGGTAAATCATACCCTAAATATCAAGCTGTTAAGACTGCTTTAGGTGATAGAGATTTTGTGGATGATATGCATTTCGAGGGAATGGTGCATGGTGCTTTGAAATTTAGCGATCATCCTAGGGCAAAGGTTCTAAAGATTGATTTCTCCGAAGCGGAGAAAGTTGAAGGAGTTTTAAAAGTATTTACATCTAAAGATATCCCTGGAAATAAGGTAGTTGGTATAGTTTACCAGGATTGGCCGATGATGATTGGCGAAGGTGAAATCACCAATTATATTGGCGATGTAATTGCAGGTGTTGTTGCCAAAACCGAGGCTATTGCTCGTAAAGCGGTTAAGCTTATCAAAGTTGATTATGAGGTTTTGGAAGCTGTAACAGATGTACATCAGGCGGTTAAATCAACAAGTATACAAGTACATAAAGGAAAATCGAATATTCAAGAAACCTGCAGCATCCGTTTTGGTGATGTAGATAAAGCATTTCAAGAGGCAGCATTTGTTTCAAGCGGTTCTTATGAAACTCAGCGTATTGAGCATGCTTTCCTTGAAACAGAAACTGCCATTGCACTACCTGAGGATGATGGTGTTCGTCTCTATTCACAAGGTCAAGGTGCTTATGTAGATCGTAAGCAGATAGCCAAAATTCTAGGTTTAGATATTGAAAAGGTGAAGGTTATTCAGGTTCAGAATGGCGGTGGTTTTGGAGGTAAAGAAGATCTTACAGTAGT
>DQHR01000142.1 GCA_003531155.1 Bacteroidales bacterium | reverse complement strand
TTACGATAAATTCCTTACCTGCTGCTCCAACAGCAACAGCAACTCAGTCGTTCTGCGGCAGCGCAACCGTGGCGAACCTTGCGGCAACTGCACCTGTTGGCTCGAACGTAAAGTGGTACGCCGCTGCATCGGGGGGATCGGCATTGGCCGGAGCAACTGCGCTGGTTAATGGGTCAACCTATTACGCTGAATCTGAAAATTCAACAACCCTTTGCGTTAGCAGCTCGAGAACTGCTGTGACGGTTACGATAAATTCCTTACCTGCTGCGCCAACAGCAACAGCAGCTCAGTCGTTCTGCGGTAGCGCAACGATTGCAGACCTTTCAGCCACAGCACCTGTGGGCTCAACCGTGAAGTGGTACGCCGCTTCATCAGGGGGTTCTACTTTGACAGGAGCAACTGCGTTAGTTAATAGCACAACATACTACGCCGAATCGGAGAATACAACTACGTTCTGCATTAGCAACTCGAGAACAGCTGTAACCGTTACGATAAACGTGCTACCTGCTGCACCTACTGCAAGTGTTACAACTCAACCTACTTGTGCTGATGCAACAGGAACTATCACAATTACTGCACCCACAGGTGCTGGTATGACCTATAGCATAGATGGCTCAACGTATACAAATACAACAGGTATCTTCACCAGTGTTCCTGTGGGAACTTATACAGTTACAGCAAAAAGTACTGAGGGATGTATCTCTCCTGCAACAACAAGCGTTACACTAAATGCTCCTATCTGTACAAATCTTTCAATAACAAAAACTGTTGATAATTCTACTCCAAACGTTGGCTCTACTGTGGAGTTCACTCTTACAGTAACCAATAATGGACCAGATAACGCAACAGGTGTAACAGTTACTGATAATCTTCCTTCGGGCTACACCTATGTTTCCGATGACGGATTAGGAGCATATAATGTTGGGACAGGGGTTTGGGCTATTGGAAACCTCAACAATGGTGCAACAGCAATTTTAAATATTACTGCAACTGTTAAGACAACAGGAAACTATGCAAACACTGCAACGGTAAATGGAGATCAAACAGATCCAACGCCTGCAAACAACACATCAACTAATACGCCAGTTCCTGTTGATCAATGCAATTTATCAATAGACAAATCGGTTAATAATGGATCACCTAATGTTGGCGACAACATTATATTTACTCTAACTGTAACTAATAATGGTCCTAGCGATGCTACTGGTGTAAAAGTTACAGATAACTTACCATCAGGTTTTACCTATGTTTCAGATAATGGTGCTGGGGCATACAATGATGGAACAGGAATCTGGACTATTGGAAACCTAGCTAACAGTGCAACTACTACTTTAAATATTACAGTTACCGTTAATGCATCAGGAAGTTATTCAAATACAGCAACTGTCTCAGGAGATCAAGCAGATCCAACTCCTGCCAATAATAGCGATACAAGCACTCCAACTCCTGGGGCATTGAGTAATTTAGCAATTACAAAAACTGTTGATAACTCAACACCTAACGTAGGTTCAAATGTAGTATTCAGATTAACTGCTACTAACAATGGACCAAGCGATGCATCAGGTGTAAAAGTGACTGATCTTCTTCCATCTGGTTATACATATGTTTCGGACAATAGCTTGGGTAATTACAACTCAACCACTGGAGTATGGAGTGTTGGCAACCTTGCAAATGGTGCATCAAGTTCGCTAAACATTACAGCATTTGTTAAATCAAGCGGAGTTTATACAAACACAGCAACTATTTCGGGCGATCAAACAGATCCAACACCTGCTAACAACAGTGCTTCTGTTGCAACTACACCCGTTGCTCAAAGCAACCTATCGATTGTTAAGTCGGTGAATAACGCTACACCAAACGTTGCTTCGAACGTGGTGTTTACGCTTACCGTGACCAACAATGGTCCAAGCGACGCTACTGGTGTTTCGGCAACTGACGCACTACCTTCAGGATATACATACGTTTCAGATAACGGTTCTGGTGCTTACATTAACGGAACTGGGCTTTGGACTATCGGTAATCTTGTAAACGGAGCATCGGCTTCTCTAGATATTACAGCCAAGGTGAATGCTTCTGGTTCATACGCAAACACTGCAACGGTATCAAGCCCTGTAGCCGATCCAACCCCCGGCAATAATACATCAACTAGCACACCAGTACCCGTACCACAGAGCAACTTATCGATTACAAAATCGGTAAGTAACGGAGCACCTATAATTGGAAGCAACATTGTATTTACTCTTACAGCAACTAATCATGGTCCAAGTGATGCTACAGGAGTTTCGGCTACAGATGCTCTTCCTTCGGGATATACCTACGTTTCTGATAATGGCTCTGGTGCTTACATTAGCGGAACTGGGGTTTGGACTATCGGTAATCTTGCCAACGGCACATCGGCTTCTCTAGATATTACAGCCAAGGTGAATGCATCAGGCAACTATACCAACAGCGCAAGCGTAACAGCGGATCAACCAGATCCATCAACTGGCGATAATACAGCATCGATAAATACAACTCCCGTTGCTCAAAGCAACCTTACTATAGTTAAGACTGTAAATAACAGCACACCAAATGTTGGAGTGAACGTAGTATTTACCCTAACCGTAACCAATAATGGTCCAAGCAATGCCAGTGGGGTAAAAGCAACAGATGCTCTACCATCAGGATATATCTACGTTTCAGACAATGGAAGCGGTGCTTACAATTCTAGTACAGGGTTATGGACTATTGGTAATCTTAATAACGGCTCAACTGTTACTTTGGATATTATTGCAAGTGTTAATGCAACGGGTAATTACACCAATACAGCAACCGTAACTGGCGATCAGGCAGATCCAAGTTCAGATGATGAAACCTCTTCGGTAAGTACAACACCAAACTTTATACCAGTAGCAACAAACGATATCACTAATACAAATCAGGATACTCCTGTTACAATAGATGTTCTTAGTAACGACACTGGCTTAAACGATGGTCCAGTTGTGGTAACCATTACTGTTAACCCAACGAATGGAACTTATGTTGTAAATGCTGATAACACAATAACCTACACACCTAATTCTGGCTTTACTGGCAATGATTCATTCACCTATAAAATTTGTGATAATAATGGCGATTGTGCTACTGCAACAATTACTATTACCGTTAACTCTACCAGTACAGATCATCTCCCTGTGGCTGTAGACGATAATACCATAACACAAGAAAATATTGCAGTTGTAATCAGCGTGCTCGCTAACGATAATGGATTAGAGGATGGTGGATTAGTAGTTACTGTAACTAATCAACCTACGCATGGTACAATCGTTATCAACCCTGACAATACGATTACCTATATCCCTTCAACTGGGTACGTTGGCAACGATAGCTTCACCTATCAGGTTTGCGATGCCGATGGTGACTGCTCAACGGCAACGGTTTCTATAACAGTCAACGCTACCATTACTGATCATGTCCCAGTGGCTGTAGACGATAATACCACAACACAAGAGAATAATGCGGTTGTAATTAGCGTACTCGCAAACGATACCGGTCTAGAGGATGGTGGATTAGTAGTTACTGTAACTAATCAACCTACACATGGTACAATCGTTATCAACCTTGACAATACGATTACCTATACTCCTTCAAATGGGTATGTTGGCAACGATAACTTCACCTATCAGGTTTGCGATGCCGATGGTGATTGTGCAACTGCAGCAGTTACAATTACCGTTAACGCTACCATTACTGATCATATCCCAGTGGCTGTAGACGATAATACCACAACACAAGAGAATAATGCAGTTGTAATTAGCGTACTCGCCAACGATACTGGCCTAGAAGATGGTGGATTAGTAATTACAACTAATCAACCTACACATGGTACAATCGTTATCAACCTTGACAATACGATTACCTATACCCCTTCAACTGGGTACGTTGGCAACGATAGCTTCACCTATCAGGTCTGCGATGCCGATGGTGATTGCGCAACGGCAACGGTTACAATTACCGTAAACTCTACTGGAACAGATCACCTCCCTGTCGCTGTAGACGATAACGCCTCAACTGAAAAGGATAAAGAAGTTGTGATTAATGTTCTCTCTAACGATACTGGTTTAGAGGATGGAGGATTAGCTGTTACTGTTGTTAATCAACCTATACATGGTACTATAGTTATCAATGCTGATAATACGATCACCTATACTCCTGAGACTGGATATGCTGGTGAAGACAGCTTTACCTATCAGGTTTGTGATGTCGATGGTGATTGCTCAACCGCGATTGCAAATATCACTATCGAGAATACAATTATTATTCCTGATGGCTTCTCTCCAAACGGAGATGGGATCAACGACAATTTTGTAATTCCAGGACTTGAGAACTACAACCGTGTAAGCATTGATATTCTTAACCGTTGGGGTAACATTGTATACACATCATCAAAATACGAGAATAACTGGGATGGAAGATCCAATACTGGTGTTTATTCTGGAACACAATTGCCAAGCGGAACATATTTCTATGTGGTAAAAATTCATGATAATGGCAAGAAGTCAACCGGTTATGTTTACTTAACACGATAGATTAAAACATTAAATATGAAGTTTAAATCAATAAAAGTTGTTGTGCTAATCATACTTATTGGAGCAACAATAAAAACAGCAAAGGCTCAGCAGGAGCCCATGTACACACAGTATATGTTTAATACCCTTTCGGTTAATCCAGCATATACGGGCACAACCAATGCTTTGAATGTTCTTGCTCTTACTCGTTTGCAATGGGTTGGGGTTGAAGGTGCTCCAAAAACTTACACGCTGGCTGTTCACACGCCACTAAACGAAAAGAAAGCAGGTGTTGGTTTCTCGATTGTTAGTGATGAGATAGGACCTGTCAAAAACTTCTATCTAAGCGCAACATATGCATATCGCATTAGGATTACAGAAGGAACTACTCTTTCGCTTGGATTGAAAGGCGGGTTCTACAACTACACTGTTGGTTTGAGTCGTTTAGACTTAACCCAAAACAACGACATTGCATTTCAACAAGATCAACAGAAAAAGTTTCATCCAAACATGGGTTTCGGAACATACTACTATTCCGATAAATGGTATGCTGGAATTGCTATTCCTAAACTATTTCAAAACGACCTAACCAAACAGGCACCATCATCAAACTCGCTCAGTGAGATGAAACGTCACTATTTTCTGATTGCAGGATATGTTTTCAAAATAAATCAGGATCTAGCCTTAAAACCTTCATTTGTTGAGAAAGTGGTCACGGGTGCCCCTCTATCAACAGATATTACGGCTCAACTATTCTACAGAGAAAGATTTTGGTTTGGCGCATCATACCGAATTGGTGATGCTGTTGCATTTCTTTTCGAGATGAGAGTAAACGATCAACTTATGCTAGGTTATTCATACGATATTACGCTTAATAAACTTAACGGAATGAGTAGGGGTAGTCACGAAATATTATTGAGTTTTGACTTTGATAAGTTTTCTCCACGTAAAATTAAATCGCCCCGATACTTTTAAACTTGAGTGATATAATAATACACAATTACAATAACATATATCAAAAATGATACGTTCAAATAAATACTTTCTTTTACTTATGCTTACTCTTTTGATTAGCGTAAGTGTAAGCGCACAAAAACTGAATAAGTTAGATTCGCTGTACGCAGGCATACAGGAGCGTAAAGCAAATAAATACTTTCAGTATACAGCCTATGTAAGAGCTATTCATTTATATAAAGAGCTAGCTAACAAGGGCTACAAAAATGATAGTTTGATCAGAAACCTCGCTATTGCATACTATAAAGTATCGGATACAAAAAATGCTGAGGATTTTCTAAGAATGATAATTGACGAAGGTAGATACACTCAGGAGGAGCTCTACTTTTATATCCAGTCATTAAAATATAATGGCAAATACGAGGAGGCTGATCTTTGGCTTGAAAAATACCTTCAAGTTAATGCAAACGATAAGCGTGCATTGGAGCAAAAAGGAACAACAGATTTTATAAAAAAATTGAAGGAGAAAGAGCGATATAAAATCGAAGAGGTTCCTTTCAACTCCGAAAATTCCGATTTTGGTGCTGTTCCTTACGAAGGTAAGATTCTATTTGCATCTGCTCGTAACGATCAAGCAATTATCCGCTTTCAGGATTCATGGAAAAACACTCCGTTCTTTGCCTTATACTCAATTGCAAACGATAATGCATCGGCGATTAGAGTACAGCCGTTTGGGAAAAAGTTTAATACCTTATACCATGATGGCCCAGTTTGTTTTGACACAACTGAAACGGAAGTGTTCATCACTCGAAACACTTTTAAGCATCGTATCCCCCGTAAAGGGAAGGAAGGCGTAAATAACCTAAAAATTCTTTACGCTAAAAAAAATACTTTAGGTGTTTGGGGAAGTTTAAAAAACATGAAGTTTAATAGTCGCGACTACTCTTGTGGCCATCCTAGCCTTTCGCCTGATGGAAAAACACTTTACTTTGCTTCAAATATGCCTGGAGGTTACGGCGCAACGGATATCTATTACGTTACACGAACCGAGGATGGTTGGTCAGATCCTGTAAATATGGGAGCAGAAATAAACACTTCAAGCGATGACATGTTCCCTTTCATTCATAGCAACGGGCATCTTTACTTTGCATCAAGCGGTCGCCAAGGAATGGGAGGACTAGATCTATTTGAAGCTTTCAAAAAAAATGATGGTACCTATGCTGTTTTAAATATGGGTTATCCCATTAACTCCAATAATGATGATTTTGGAATTTACCTAGCCCCCGATGGTGTTCATGGGTACTTTGCTTCAAATCGACCGGGAGGAAAGGGAGATGACGACATTTACCGTTTCATTGTAACCAATCCGATGCGGCTGGCACTCGATTTAGAAGGAGATGTTACTGATGCCATGGATGGACACAAACTTGACAGTTCCAATGTTGTACTTACTCTAGCTGATGGATCAAACCCCCAAACGTTAAACACTGGTGCTTTAAACACTTTTAGCTACGAAATAAAACCTGACCTTAAGTACAAAATAACAGTAACACGTAATGGATATTCCTCTGCAATTATTGATATTGATCCGGATAAACGTCCTGAAAATTCAGGTCTAGTGAAGGTTCCGATTACCCTTGAACGAGTTCAAGAGTGGGGAATTTATGGTAACGTATACATTAGAGGCTCAAAAGAGGTTGTTCCTAAAGTTGAAATAAATATTAAACATATTGCTGGTGATAATTATACTACATTAATAACACCTGAAGTTGAAGGATTTAAGGTTAAACTTGAACCTAACACAGCCTATGAGATTTCATTTGAGAAAAAGGGTTTTTTAACTACAAAAGGCTCATACTCCACAGTAGGGCAAAAACCAGGTTATGTTGATATCAATGAATTTATCGATGTTTCTATCGAAAAAATCGATATGGATAAAACCATTGAGGTTAATATTTACTACGACTTGGGCAAATGGAACATCCGTAAGGATGCCGTTATAGAGCTTGATAAAGTGGTGGCATTCCTAAATGATAATCCTGATATTAAGATTGAGCTAGGCTCACATACCGATGCCCGTGGTGACGCAATTTCTAACCAAGCACTTTCACAAAAGCGTGCTGATTCTGCTGTTGCATATATCATCAGCAAAGGCATTTCTAATGATAGAATAGTTGCCAAAGGTTATGGCGAATCGAAGCTAAAAAATCAGTGTGCTGATGGTGTAAAATGCACCGAGGAAGAGCATCAACAAAACAGAAGGACTGAAATAAGGATTACATCATTCTAAAAATCATTCTATTTTAAAGAATGGGATTAGAGAATTCTAATCCCATTTTTTATATTTTTGAGTTCACAAAAGTTTAACAAGACAATGTCTGCCTTAAAGAATTTACTTAAAACAATTGCTGCTAACAAAGAGTTTATAGTCATTTACCTTCTTCTTTATACAACTTATATCATAATTCTTCCTAAAGATGGTCATGGAGCCGACACCTTTTGCTGGAAGGAGTGGACGAAATATCTATTCTCAAACGGCTTAGGAAATGCCTATAAATCTTGGACCGACTACCTACCTCTTTACCAGTATTTTCTTTGGGTATTTGGATATTTTCAAGGAAGCATTGAAAAGATAGAACAAAACATCTATCTGCTTAAGATGATTACTATTGCCTTTGAATTTGTTGGAGGATTTTATCTCATTAAATTTTTAAAAGAGAAAATCGATAATCGTTATGAGCTGATTGTTTATTCAATGTTCTATTTTTTAAACATCGCCATTTTTTACAACTCAGTAATTTGGGGGCAAATTGATGGCATTCTGTCAACATTTCTTTTTATCTCCTTTTACTATGCATTAAAAGAAAAAATCACCCTCTCACTAGTATTTCTATTACTTGCAATAAATCTTAAACTACAAGCAATAATATTCATACCGGTTCTTGGTTTAATGTTACTCCCACTCATGATTAAAAGATTTAGTCTTAAAAATCTTTCTCTTTGGGCAGGGTCTGTTTTAATCATTCAATTACTGATTTTACTCCCATTTATTATCAAGGATGATATTAGCAGAGTCTTAAGTGTTATAGTAGGTTCGTTCGGCAAATACCCTGTTATATCGATGAATGCCTATAATTTTTGGTTTTGGTTTTTTAAGGGTAGTTTAATGCAAATACCCGATAGCACAAAGTACTTAGGAGTTACATGTAAACATTGGGGGCTGATCATTTTCTTTTTAACATCTTTTGTTGCGCTATTCCCATTAATTAAAATGGCATACTTGAAAATAGTAAAGCGATCCGAAGAATTTATATCAGTCGAAAAAATTCTACTTATATCATCCCTAATTCCATTGCTATTCTTCTTTTTCAACACGCAAATGCACGAGCGATACTCGCACCCAGCACTGATATTTATTATTGCTTACTCTATTATTAGCAAGAATTTCTTCCCATCTGCAATTATCTGCTTAGCATATCTCCTTAATATGGAAGATGTACTGCGTTACCTACATCTTGAATGGTACAATTCATTTATTTTTAAACGCCACTTAGTTGCAATTATCTACTCTATAGGCATAATTTCTATTTATATTAAACTATATGATATTCGGTTAAACCTCAAGCTATCATCTTAATCAAAAGGTTAAACCATGTAATAGGTTTCAATTAATAAAGAAAAAATCATTTTAAATTTGAGGAGCAACTCCAAATCAATATTTGATTATGTTTGTATAATTCCAAAATCTAAAATTACGCAAATTGATACCCGATTCTAATATCTCAAGCCCCGAAAAAAATCAACCGAAGAATGGGAAAGTCCCATCTTACTACCTAATCTCAATGCTTTCGATACTCTTTGTAGCATCAGTTCTAAATCTTGGAAGTCATTATGGATTATTTGCTATAAATAGCGATGTATTGATGATTTTTCGATGGGTTGCCATTGCTTCAATAGTTGGTTACGCATTTTACAAAAAATCGCTAACAACATGGATTCTAATTAGCATGATTGTTGGGGCTGAGTTTGGGCACGATTTACCTCAAATTGCAATTAACCTCAATGTGGTTAGCAAGATTTTCCTCCGTTTAATTAAAACAATTATTGCCCCTCTCCTTTTTGCAACAATTGTTGTTGGAATTGCTGGTCACTCTAACCTTAAGCAAGTTGGGCGCATGGGTTGGAAATCGTTATTATATTTTGAAATTGCCTCAACAATAGCATTAGTAATTGGATTACTAGCCATAAATATTAGCCAAGCTGGCGTTGGAGTTGTAGTTCCAGAAGCTATAAATCAAGCCAATCTACCTGAGGTTGCAGTAGTAACAGGAGCAGATCTAATTCTTCATGTTTTCCCCGAAAACATTGCTAAATCAATATATGAGGGGCAAGTGTTACAAATTGTCGTTTTCAGCATACTATTCGGAATTGCTGTCGCCATGTTAAAAGATAAGCATAAGAACCCGATGATTCGTTTTACCGAATCGCTTGCTGAAACGATGTTTAAGTTTACTCAGGTAATCATGTTCTTCGCTCCATTCGCAGTATTTGCAGCAATTGCTTATAGCATTGGTCACATGGGACTTGATATTCTTTTTAACCTATTCAAACTTTTGGCCACACTTTATGTTTCATTAACAATATTCCTGCTGGGTGTTTTACTTCCCATAGCTTTAATTTTTAAAATCCCAGTTCGTAGCTTTGTAAAAGCCATCTCGGAACCAGTAACAATAGCTTTTGCAACAACCAGTTCAGAATCTGCTCTACCAGTTGCAATGGAAAGAATGGAACAATTCGGCGTTCCACGAAAGATTGTAGCCTTTGTAATGCCAACAGGTTATAGTTTCAACCTCGATGGAACAACCCTTTACCTTTCGCTTGCAACTATATTTGTGGCACAGGTTAGCGGAATTCATCTTTCAATTGATAAACAATTACTAATTGTTTTTACCTTGATGCTCACAAGTAAAGGAGTTGCTGGTGTACCAAGAGCATCTCTAGTCATTTTACTTGGAACGGCAGCAAGTTTTGGACTACCCACTTGGCCTATTTATATCATTCTAGGTATCGATGAGTTAATGGATATGGCTCGCACCTCGGTTAATGTGATTGGAAACTGCTTGGCCACTGCTGTAATTGCTCGATGGGAAGGTGAATTTAACCCAATACAAGAAGAGACCAATAAGTCATAAAATAAAGAATTCTTCCCCTCTGTCCCTTTTATTCAAATTTATTGGGTTTGCAATCCAATAAATACGTACATTTGGGGGTAATAAGGGCTGTCAGAACTACAAATATCGATGATGAAACTCCTTCTTAAGGGGTAGCTCCTCATAAATCTGAATTACTGTCAGCTCAGTAAAATACAGGTTTATTAACTTAAAGCCTTCGAGGAGGAGGGTTAGCATGGCGTCATTATTCGTGAAATTTTATTTGTGGCTTTGTGGCATTATCCCCGGTTTTCGAAAGATCACCCGGAAATGGATGTATCAATTCATGGCTAAATTTATCAAACAAGATCAATGGTCGTTTATGAACTATGGTTATGCTCATATTAACAATCATGATCAGAGGCCAATCCTTGAAACATCCGATGAAGTAAACCGCTTATCTTTCCAACTTTACCATCACCTTGCAAGTGAGATTGAACTCGAAAATAAAATTCTTTTAGAAATTGGCAGCGGTCGTGGTGGCGGAGCTTCGATGATAAAAAAATATCTTAATCCTAGCTCGATGGTTGGGCTCGATTACTCAAGCAATGCTGTAAAACTTTGCAATAAAAATCATGGTCGAGAGGGTTTAAGATTTGTTGAAGGTGATGCAGAGAATCTTCCATTCACTCACGAGAGTTTTGACGCTGTTATCAATGTTGAATCATCGCACTGCTACGAATCGATGAGCCGCTTTCTTAAAGAAGTTAAAAAGGTGCTTAAACCTGGAGGTCATTTCCTTTTTACAGACTTTAGATACTCTCACGAAATGGATGAGCTGGAAAAACAGCTAAGCGACTCCGAAATGCAGATAACGAAGAAAAGCGATATAACACCAAACGTTCTTCAAGCATTGGACGAAGATCATGACCGCAGAATGACAGAAATATCGAAAAGTGTTCCCAAACCATTTATTAATCAATTTAGGGAATTTGCTGGAGTTAAAGATTCCGTCGTTTACAAACAATTTGCGAACAGAGAACTGATCTACTTCAGCTATATATTGCAAAAAGTTTAATTTTGTCGGAATTTTTAAACAATTTCCATTTCTGTTCTATATATGTGGGATTTGGAATGGTCGCTGACGTTCTTCTTAAAATGTAGTAAAAGAACGTTTTTATTTATAGAATAAATTTTTAAATGCATTTTGTTTTCAGATGAGAAAATTAATCAAACTGATCTTTATTTTTTTAAAAAACCTTGTAATAATAAGCCGCCCTCATATTTTATTTGGTTGGTTTAGAAATATTTCATTCTTAATTTCGAATACAATAAGTCTTTCAAAATGGATATCAAAACAAAATAAAAAGAACATTTATTATCATTCCTCTTTTTTCAAAAGAGATTATTCAAAGCGTTATTCTCTTTATAACTATATCGTTGAAAATCAAAAATTGGACAAACAGCCTTTTGATTATTTAGAGTTTGGTGTTTGTCAAGCCCACTCGTTTCGATGGTGGATAAGTAATTGTAAAAACGAGAACAACAATTTTTTTGGTTTCGATACTTTTGAAGGCCTCCCTGAAAATTGGGGTGCCTTTAGTAAAGGTGATATGAAAGCAAATATTCCACAAGTAAACGATTCAAGAACCGCTTTTCACAAAGGATTATTTCAGGAAACACTACCTCTCTTCATTCAGTCAACTAACTTTAATAGCAATAAAAGGAAAGTGATTCATATGGATGCTGATCTTTTCTCATCAACTTTATATGTTTTAACGAGCCTAGCTCCACATCTGAGAAAAGGCGACATTATTATTTTCGATGAGTTCAATGTTCCAAATCACGAATTTCTTGCTTATAAAATATTTACAGAGTCGTTTTACATAAATATGAGACTCATTGGTGCTGTAAATAATTTTTTCCAAGCAGCATTTATTATTGAATGAAATATACTTATAAAGCGTTGTTAAGAATTGAATTTCCTTGACTTCCCAAAACTCAAACTTGAATGAAAAAGGTAAAACTATTTTTAATTATCTTATCAGTAATAACTTATTGTCATTCAACCGGACAAGTGATAGAAGCGGAGAAAACCCTTAAAGCACAACCAACAGACACTATTAAAGGTTGGAAAAAAGGTGCCGTTATTGGTATCAACTTTGCTCAAACATCTCTTAATAACTGGGCTGCTGGAGGGCAAAACTCTATTGCAACCAATGGTATTCTTAGCCTTTTTGCGAAGTATAAAAAAGGTAAGAATGCTTGGGATAACTCTTTAGACTTAGGTTATGGAATTCTTTCTCAAGAAGGAGTTAAATACACAAAAAAAACCGATGACAAAATCGACCTCCTTTCAAAATACGGTCGTGAAGCATTTAAGAATTTCTACTATGCAGCACTTGTTAACTTTAAAACCCAAATGGATGTTGGATATAACTATCCAAACGATACAACAAGGATAAAAATATCTAACCGATTTGCTCCAGCATATGTAGTTCTTGCGTTAGGTGTCGACTATAAGCCAGATGCATATTTAAGTATCTTCGCCNNCCCTTTTACAGGTAAATTAACAATTGTAAGAGATCAATACCTTGCAGATCTTGGTGCGTTTGGAGTAGAAAAGGGCAAAAATTCAAAAAGTGAGTTTGGGGGTTACGTGCGAATGATTTATTCAAAAAATGATTTCATAAGTGAGTTCATGAAGAATGTTTCTTTTACCACTAAAATTGACCTATTCTCGAACTACTCAAAGGATCCTCAAAACATAGTTGTGAACTGGGAAACTTTAATCGCTTTGAAGCTTAACAAGTATATTTCAGTGAATTTAAGCACTCAACTCATCTACGACGACAAAATTAAAATTAAAGATGAAAACAATGTAGAAAAACCTCGAATCCAATTTAAAGAGATACTGGGCATAGGGTTTTCCTACAAATTCTAAAATTCTATAACTAAGAAGATTGAAAACTCATCTAAAATATTTATCACGAATACGAATAAAAAGATGATGTTCTATACATTAATTATAGGTCAGAGGAATTATTTTCAAAAAGAACTTTACCTATATTTTTCGATAAGCAACAGCTTCAACCCTTAACGATGGTGCTTCACCATAAGGCCGGCTATGTGATTTCTTTTTGATTAGAACCAATTCCCCATTTATTAGAGCTGCTTTCTTTCTAAGTATTATATTCGCTGAATTTTCAAGAGTTTGCGGTTTCACATACTGTTCACGTGTATTTGCCTCAACTTCAACCTCAATAACATCAATCTCAATCATTGTTGGACCAACGTCCTTTGGGTTATCGGTAATCTTTATCTTTTCCCAATCGCTACTTTGAGGAATATCCACCGCTTTAGGAGTTATAATCTCTTTTCTACCACTTCGATAGTAAATTGCGTTCACTAAACGCCTATCAATCTGAGTCATTATGGACTCACCAGGCCTAGAATAATAGATAAACTTAGTAGAAAATTTACGAATCTCAACTTCTCGCTGTTCGCCTGTCATAAGTACCATCACATCAACACCCAATTTCGATTTTGGGAACGATGCAGATGCATTGTAGCCTTTTAATGTATCCTGTAGGCAATAACTTCCCAATGCCATTAACGAATGGCATGAAAATAATGGGAAAAAAGCTAAAGCATACAGTAAGTTTCTCATTCAATAAAATTCCGTGGCAAAAGTAGCAATAATTATACCATCGAAAAACTATCAGTTAAACTAGTCTAAATACTAAAACAAAAAGCTGCTCCATTACTGGAGCAGCCTTAGGTTATACATTAAGAAAATAATTATTTTTTAAGATTATGTTTCTTAACAAAGTTCTCAAGAACACCTTTTAAATCAGGTTGTCCAATCTCAGCTAGATCGTAATAAACGCGAGTGTTTGGTTTGCTAATCTTGATGATACGGTTAAGATCAATTGGAGTACCAATAATTACTGTATCGCAATCAGTTTTATTGATAGTAGCTTCAAGGTCTTTTAATTGTTGCTCACCATAACCCATAGCAGGTAGGATGCAACCAATGTTTGGATAGATCTCGTAAGTTTCTTTTAGTTTTCCAACTAAGTAAGGACGAGCATCGATTTCCTCAGAAGCACCAAATTTACGAGCTGCAATAGTACCAGCACCAATCTTCATTTCACCGTGAGTTAAGGTTGGGCCATCCTCAACGATTAAGCAACGCTTACCTTCGATAAGGCTTGGATCATCAACTTTAATTGGAGAAGCACCGTCAACAACGATAGCTTTTGGGTTGGTTTTGCGAATGTTGTCGCGAACAATTTGAATTCCTTCTGGAGAAGCTGAATCCATTTTGTTGATAACGATAACATCAGCAATACGCATGTTAACCTCACCCGGATAGTAAGAAACTTCATTACCAGCACGATGTGGATCAGCAACGGTAATAGTTAAATCTGATTTATAAAATGGGAAGTCGTTGTTTCCACCGTCCCAAAGAATAACATCACAACCATCGGGATCTATTTCGGCTGCACGAACAATTGCCTCATAGTCAACACCAGCGTAAATAACGTTACCGCGAACTACATGTGGTTCGTACTCTTCCATCTCCTCTACAGTACATTTGTGTTTCTTTAAATCTTCAACTGTAGCAAAACGTTGAACTTTTTGAGCAACTAAATCACCATAAGGCATTGGATGACGAACAGCAACAACCTTTAAGCCTTGAGCCATTAAATGCTCAATAACTTTACGAGATGTTTGTGATTTTCCGCAACCTGTACGAGTTGCAACAACTGCAATAACTGGTTTTGAACTCTTAACTTGAGTTTCAGCAGGACCTAATAGCATGAAGTTTGCACCAGCAGCGTTAACTACTGAACTTAGGTTCATTACTCGGTTGTATGGAACATCGCTATAAGAGAAAACACAGTCTTGAACTTTAAGCTCTTTAATAAGTTTTACTAGCTCTTCCTCAGCATGAATTGGAATACCTGCTGGGTAAAGTTTTCCTGCTAATTCGGCGGGATATTTACGTCCATCGATATCAGGAATTTGAGCTGCAGTGAAAGCTACAACGTTATAACTCTCGTTATCGCGGAAGAAAGTATTGAAGTTGTGAAAATCTCTTCCGGCTGCACCAATGATAATTACATTACGTTTTGTCATGGAACCTCCTTGTATTATTTAGTTTTCAATTGTTTATTCAAAAATTGCTCGACAAATTTATAAGTTTAAGCATCACCTAAAAGACGATTTAAGAAAAATTGAATCAAATCAAGATTTAAAATTAAATTTATTTTGTTCATACTCATGAATAACTTCGACTTAAGCAATATTCCACAGAAACATGTTAAGAAACATGTTTTACTTCACAGTAAAGATACAATCCATTTTTTGCAGATATTAATCCGTATATATAACAAAATGAACAACATATAAATTCAATAATTTTAAGAGTTGATCTAAATCATTCTTATTCAGCCTCTATTTAGTAGGTTTGCATAATTGATCGTTTATTTTTGTATTATTGAAAGTGTGTTCAAATCAAACTTTAAAAATAATGGAAGGATACTTTACCGCTGCATCCGAAGATTCACCATCAATTATGTTTGATGCTGAAAAAGGTTTCATTGAGATAGTAGGAAAATCGCTCCCTGAAAATGCCAATGCATGTTATAACCCGCTATTCAACTTAGTTAAAGAGTATATAAAATCTCCTCAGCAAAAAACTACTGTTAATCTTCGATTACTTTATTTAAACTCATCATCAGCCAAGAAAATCCTTGAGATTATAACGCTTCTTGAGTGCCTTCCCAAACAAGGATATGATGTTGATTTACTTTGGCATTATAATGCAAATGATGAAGATATGCACGAAGAAGGAGAAGAGTTTAAAAGAATGACGGACTTGCAAGTAACATTAATTAGTGAAGAATAGTTTGAACCCAAGAAAAATTATAATACCAATTCTGTTGTCGGCTTTAATGCTGGCACTCCAACATGCCTTTGCCCAAAAACAGCTCTCTGAATCGGCTCAAAAAGAGGTTAGTGAAAGTTTTACAAAGGCTAAAGAATTAGAAGAAACTGGAGATTTTAATCAGGCGGGGTATTATTACAATAGTATTGCAACAACCTACTGGACAAGTGGCATCCCCAAAGAAGCTATTCCCAACTTCCAAAAAGTCATTGAGATGTACGAAAAGGTGGGTAATAGAAATGCCATTAAAAATAGCTATAATAATATAGGAATGGCTTATACTGATTTGGGAGATTATTCAAATGCACTAGTAAACTTCGAAAAATGCCTTGTTGAATGTAGAACTGCACACAAACGCTATGAAATTGCTTCAACATTAATAAATATAGCCAATACTTATTCTCAAATAGCAGGATACAACAAAGCAATTAGCAGTTTGGATGAAGCATTAACTATTGCCAAAGAATTAAATGAAATCAAATTACTCCGAAATATCTACTCTATACTAGCAAGTAATTACGAGAAACTGGGGAATACACAAAAATCGGCAGAGTATTTTAATCTGTACACCACAATAACTCGTAACATTCAGAAACAAGAAATTGAGAGAAAAGAAGCCGAAGCAAAAATTAAGGTTGAAGAAGCTCAAAGCAGAGCACAAGTAGCCGAAACGCAAAAACAGCAAACTCAAATTGCTCTTAATGAAAACAAAGAGATCCTTGATAAAACTGAGAAAAACTTACAAAAAACTGAAAAACTCACCTCCGCTCAAAAAGATCAGATTGAACAGCTAAATCGCGAAAAAGAGTTCCAGCAAATTGCTCTTCAAAATGAACGATTAATCAGGAATATTTTCATTGTTATAATCATCGCTATTTTAGCATTCTCAACACTTCTATTTATTAGCCTTTGGAATAAAAAGAAAGCTAACAAACTGCTTGCTAAACAAAATATAGAGATCACTGAGCAACGCGATATGATTGAGCAACAAAGCATGGAGTTGGTAAAAGCCGTAGTAAAAATTGAGAAGCAAAATACCGATATAACCAGCAGCATCAGCTATGCCCAACAAATACAAGAGGCACTACTACCTACCGAAGATAATTTTAAAAATTTCATATCCGATTCGTTTGTTTACTTTAAGCCCCGTGAAGCAGTAAGTGGCGATTTTTACTGGTTTACAGCTTATTCTGGGAAACATGATGAGAATGATAAAACCCATCGCCATAACATTAAACTAAGCAATATCTCCGAGAATGAAAGGGGTTTAATTATAACTGCAGTGGATTGCACTGGTCATGGAGTTCCAGGAGCCTTTATGTCGATGATAGGATTCAACCTGCTCGAAACTATTACCCGAAGCGGAATTGTTAAGCCCAACGAAATGCTTAATGAACTACATAAATCAATTCGATACCTCCTTAAGCAGAATAAAAGCGATAATCGTGATGGAATGGATATGGCAATCTGCGTTGTTAAGGATAGAGGGAAAAGAATTGAGTATGCGGGAGCAAAAAACCCTCTGATTTGTATCTCAAACGGCAAAGTACATCACATTAAAGGTGATCCAGTCCCTGTTGGTGGCATTCAAAAAGAGGTTAAGAGAGAATTTACACTACATAACATTGATATTACTTCGCCTTCATACATTTACATTTTCACCGATGGCTACACAGATCAATTTGGGGGAGAAGAAGATCTTAAGTTCTCAACCCAGCAACTTAAAAACTTACTCCTTGAAATACATCTGCTTCCTATGGCAAAACAAAAGGAAATATTAGATCAAAAAATTGTATCTTGGATGGGTGAAAGAAATAAGCAACTCGACGATATTTTAGTAATTGGCTTTAAATTAGACGATAAAAAAACTGAATTATCATAATATGTTCGGCAAAATTATTTTTTTTATATCCCTCATCATCTCAACCGTTCATATTGCATTTGGGCAACAAAACCCTTCGAATATGTATGTTGATAGCATTGGCCAGGTTTACGTCAAAACAGATGTTCCAGCGTATTTTTTCGTTGCACCCGCCGATAATAATGCAACCAAATACATTATACCCACAAACGATGCCCGAACAAATCCAATGATTTTCGAGGATAATGGCTTACACTATATCCAAACCACAGATGCAACAAATAAACCTGTAACCTTTAAAATATTTGCCGATGGAATTGCCCCCAAAATCTCTATCAAGTTTAAAAAAGGTCTTTTGATGAGTTCAGGAAAGCGATTTTACGTAGATGAGGGTTCAATAGCTGAACTGATAGCAAAAGACAACTACTCTGGGGTTCAAAATATTTTTGTTTCGGTTGATGGTTCAGAATTTACTCCAACAAAGATTGTTTCATTCGAGAAAGTAAGCGATTACCAAGTAAAAGCCTATGCCATTGATAATGTTGGAAATGTTAGCGACACCGTTTCATATCGTGTAATTACTGCTGTTAATGCAATTGTAAAGATTAATAATATCTATTTCGATATTAATAGTAACAGACTGCGTCCTGAAAGCAAAGAGGAGCTAAATGAATTTGTACAAGTCTTAAATGAATACCCCGAAATTAAAATCGAAATTCGTGCCCATACCGATAGTCAAGGTGATTCACAATACAATCTTCAGCTATCCGAAAGAAGAGCGGAAGCGGTTGTTGAATATTTAATTCAAAGAGGCATATACAACAACAGGCTATCTTTTAAAGGATTTGGAGATACTATGTTGGTTAACGAATGTACAAAAGGGGTTGATTGTTCCGACGAAAAGCATCAGGAAAATCGGAGAGTCGAATTTAGGATACTCCCAATGAAATAAATGCTAATAAATAGATTGTTATAATATCCGTAAATGCCAAAGTTCATTATCATATCACTCCTAATACTCTTTAACCTGAATTTATCAGCGCAAAACGATTCTATTCGTTCGTTTTTAAGAGATTCGTTAGGAAAGGTCATTATCAAATCGGGGACAAAAACAAATCTTTACATTGGACTTTCTGCAGATGGGAGTAATAGCATTATGCTAAAGAGCGATGTGGGTTCAGAAGCTCTCCAATGGAATGGTCATGGTTTCAAACGACTAACTCGTTTTAACGCTCACCTAGGTCGTTGGGTAAGTCTCGACATTTTTGCCGATGCAATGCCGCCAAAGACTAAACTTGATTATGACTCCAACAAGGGTGTATTAATGGATAGCGTTTTTTATATTTCGGGTCAAGGGATTATTGAGTTAAACTCCATCGACCCAGATGCTGGGTTACTGGGAATATACTATACACTTAACGATGGTGCTATAATAAAATACTCCGATCCAATTATGCTCAAAAGCGAGGGTGAGTATAAATTATCGGTTTATTCCGTTGATAATGTAGGAAACAAGGAGAAACCCATTAAAAAGACGCTTTTTGTTGATAACACTCCTCCCCTATCTCACCTTGACCTAGTTGGTGATAAATTCGATAATATCATTTCGGGACGTTCTAGTTTATCAATCACTTCCATTGATGCTCTTGGTGTAAAACAAACTTTCTATGCTATTGATAGTGGAACGGTAACCCTTTACTCAGGTCCGATTAAAGCATCAACCATTGATGAAGGAGAGCATACCATTAAATGGTATTCAGTTGATGAAGTAGACAATGTTGAGGAAACCAAAGCATTTACATTCTACGTTGACAAGACACCACCAATGGTATTCGAAGAAATTGTTGGTAACACTTATATTGTTGCTGGTAAAGAATTCTCATCGGGACGAAGTCAACTCCGAATTGCAGCTGTCGACAATAAATCGGGGATTAAAGAAATAAAATATTCGCTCAACAAAGAGCCTTTCACGATATACGAAAGGCCTGTTTATCTATCGGATATTCTTGGTGTTGCAAGTATAAAATCGTTTGCTATTGACAATGTTGGAAACCAAAGTATCTCCGATACTCACACCGAATCGTTTACGATACCAGTTGTTGATATTACGGGACCTCAAATTTCATACTTTTTTACAGGTCCAAAAACTACCATTCGCGATACGCTGTGGATTGGACCAAAAACGAAAATATCAATTCACGCCAACGATAATGGAGCTGGTGTGAGTAAGATTAACTATCAGGTAAAGGGTACTGAAGAAAGACTCTATTCCGAACCATTTACGGTTGAAACCGCGGGTAAACATGAAATCGTATGTAATGCTTTCGATAATGTCGATAATGTAAACCTTTTATCGTTCAAATTCAACGTCGATAATCAAGCACCCAAAATTCTCTACCATTTTAGTAACGAACCACACAGCCATATAACTGAAAATGATAAGCGCATTCCTGTCTTCCTAAAAGGATTAAAAATATACCTTGCTGCAACCGACGATATTTCAGGTGTTGAAAAATTGAGCTATACGCTCAATGGCTTATCCGAGAATCATTATACCGCTCCTATTGAATGGCTAAAACCAAACACAACCTATACGCTTGTTATAAAATCTGCTGATATTCTAGGA
>DQHR01000139.1 GCA_003531155.1 Bacteroidales bacterium | reverse complement strand
AATAACAATTTTGCCATCACCTTTTGTGCCCATTTTAATTTCGGCAGCCCAGCCTAATTTATTAATTAAGTGCTCCTTCAGTTGTGATTCGGTATGAGGTAGTTCCCTGTTGTTCTTTAACTTTTGCGATTTTTCAGGGTGTTTCTCCTGAATAGCGCGGACCTCCTCTTCTGTCTTACGGACAGAAAGATCCTTTTCTAAAATTGCCCTATAAAGTTTAAGTTGTGCAATCGGATCGTCAATAGTTATTAACGCTCTTGCATGACCCATCGAAAGATGTTGCTGACGTAGCCCATGTTGAATTTCAGCAGGAAGTTTTAGCAGGCGTAAATAGTTCCCAACGGTAGCACGCTTTTTACCAACTCTGTCTGCCAAATTCTCTTGTGTGAGATTACATTCATCAATAAGTCGCTGATAGCTTATAGCAACCTCAATAGAATCGAGATCCTCGCGCTGGATATTTTCAACGAGAGCCATCTCTAGAAGTCCTTGATCGTTAGCTGTTCGAGTGTATGCAGGGATAGCCTTTAACCCAGCAATCTTAGCGGCGCGTAAGCGGCGTTCACCCGAGATGAGTTGGAATCTGTTATCGTTAGCACGAACAGTAATTGGCTGAATAATGCCTAAGCGTTTAATCGACTCAGCTAACTCGTTAAGTGCCTCCTCATCAAACTTTGTACGAGGTTGATAGGGGTTAGCATCAATTTTTTCAATATCTATTTCGTTAACCAGTTCGCTAGGTTTCTTATATTCTGTAACTTCGTGCCTGGTTGGGTCGCTAGCCTCTTCAATAAGGGCTCCAAGTCCACGCCCTAGGGCCATTTTTTTAGTCATATTCTAATTATTTCCTAAAAGCAAATGTTATTTTTCGCTAATCTCTTTCTCTTTGCCATCAATCTTGGTCATGCTATTGCGTTGCAATACTTCACGTGCAAGGTTTACGTAGCTTGTTGAGCCTGCCGATACTGCATCGTAAAGGATAACCGGCTTACCGTAGCTAGGTGCTTCGCTTAGCTTAATGTTACGTTGGATAATGGTTTCGAATACCATTTGCTGGAAGTGCTTCTTAACTTCTTCAACAACCTGATTTGATAAACGTAAACGTGCATCGTACATGGTTAGTAAGAAGCCTTCGATTTCGAGGGCCGTATTTAATCTAGCTTGAATAATTTTGATGGTATTAAGAAGTTTTCCTAACCCTTCAAGAGCAAAATATTCACACTGAACAGGAATCATAACTGAATCGGCCGCACTAAGCGCATTTACAGTAATCAAACCTAAAGAAGGAGAACAGTCAATTAATACGAAATCGTATTCATCCTTAATCTTATCGATCACGCCCTTTAACATCTTTTCGCGATTGGGTAGATTAAGCATCTCAATCTCAGCACCAACTAAATCAATATTCGATGGGATTAAATCTAACCCTTTTAATTCACTGTTGAGGATAATATCTTTTGGGTTAACCTCTTCAACAAGGCATTCGTAAATGCTCGTTTTGATGTTTCTAAGATCGAAACCAATCCCCGAAGTGGCGTTTGCCTGTGGATCAGCATCAACTAGTAATACTTTTTTCTCAAGAACAGCAAGGCTTGCTGCAAGATTAATAGCTGTAGTAGTTTTACCTACACCGCCCTTTTGGTTAGCAATTGCAATAACTTTTGCCATTATGTTTTGTTTTTTCTGATACTCAATTAAGGAGAAAATTGGGGTTCAAAGATATATATCACCTACTTTCTACCATTTGTTTACTCGATAGGATATAAACAATAACTTGATTGTTACTAACAGTTTATTAACAATTCAAGTTTTTTTCGAGTATCTGCAAAAATAGGAAATCTTTTTTACAAACTTCTATGAATTTTTTTCAATGCAAATCAAAATAGAAATTTTTGTAATGCTATATTAATGTTTGAAAGAGCTGTTTTTAAAATTAGCGATGCGATATATTATTGTTTGATTGATGTTTGTGATTTAGTGTTTTTAGCGATTTTTTCTTTACACTAGGTTATTATCGAAAATTGTATATTTACCGTTTATTAAAAGGGACTGAATTATATGGCAGATAGGTGGTATGCTATAATTAACCCTCAAGCTGGCAGCGGTAAAGGTAAATCCGATTGGCCTCAGATTGAGTCGTTGCTTAAGATAAGTGGAATCGAATTCGATTTTGTTTTCACAACCCATAAATATCATTCGGTTGAACTAACCGTGAATGCTATCAATCAGGGGTATAAAAAGTTGATAGCTATTGGTGGTGATGGAACACTTAACGAGATTGTAAATGGCGTTTTTATCCAAAAGCGATTCCCAACTACAGAGATTGCTATTGGTGTAATAGCTGTTGGTACAGGTAATGATTGGTCGAGGATGTATAAGATCCATGAAACCTACGAAGGGAAAGTTGCTGCACTTAAAGAGGGTAAACTTTTTTTACAGGATGTTGGAAAGGTTGAGTACGAGGAGTCTAAGGTTAAACAATCGCGTTACTTTGCAAACGCCGCAGGAGTTGGTTTTGATGCCGAGGTTGCTCGACGAACAAACCGCCTAAAAGAACATGGGCACAAAGGAAAGATTCTGTATATGGGAAGCCTTGTTAGAGCCTTGTTCGATTATAAACCTTCTTATATAAATATTGCAGTTGATGGGCAAAAGATTGGCGGAAAAATATTTAGCTTAACGGTTGGCATTGGCTGCTATAATGGCGGAGGAATGATGCAGATGCCCAACGCTGTATCTGATGATGGTCTTTTTGATGTTACAGTCATTCGCCAGGTTAGACGATTTGAAGTTATTCGTAATATTTATAGACTTTACAATGGAACAATTCTTTCGCACCCAAAAATCACAGGGCATATTGGTAAAGAGGTGATAATTTCGTCCGAAATGCCTATTGGATTAGAGGTTGATGGTGAATCTTTAGGCGTTTCACCTTTTACGTTCAGCGTAGTTCCCAAAAGCATTAACGTTATTGTTGGTGCCGATTTTCATTCAGTTACAAGCCCAGCTACAACGGTTATTGATACTGAGTAATTTTTTTAATAGTTAGAAGTAAGATTTGTATAACATCCATTAAATTTAAATAAAACAAGGAGAATCAGTGCTTATAAATGTTGTTTTAGAAAATATGCAGGTATAATGACCTGATTGTCTCTAAATAAGATTGTAAAAAAGAGATTTGAATTAAATTGTTTAGAATTCTCATTTAGAAATATAGATTGTTTCATTGAAAAAATGATTTCATAAATCTTATTTTCAATAGATGTATCGTTAATAGAAGATTTTATATCAACTGATGTTAGTTTGGTTTTCTTATTTACACTTAACCCAACAATAATCCATTGATTTCTTATTGTGTCCTGAGTTAGTTTATCAAGGGATTCTTGTAATGCTGGGAAAAAACCTTGGTGAAAGTCTTGACCTTTATATTGCCAAAAAAAATAGGAGTCTCCTGGGCAACCCAAAGAATTTTCATCCATATGTAGGTTTTCATTTGAGCAATACCCATCTATAAATATTCTTTGCTTATCTGTATAAGTGTAATTATGCGAAACACCTTTGATAAAAACACCATTTTCAAAAAATTCATCTCCAATGTGTTGATTGAAAGCAGCATAAGATGAAGACCATTTGCCATGCATTTTCCCGTTAATTACAGATCCTTGCACCGTGATAGGCTCACAGACTCTGGCTGGATAGTATTCTCCCTTGTATTCGCCATTGCCGTTTGCAACTAGTTGTTTGCCAGACGAATCGTAGTAAGCAAATATGTAGGGTTTTCCATCAATAAAATAAATAATTTTTTCGGTTTGCCCATTTTTATAAAAATACTTCCAAGTTCCAATTTTAATATCCTGTTTATAGTTTCCAATTGATTTAACAGCACCATTTTCATGATAATACGTAGCTTTCCCATTTAAATAATCATCTTTAATAGTTGCTTTCAATGCTACTACATTGTTTAAGTAATAGTCTGTAATGTTACCAGAGAAGTTAATCCTAGTGCTATCAATTCGACCTTTTCTATAGAACTCTGCACACTTTCTATTTACTATTGTACCCATGCAGTTATAAAAAACCACTAGTGTATCGTTATTGCTTATACCAACGAAATTTCCAATTGTAAAACTGTCTTTGAGATTTTGACCTTGAAGGGATGTTGTCACTAGAATAAGTGAGGCAATTATTGATTTTCTCATTAATGAGGTAGTTTTAATTCTTTAGTGATCATTAAAATATAAAAATTGAGAATTTTTTACTGTATATTTTATTACAAGGTTAAAAATAAATTTTGTCTAACAATTTAAATTAGCACAAGTAGTTATATATTTATTAAAAGTCAACCAAATATTTTACTTTAGCAACTCGTTTTATAAGGTATGCTTAGCAATAAATTTTCAATTTCAATATTACTTATTTTTCTTTCAGCCAAATCCATTGCACAAATTGGTGGCGAAGGAGCATATGCATTTCTTAATCTAACCTCGACCCCACGATTAGCCGCTTTAGGTGGAAAAATCGCAACAAATGATGATCCAGATATAAGTTTATCGTTTTATAATCCTGCTCTTTTAAATTCTCAGATGCATAATCAGCTATCTCTTTCATATGTTGGCTATTATGCAGGAGTAAAGTATGGATCTGCGCTATACACCCGTAATTATAAAAACCTAGGAACTTTCGGGGTTGGAATAATGGAGGTTAGCTATGGTTCGTTCACCGAGGCTAACGAGGGAGGAACAATTACAGGTAGTTTTACAGCCTCGGATATGGCTATTAATCTTCTTTATTCAAGGGTTATAGATAGCTTTTTTACGCTTGGAATAAATGTTAAACCTGTGTACTCACATCTTTACACGTACAACTCGTTTGGAATTTCCGCTGACATTGGTATAAACTATCATCGCCCAAACAGCCTATTTGCTGCTGGACTTATATTACGAAATATTGGAACGATGATTAAGCCTTACACCAATAATTATGAAAAATTACCTTTTGAAGCAGTTATTGGTATTAGTAAAAAACTTGCGCATGCTCCTTTTCGGTTCTTGATTACTTTACATCAGATGCAAAACTGGAATATGTACTATAAACGTGTTCAGTCAGGAGATAATTCTTTAGGTGGGGAACAAGTTACAAAAGATAGCAAACTGAAAACAATATCCAATGAGGTGTTAAGCCATGTAATTATGGGAGTTGAATTCACACCGCTAAAAAGTTTTACTTTCCGATTGGGCTATAACTACCAGCGCCGGAATGAATTAAAGGTTGAAGAAAAGGTTTCGTCTGTTGGTTTTAGCTGGGGGTTTGGAATTAGGATATCTAAATTTCGACTAAATTACGGGCAATCAATGTACCACCTTGCAGGACCATCAAAGTATTTCTCAATTAGCACCGATTTGGATGATCTGTTTGGACGAGATAAATTGTAGCTGCAAGACTATTATTATCCAATGATCGGTTATTTTTTCCATCCTTTTTAGAGCAATTCAGATTTTTGTTAATTAAATGTATTTCATAAATAGCGGTTACATATTTGTTTTCAATAATTTTGGCTTTTATTATTTTAAATCATAAACTTTATCAAGTGAGTAAAAAGATTGTTATTGCTGTTGATGGATTCTCATCGTGTGGTAAAAGTAGCTTTGCTAAGCTAATTGCAAAACGCTTAGGTTATTTATATATTGATAGCGGAGCTATGTACCGGGCAGTTACCCTCGGATTTATACAAAATGGATTGATTGAAGACGGTGTCGTTAAAAAGAATGATCTTCTTGAAAATATTAAAAAAATGGATGTTGGGTTTAGTTTTAATCCCAACTCCAAATTGCACGAAACAACACTTAATGGAGTGGTTGTTGAAGAGCATATTCGAACCATTGGCGTTGCAAGTTTTGTGAGCATTGTGGCGGCTATCCCCGAAGTTCGCGAGCGTATGGTTGAACTTCAGCGCAAGCTTGGCGTTGATAAAGGGATTGTTATGGACGGACGCGATATCGGAACTGTGGTTTTCCCAAATGCTGAGTTAAAGTTATTCATGACAGCCGATCCTAAAATCAGGGCTGAACGACGTTTAAAAGAACTCCTTGAAAAGGGTCAACCTGTTAATTTTGAAGAGATTTTAGCCAATATCGAAGAACGTGATCATCTGGATCAAACCCGCGATGTATCGCCACTTCGAAAGGCAGACGATGCGGTGATCCTCGATAATAGCTATATGACTCTCGATGAACAGATGGTTTGGGTGGAGAAACTGATAGAAGAAAGAGCAAAATGATAATATTTGTCACCTTAACATGGTGAATACTCTAAAAAGTAATAGCCAGATATATAGAATAAGAGCGTTATGGAAAAGAAAAATATTGGATACAAAATTTTGCATTTTCCTTTAACAAAAATATTAATTGGATTTATAGTTTGTGGGATAATAGCAGGTGTTGGGCAAATGTTAACAAGCAAATTGCTAGAAGCCGCTTCGGTTGAAAAGGATTATGGAAATCTCCTTGCCGGAATAGTAATGGCTTCATTGGCAATTACAACATATATCTTGTTGTTCAAGGTATACGAAAAAAGGAAAATCTCCGAGTTTTCATTAAAAAGTATTGTGAAATATTTACTCCTTGGAATTGCATTAGGGGCAGTTTTACAATCCTTAACAATTTTAGTAATCTATCTGAATAAAGGGTACTCAGTTGTTTCTGTAAATCCCATTTTATATTTATTGCCTCCACTAACAATGGCTTTTACTTCAGCAATCTTTGAGGAGATTTTGTTTAGAGGAGTTATCTTTAGAATTACAGAAGAAAAACTTGGAAGCTATTTAGCCTTGCTTATATCGGCTCTTATTTTTGGAGCTATGCACTTATTAAATCCAAATAGTTCCTTGTTGGCTGGTGCAGGAATAGCAATACAAGCAGGATTATTGTTGGGCATTGCCTATATGTACACAAGAAATCTATGGTTTCCAATTGCCATTCATTTTGCTTGGAATTTTACTCAATCTGCCATTTTCGGAGCAAATGTTTCGGGCAATGCGATTTCTAAAACTTTGGTTACTTCAAAAATCGAGGGGGCTGTTTGGTTTACTGGTGGAGAATTTGGACCTGAAGGTTCAGTTCAAGCAACCATTTTCTGTTTAACAGCAGCTATTTTGCTTTTTGTACTTACTCGTAAGCAAGGTAATATTGTTAAGCCATATTGGTGTAAATCTAAAAGTAGTCAATAGATTAATATGAATATCGAAATTGATCCTCGTTCGGGGTTTTGCTTTGGAGTGGTTAATGCTATAAATCAAGCTGAAAAAGAGTTGCAAGGCGCAGATGCTCTTCATTGTCTTGGCGATATCGTGCACAACAGCGAGGAGGTGAATCGGCTTGAAAAGAAGGGTTTAATTACTATTGATCATAAAACTTTAGAAAATTTAAAGGGCAAAAAAGTGCTCCTCAGAGCACATGGAGAGCCTCCCGAAACTTATCGAATAGCTAAGGAAAACGGTATTCAGATAGTTGATGCTACCTGTCCTGTTGTGTTAAAACTTCAGACCAAAATTAAACGTAGCTGGCAAGTTATTAAGGAGAAGGGTGGTCAGATTGTTATATATGGAAAAAAGGGACATGCTGAGGTTAACGGACTTGTTGGTCAAACCGATGGGAATGCAATTGTAATAGAGCATCTCGATCAAATATCAATTATCGATTTTTCAAAGCCAATAGTACTATTCTCTCAAACAACCATGAGCCCCGATAGCTACCTTGAACTGGCCGAAATTATTCGTATAAGAATGGTTGAGATTGTTGGTAACGATGGCGTTCCATTAACTATAAATAGATCAATTTGCGGTCAGGTATCGAATAGAAAGAAAGAGGTTGAGCAGTTTGCAAAAAAGCATCAGGCAATCGTTTTTGTTAGCGGCGAAAAGAGTTCAAATGGAAAAATGCTTTACGAGATATGTAAAGCAGCCAACGATAGAACTTATATGGTTACAAGTCCCAATGGCGTTAACGCGGATTGGTTTAAAAATATTGATGACGTTGGAATTTGTGGTGCAACATCTACCCCCGTTTGGCTTATGCAGATGGTTTCAGACCAGATAAAGAAGTTGACCATTGCTAGTTGACCGTTGTTGGTACCATAGCAGCAAAATCTTTAACTTGGAGCCAATTAGATTTGTTAAATTGTATTTTAAATAAACACGAAAAACGATCAACGAACAACTAACAACCATAATGTACGTAGATGTTATCCTTCCATTAGCCCTTCAAAGGCTTTATACCTACTCGGTTTTGGAGGAGCATGCGCACGAAGTTGAGGTTGGAAAACGCGTTGTTGTTCAGTTTGGAAAAAAAAAGCTTTACTCCGCTATAATTCATCGGGTTCACGAGCAAGCCCCCGAAAAGTATCAAACCAAGGACATCTTACAGGTTATCGACGAGCACCCAATTGTAAGCCAGGAGCAGATTCGGTTTTGGGAGTGGATGGCCGATTACTACATGTGCTCGCTTGGCGAGGTGATGAAAGCCGCTTTGCCATCGGGTTTGAAGATGGAAAGCGAAACGTTTATTTGCAAAAACGAAAACGATGATTTATCTCTTTCAGAGAACGAGGAGATTTTGCTTCGTTTCCTTACCGATGATAAAAAGGTCTCCATTCAGGATTTAGTTTCAACGGTCGATTTACCTAATCCCATGGGGGTTATAAAATCGCTTCTCGACAAGCAGGCCATTGCCATTAACGAGACTATTGAAAGTATCTATAAGCCTAAAGTTGAAACCTATATTGGTTTTCATGCATCAATTAAAACCGATAGCGATGTCAATAAACTTTTTGATGATCTGAAAAGGGCCCAAGCACAGCAAAAGCTATTGCTAGCCTTCCTTTCGATGACCTCCACAAATCAATCCATATTTGAGACTAAGGTTGCAAAGAAAGCATTGATGGAGAAAGCCCAAGTTTCACCTTCGGTGTTGAGTAGCATGATTCAAAAGGAGATTTTTGTTGAGGAGTACCAGCAAGTATCGCGTATCGATGAGGGTAATACTTCAATTCAGGATGAGTTCGAACTTTCATCAGCACAAAATGCAGCACTTGATGGGTTAAAGACAAGTTTTGAAACCAAGAATGTCACGCTTCTTCATGGAGTTACATCGAGCGGAAAAACAGAGATTTATATTAGGTTAATTGCCGAGGAGATTGAGAAAGGAAATCAAGTTCTTTATCTATTGCCTGAGATTGCTTTAACGTCGCAAATAATTAATCGGCTACGCCGAATTTTTGGTGCGAGGGTGGCCGTTTACCATTCAAAGTTTAGCGATTCGCAACGGGTTGAGGTTTACAATGGTGTTCTTCGCGATGAGGCAAAGCCCGGTCAGCCTACATTTGATATAATTCTTGGCGTCCGCTCTTCGCTTTTCCTTCCTTTCAAAAGGCTTGGATTAGTAATTGTCGATGAGGAGCACGAGAACACTTATAAGCAATACAATCCTGCACCACGTTACAACGCCCGCGATTCGGCAGTAATGTTAGCCGCGATGCACGGTGCAAAGGTTTTGCTGGGTACAGCGACGCCATCAATCGAAACGTATTATAATGCACAGGTTGGCAAGTATGGGCATGTTGAATTAAATGAGCGATATCTTGGGCTCCAATTGCCTGCCGTTAAGGTCATCAACACGGTTGATGCGCGAAAGCGCAAGAAGATGAAATCGCACTTTGCAGATGATCTGCTTACCGAGATTGAACGAGTTCTTGCCAATGGGGAACAGGCAATCCTTTTCCAGAATCGACGAGGTTTTGCACCATTCATTGAGTGTAACGAATGCGCTTGGGTGCCCAAATGCGATTACTGCGATGTAAGCCTTACCTACCATAAGCATAATAACCAGCTGGTTTGCCATTACTGTGGATTTGCGATTCAATCGCCGCATAAATGCTTGGCTTGTGGAAGCCCCGATTTGCAAACAAAAGGTTTTGGAACCGAGAAGATAGAAGAGGAGTTACAAATTTTCTTTCCAAAAGCTCGTATTGATCGAATGGATCTTGATTCAACCCGTTCAAAGCACTCGTACGATAGGATTATCTCCGAATTCGAAACCGGAGAGATAGATATTCTCATCGGAACCCAGATGGTAACCAAGGGTCTCGATTTTGATAGGGTTAGTTTGGTTGGCATTCTTAATGCCGATAATATGCTCAACTTTCCAGATTTTAGGGCTTATGAGCGTAGCTACCAGCTGATGTCGCAGGTGAGTGGGAGGGCAGGACGAAAAGGTAAGCAGGGATTGGTGCTAATTCAAACGGCACAGCCGAAACATCCAATTATTGAGATGGTTGTGAATACTGATTTTTTAGGAATGTACAACATTCAAATTGACGAACGCAAAGCGTTTAAATATCCTCCATTCTATCGACTTATCAATATAACCCTGAAACATAAATTGAACCCAACCGTTAAGGCAGCTGCCGATATGCTTGCTTTTGGGCTGAAGGAAAATCTAGGTAAAAATGTGCTTGGACCCGAATCGCCGCCCATTAACCGAATTCAGGATATGTACATTATGAATATCCTTGTAAAGGTTGATAGAGAGGCCTCTGTAGCGAGAGTAAAGGGTTTGATAAACTACTACATCGAACATCTAAAGCAGAAGCAGGAGTTTCGGGCGTTAGTTGTTTCGCCTGATGTGGATCCGATGTAGAGTAGACAATAGATTTTAGACTTCAGACGCTAGAACGAATTTAATTTTAAAGCAGCACCCAAAAAATTGGACGCTGCTTTGTTTTATACCTATTTAACCTGAAAATCTAATGGAAGCTCTCCACACCCAATAATTGCTACAAGGCTATTGGCATCTTCTTCAGTAAAATTACCTGTAATCTCAACCTTTCCGCTTGTAATGGCCGATCTTACAATTGGCGCACTATAAACTTTTCCATCAATAAGAAAAGCAATGGTTTTGTTAATATTCTTATTGGTGAGATTTTCTAATGCCTTATGGTATTTTTGCTTGAACGTAATTGAAACGCCCACGTAATTTTCATCCTTTGAGGTATGAATATCGCTTAACGCTGTTTCATCAATTCCTTGACTCTCCGTTGAAACGGCATATAGCTCGAACTTATTCGAACTATTTGGTGTCAAACTCCAGCAGAGTTTTGCACTTGAAGGGAGCAACGATTTAACCGCTTTTGCTCTGAAAAATTTGCCAATGGCAAAGGTGTCCTTCGCATCAGCCTGTCCAACAATTACATCGAGGTAAGTTCTGTCATTCGTAATACCCAGAAGAGAATCAAGTACTTGCGAACAATCTGATTTTAACCCTTTTCTCAGATTTATTAACACCTCATTTCTATTAATCGTTTCAAGAAAGTTTGCTTTTCCACGTGCATTCAATACATCTGATATGGCTTTTATATTTTCCTTCTCGTTTAGAATAACTACTATTTGCGATTGAAAAGTGTTTTCTTCAATTATAAAGTTCTTAATATTCATGCTGTTCAATCTTCTAGCCATTATTTCTTTCGATTCGGAAAGAAGTTCTTTCGGAAATGTTTTGCTGATACTTTCAAGGGTTATCGTTTTTTGATTATTTGCAGCTTTCTCTGTACAAGCAATGCTTGAGTAAATCATTATGATTATAATTAACCCGATTATGATATATTTTAACAATTTCATGTTTTTGATTTTTTAAAATTAACGATTAGCCACAACTACATAACTTATGTAATTGCAGCGATACAAATAAAGAAAGTGGAGTTAGCTGATGGCTTTGAAATCGTTAGAATCGGGGATGGTGAATATTAATCGCCTTACAACTCTATTTAGAACAGGTTTAATAAAAAGATGTTTTTCCTGAGCAGTTCTAAAAATTAAGTCGTTATAAAGATTTGTAGAATAAACGGATAGGAATAATTGGGTTAATATAATATGATTGTAATCTGAAAAAGAAGCGCAAATGGGTAAGTCTGTAGATGGTGGAATTACTGCTTGAGCATTGGAATAAGTCTCAACGAAAAGTTGATAAGAAATATTTGGACTGATTGGCTTATCTTTCTTTTCGCTGTTTGTAAAAGCCAAAAGAAAACAAGTTAAAACGATAAAAATTATCGTTGGAAAGTAGCTATCAGTATTTCTTTTCGAAGTATTCATCGATTCAAAGTTACTCATTATTACTTGAGTAACAAAAATTGCTATGTTTAGATTCTATAATCTTTCAACTTCTCTTGCTTCTCTTCAATTGAGTCATTGCTCTCCCAAAGATAAATTAACCCATCCCAAGTCTTTTTTGCTTTGGGTTGAAGCCATTGGTCGAAAGTTGTATGGTATTCAATGTTTTCTAAACCACAGTTGTTTTGTAATCCTTCAATAATGCCAACGACCATTAGTTCTCTTGAGGCATCATCACCAGTTTCAAGAATTTGCTCAATTGCGGCAAAAATTGATCTGAAATCATCGGTTTTCCCTTCTTTCAGATTGCTAACAATATAATCTACAATTGTAATAATATCTATAAGATCTTCTCTGTTTTCGGCATATTTGTCGCCATATTCCTCTTGAATAAAATCATTCCAACAAGAGCCAATTCCATGGCTACTCGATAGTAGTAATTCGATTGACTGATCAACGGTGATTTTATTCTCTTGGCTCTCTTCGGACATAGTCGTATTGTTTTATTTAGAAGTTTCAAAAGTAGCAATTTTTAGATTATTAGACTATAGCCTATAACCTAAACTCCTATCGCCTATTTCTCGCCCTCTCAAGTACAAGGTAAACCGCTGGGCAAACTTTTGCGTTTTTTAGAGTTAGATTGAATAGTTGTTGAATCTTCCTACGGTCAGTATGCGGGTATTCGCGGCAAGCCTTAGGGCGATCTTCATAAATTGAACAGTAGTTATCGGAACCAAGAAATGGGCAAGGTTCGGAACGATAAACGTAGTCGTTATCCTCATCAATTTTAAGATATTTCTCAACCACCTCCGAAGGTTTTAGCCTTAAGGCTTTTGCCATTTTATCGATGTCCCTATCGGTGATAATTGGGCTAATAGTACTACAGCAGTTAGCACAATCGAGGCAGTTTATCTCCTCAAAAACTTCATCGTGCAATTCCTGAAAGAGATTATCAACCTCCGACGATGACTTGCGTTTTAGCTGTTTAAGAAGTTCCTTATTATCTCCTTCGGCACTCGCAGCAAGCTGCTTAAGTCGTTGGAGAAGTTCCTTAGTACTCGCCATTGTTATTACGTGAAAATAGGTTTGTTACCATTCTCGGATGGAATTGCGATAGGAATAGCCCTCCAATTACCACTAAAATTCCAATAACCTTGGTTAGGTTCAGCTCTTCGCCAAGGTAAATCCATGCAAGAACTGCAGTAACCACAGGAATGGTGTTAGTGAAAATATTTGCTTTAGAAATCCCTAGGTTTTTCATTGCAAAAGTAAAGAATATAAAAGCAAAGGACGAAGCAAATATTCCCAACTTTAGCAACGGAATTAAGACAGCCCACGTTATAGTGACTGTTTTAAAATGCTCAAACTCAAAGATGAAAAAGGTGGGTATAAAAAAGATAATCCCAAATGTATTTTGATAAGTAATTACGCTCAGTACATTATATCTGGTAACCATTTTTTTAATCATTACTGAGTAGAATAATGCCGATAAAACAGCCAAGAACATAAGTGCAACCCCATAAGGATTAGCATCAATAGCAACAAAACCCTTATAAAAAATAACAATAGCAACGCCAATAATCGAAACTACAATTCCAAGAAAATTCATCAGACTTATGCGCTCATCATGAAAATAGTATGCCCCAATAGGGCTAAACAACGGAATTGTTGCAACAATAACAGCCGCTAATGTTGACGGTATAAGGTTTACGCCAAAACTTTCACCAATAAAATACATAAAAGGTTCAAAGAAAGCTAAAAGCAGAAAATTTCCTATGTCCTTTTTCTTAAGTGGATTTAACCTGTTTAACGATAGTGTTAGAGCAAACATGAAAATACTCGAAATAACAAGCCTAAAAAGTACAAGTGTTATTGGTTTATAGAATACAAATACATCTTTATACCAAATAAATGAGTATGACCAGAATACCATTGCAATCATTGCGCTGGAGTATACGGCTATTGTTTTTTTACTGATTCCTGACATTAATAATTTATATAGATATATGAGATATAGAGGCTTTAAAAATCGAGCGCGAAGTTAAATGATTTATAACAAATCCAATAAAAAACAGATCGTTGAGTTGCTACTTGGTTTAATTATTTCGCAAATTTCTTATTGTTGCTTACTTTTGGATAAAATCCGAAGGATATGAGAACAGAGTCCGATTACCTTGGTTCGATGAATATACCTGATGAAGCCCTTTATGGCATTCACTCTTTGCGGGCAAAGGAGAACTTTCCTGATACAACCCCTTTCCAACTTGAATGGTATAAGGCAATGGGTGTAGTAAAGCACGCATGTTACCTTACATACAAGGAGTTTGTAAAAGCATTCAGGAACGACCCAGAAGTTTCGGGTAAAGATTTTGCAATAGTTGATGATGAAATTATTGAATCGCTTATAAATGCTGCTGTTGAGGTGTCTGACGGAATGCATTTTGAGCAGTTTATTGTACCAGCTATTCAGGGTGGAGCAGGCACAAGTATCAATATGAATATTAACGAGATAATTACAAATGTAGCATTAGTAAAACTTGGTCATAAGTCTGGTTCATACAGCTTTATCGATCCTATTGAGCAGGCTAACATCTACCAATCTACCAATGATGTTGTGCCATCGGCTCTTAAAGTTGCAACTTTGCAGCTACTTACAACCCTCGAGGAGGCTATAAATAATCTACGATTTAAGGTTGAGGATCAGGAAAAGAAGCATCGTGGAAGTTTACGTGTGGGTTACACCCAAATGCAGGCAGCCGTTCCATCATCGTGGGGTCAGCTATTTAGTACCTATAGCGAAGCGCTTTCGCGCGATTGGTGGCGAGTATCAAAGTGCTTTGAGCGCATTAAGGTTGTAAACCTTGGCGGAGGTGCTATTGGAACAGGAATAGGAACGCCACGTTTTTTTATAATGGAAGTTGTTAGCCAATTACACAAACTTACAAGTTTGCCGATTACCAGAAGCGAGAATCTGAATGATACAACCTCCAACCTCGACTCGTTTGTAGAAATACACGCTACTCTTAAGGCACATGCAGTAAACCTCGAGAAGATGGCATCTGACCTCAGACTAATGGCATCAGATATTGCTGCTAATCAGCTATCCATTCCAAAACGTCAGGTTGGTAGTTCAATAATGCCGGGTAAAGTAAATCCTGTAATTGCAGAATATGTTATAAGCGTTTCGCATAAGGTTTATAGCAATGACCAGCTAATATCTGGACTTTGCGGGCAAGGAGTTCTTGATCTAAACGCATACATTCCGCTTATTGGACATGCTTTGCTAGATAGCCTAAAATTGCTGATTTCAGCAAATAACACTCTGATGTTAAATATGATTCAAGGTATCGAAATTGATTCTCAAAAAACAAATGAACAGCTCTTTCGAAATCCTTCTATAAGCACTGCTCTTTTGCCATTTATTGGGTTTAATAATGCAGCAACTCTTGCAAACGAGATGAAACTGAAAGGGTTGAATATTTTTGAGGCAAATGAAAAACTTAAACTGATGGATGATGCTAAGTTGAGAGAGATTGTTAAACCCGAAAATCTCTTAAAACTTGGGTTTTCGCTAAAAGAGATTTAGATTTTAAATAAGTATTTATGATCCACCCATCAGACCTTTATGTGCTGGCTATGTGCTGGCGCGGACTTCAACGTCCGTGCCTCTTAAAATATTACCATCACACTTTTTAAATAACCACTTCACTTTACTTCCAATTTTTAATAAGTGGTTTATGATCTAGCACAAAAACATTCCAGCTTGCGCGGATTTATAATCCGTGCGCTTACCTACTTATACGTTATCAACCTTGAATCGATAGTTATGACATCTAACAAACTTTCCATATCGGCATAATTCCTTGCTGAACTGAAAAAGTAATCCTCTGGATTGGCTACGATCATCTCCTCAACGGGATTCTTATGAATATACTCCAACTTCTCATAGATAAAGCGGTTACTAAACACTTCAACGGCATGGTTCCCATCCTGCCAAACCTTGTACTCTTGTCCTTTCTTTAGGTGTGCGCAAGAATCCCTGAAAAGTTTTAGCATCCATTCCTTTCTGCTTTCTGGCTCTTCCATAACCAGACTTACAGCTTGCTTAGAGGTAAACTTCTTAAAGTCTCTTAGCAGATCAGATAAACCACCTTCCTGCTCTACCCTGCACAGTATGTGTAAGTGACTCGGCATTAAACACCATGCAAAAATCACAAGACCTTTGTGCTTTTGACAGTATTTTAGCGAGTTGATTAGCGCTAACTTTTGGTTAAGCCGTGTAAAAATATCTACCCAGCCAACGGTTGTAAGCGTTACAAAATAGGAGGCTTCGTTATCCTTTATCTTGTACTTATCTGACATAGGATGGTGTTTATACCAAAGATAAATAAAAATTGTAAAACCATAGTTGCAAAAGTGAAGTACGGTTAAGTATGCGCACGGATTGCAAATCCGCGCGAGCGGGGATTTATGCCGAGCGTGGGACAATGCAAGACTAATTTTATGGCTTAAGCCATAATGATGGCATTACAAATGCCCATTAGCAATAAACCTAGCCTGTTACGGCTAGGTTTACATTTTGCTTCTTGTATTGCTTTAGCACGGATTACGCTTTGCTAAATCCGCGCTAGCGGGTAAAATATATCGCTGCACCGCAGCGAGAAGAAGGGCTGAAAAGAAAAAAGCGGCGAAGCCGCACCTTATCTGTATTCAGTAAAAGCAAAGAACCCGCTTGTTAGGCGGGTTCTTCTTTTACAGCTTATTCTAGTTTGTTGTCCAAGACTATCTTAAAGGTGTCTTTTTCGAACTGGATTATTTTATTTAATCTTCCATCTTTAGCATAGGTTCGCCATTCTCCAACTCTTTTCCCTTTCTTAACTTGACCCTGAGAGGCAACTATAGGGTACTTATGGTAGCTTGTGTATTTGCCATCCCTTTCCCCGTTTTTCATCTCTGTTTCTATGGTAATGGCACTGTCAAAGTAATGTGTTGTTTTGCCATTCAATATGTTATTCTTGTACTGGATGTCGTATAATAACACATAATTTGTATCAAATGCAACCCAATACCCCTCTCGTTTGCCATCAACCAAAAGCCCTTTCTCTATAAGATTGTTCTCCTTATCGACCACCGTAACAACCTCCTCCTTGCTATCTATTCGGGCGCAAGCTGCCAGCAAAGCAAGCAAAAGGATTATCAGGTTAACGCTTTTTATTCTTGTCTTCTTCATACTTCTTCTTGTATTCATCATTTTTCTTTTTCTTAGCCAATTCGTTCATGCTATTCTCGAACTTTTTAACTTCACCTTTTTTCAATGCGTCATGGTCTTTTGTCTCAGAATTTACAACACCTCCTAAATCCTTTACAATTTCTGCAAAATTCTTATAACCTCCCGATTTTATCTTTTCATTGATTTTGGTAAGTTTATCTGCATCTTTATCAGCATGTACAAAAGCTTCATGACCGAGGGTGACAGTTGCATCAACTTCGCTAAGTCCTTTGTCAAGTCTAATAACCTGTCTAAATCCCCCTGTAACTTCACTTTCACTTTGTGCATCATTAGCGTAAAATAATTCATTTTTTGTATAAGTCATATTGTCGCCAAGTACACCACCATTATCAGGATGACTTTGGTCGAACATTTCTGCTGACCTAAACGAAAGAAGGTCATTCGCTCTATCCCCGTTACCGCTAAAATTATAGGTTTGCCCATTCACAGTAAGCGAAGAGCCTGCACTCATGTACCTACTAACAAAATTATAACCATCCGTGGTGGATAAAAGGTTCTGCAATGCAGCATTATGTGTTTGATCCGTGAAAGACACCTCAACATCATTCCCATCAGGGTCAATAAATTTAATGGGGTTGTTCAGGGCGTAAACGTACTGGGAGGTTGAGTAGTATTTCTCGGCTTTGTTGTCGATGACCATCCATCGACCTAAATCGGGCATGTAGTAGCGAGCTCCAAAAAAATACCAGTTGAGAGAGACCCCGCCTATATTGTCATCCTGCAATTCCTTTCCTGAAAATAGGTACTTGTTGGTGCCGCCGAGGGTTGATGGGACGTGCAGGATGACAATATAGGCGGGGT
>DQHR01000195.1 GCA_003531155.1 Bacteroidales bacterium | reverse complement strand
TCTCTTAAGTAGATCGGCAGTGAACATGAATGATCCGTTCAGTATGGATAGAAATAGAGGAACGCGAACATCCTTAAGATCGCTGTTAATTTTTGATGCTAGAACATCAATATCTAATTGAATCTCGTCAGAGGGGTAGCTCAACGTAAACTCTTTATCCTTTAAAATCACATTCCTCATGGTTGAATTTTTTCTATCATCTGGCAAAGGTAAAAAAAATAAGCAAAGTACTTGTGCTGAACTTTATCGGCTAATAAAGATTTCTATTAAACATGACCTATATGATGCTATTATTGGTGTATTCAATCATTCTTTGAAAAAAAGTTAGTTTTTTTTATTCCTAAATGCTTAATTTCTTTGAAGTTTGGATGTTTGTATCCAAATTTGTACCTTAAAACTTTTAAAAACAACTCATAATGACCCCAAAAGTTAGCATTATCATGGGCAGCGCATCAGATATGCCCATAATGGAAGAGGCAGCAAAAGTGCTCAACGAGATGAGAATTCCTTTTGAAATAAATGCTCTTTCAGCACATAGAACTCCCGATCAGGTTCTTGATTTTGCTAGAAAAGCACATACTCGTGGTGTAAAAGTTATTATTGCAGGTGCAGGTGGAGCCGCTCATCTGCCCGGTGTTATTGCAGCGCTTACTCCACTTCCAGTCATTGGTGTTCCTGTAAAATCTTCCAACTCAATTGATGGCTGGGATTCAATTCTTTCTATACTTCAGATGCCTGCCGGAATACCTGTTGCAACTGTAGCGCTAGATGGTGCTCGTAATGCTGGAATTCTTGCCATCCAAATTATTGGAACTGGTGAGCCTGAGGTACAGAAACAAATGATTGAGTTTAAACAAAGCCTTGCCAAAAAAATTATTGCTGCAAATGAAGAGTTGGCAAAAGTTAAATTTGAGTATAGAGTAAACTAAGAATGGTGAAATACAAGCAGAGTAAGTTAAGCGGTATTGCAAGTAAATTAATTTTAATTGCTCTGCTTTTTCCTTTTGTTTCGAAATCTAATGAGCCTGAAAAGTCCCCTGGTGCTCGTGCTGCTGGAGTTGGTAGTTCTACTATTGCACTAGCCGATCCTTGGTCTATTTTTAATAATCAGGCAGGACTTGGTCACCAGCGTAACTATTGGGCTGGGGTTTATCACGAAAAACGGTATTTTTTAAATGAGTTGAGTTTTAGCTCTTTTGGGAGTTGCATTCCTGTTAAACCCGGTACATTTGGAATAGGCGTTACACATTTTGGCTATAGCCAATTTAGTCAATCTAAATTTGGCATTTCCTATGGTATGATGCTTTCCAAAAACATATCAGCTGGTATTGGTATAAATTATCATTCGGTGAAAATTGTCAATGGTTATGGGAGCGCAGGTTGTATAACTGCCGAAGGCGGTATTATATATAAACCAATAGAGAAAATATCCATTGGAGCACACGTGTACAATCCCACTCAATCGTCATTTGGTGATAACCAAAACCTTCCAACTACCTTTGGTTTAGGCATAGCTTACCAACCTACAGAATCTGTTTTAATACTTGTTCAGGGTGATGATAATACACTTACTAGCCCAACCTTTAGAACAGGACTAGAGTATTCTCCCGTAAAAAAGTTAAGTTTCAGAGCAGGACTTATATCAAACCCTATGTCATTGTCATTTGGATTAGGATGGAATGTGAAAAACCTCAATGTTGATTTAGCATTTTCGTATCATCAAGTATTGGGATATACCCCATACATCTCTCTTGCATATACCTTTGGAGGTGGCGCAAAAAATCAGGGTAAGCCTGAACAATGAGATATTTACTAAAAATAGCGTTTGTAATTCTAATCCTTTTTAATGCTCAAAAGGGTTGGTCACAGGCTACTCAGGTTAAACCTCAGCAACTAATTGCTGAGATAATTGAGGAGATGTCTGCAAAATCAGAGAATGATATCGACTTTACACCGATCATTGAAGATCTAACGAATCTGCTGGAAAATCCAATTAATATTAATCAATGCAGTTTAGATGATCTTTCTAAACTGATTTTTCTTTCTGATTTTCAGATAAAAGGGCTTTGGGATTATATTCAAGAAAAGGGACCAATACTTAGCATCTACGAACTGCAAATGGTTTATGGTTTCGAGAAGGGAGATATTGAAAGGTTAGTTCCTTTTGTCACGCTCGAAAAGCCTGTTGAGATTAATAGCTTTAAATCTCTTATTGCATTTGGACACCACGAGATTTCAACAAAAATTGGTTCCGTTTTAGAGCATCAAGATGGGTACCAGACTCCAGATAATCCTAGCGCATCGCACTACTTGGGGAGCAAATACTCAACCTATACCCGATACTCATTTCAAAGCAAGGATAAATTAGAATGGGGTTTGATTGCTGATAAAGATGCAGGGGAGGAGTTTTTCAAGGGTTCAAACTCAAATGGCTTTGATTACCTTTCGGGTTATGTTGCTGTGTCGAATATGAGACCGATTAAAAAGTTAGTTGTTGGTGATTTCGATGCAGAATTTGGTCAGGGCTTAACGTTTTGGAGCAGCGTATCTGCAGGTAAATCATCAGATCCTTTAGGTATTCGTAAGCGAGCCAGAGGATTGCGAAAGCACTCGTCGACTAACGAAAACAACTTCCTTCGGGGTGCTGGCGTTACTATCCCAATTTCAAAAATCGATGTTACTCTTTTTGGCTCATACAAAAATATTGATGCGTCCCTTGGCGATTCTCTTATTGATGGAGAGCCATTTTATACTTCAATGCCAATTTCTGGTTTCCACCGAACTCCTACTGAGATTGCAAACAAAGATTTGATCAGCGAAATGATTGCCGGTGGAAATATTATGTTTAAGGGTAAGAAGATCAAAGCCGGATTAACGCTTTCTCATATAAAAATTGATGGAAATTTTACAGTTGATAGTTCACTTAATAAGTTATATGAACCTTCAATGAATGGGAGAACAAATGTAGGTCTGAACCTCGATGGATTTTTAAGGAATCATCATTTATTCGGTGAGGCTGCCATTGAAACTTCAACAAAAGAGCATGCTTTAATTGCGGGTGGACTATTCAAACTATCATCGTTAGTTGATTTTTCCCTATTGGTTCGAAGTTATTCCAGAGGTTATACAAATCAATACACATCAGGATTTGCCGAAGGGAGTGGTACTTATAATGAGAATGGAGTTATGACAGGCTTGTCTGTTTTACCAGCAAAGGGATTGAAATTGTCAGGGTATATTGATGTTTTTGTTTTTCCTTGGTTGAAGTATAGAGTTGATGCCCCATCAACTGGTTATGAGTACTTACTACAGGCAGATTATCGAATCAGCTCGAACCTCATGTCACAAATAAGATATAGATATAAAAACTCAGAACTTAATTTTGTTTCATCGTTTAGTAAGGTTGACTTTGTTATTCCTCAGCAAAGTCAAGCGGCAAGAATTCAATTCATTTACACTCCCGACAAGCAAGTGAAGTTAAAATCGAGATTTGACTTATCAAGTTTTAGAAATGATAGTACACAGAGGGAGCAAGGGTATGCATTTTCTCAGGATATTGAGTACGATCACCCTCGTCTCCCTTTTTCAGTCGCTTGTCGATTTGCAATATTCGATACTGATTCATGGAATACCAGAATTTACTGTTATGAGAGCGATATGCCCTACTCGTATTCTGTTCCGGCTTACTACTCAAAAGGCACAAGGGTCTATCTAATGCTAAAGTATAGTCCAAGTAGGAGCATCGATTGTTGGCTGCGATGGTCACAAACTTACTATTCGGATTTAAAAGAAATAGGACAGGGGCTCGATTTAATTCATGGTAATAAAAAGAGCGATATTAGAATTATGGTTAAGGTAAGGTTCTGATATACGGCTCGTTTTGATTGAAAATAAATTTATAAAAAAGAATTCTCCTTATGTGGCTGTCCAAATTTGTCGGTTTTATAAAGGTCAAATTTGATATCCTTAACCCTTATTTGTAGAGTGGTTTCACCCCTAAAAATGTTTTCGGTAATGGTATAACATATATCAAATGGCTTACCATCGTGGATTGAACGGTAATGCTCAGCTAACTGAAAGGCTATTGCAGGGTAAACCTTTGATTTATCGGTGTGAATTAGCGATAATTTAATATGTTCTTTATCTGGGCCAACCAAACGCCCGTCGCCATTATCTGTTACATTTTCAGTTACAAAAACGGGAGACATATTACCAGGTCCAAAAGGTTGAAATTGCTTTAGAATTCGGAAAAACTTATCATTTATATCATCTAAAGATAGTTGCTCGTCGATATCGATCTGAGGAGTGAGTAGCTCTGGAGTAATCATTTTACTAACGGCATCCTCAAACCGATCCATAAATTTCTGAACATTTTCCGCTTTCAGGGTTAGCCCTGCAGCATACATATGCCCTCCAAAACTTTCAAGCAAGTCGGCACACGATTCAATAGCTTGATAAAGGTCAAATCCAGGCACCGAACGAGCCGAACCTGTCGCCATTCCACCTGATTGTGTTAATACAACTGTGGGACGATAGTATGTTTCAATCAACCTTGAAGCAACAATACCAACAACTCCCTTGTGCCAAGTTGGATTAAAAAGTACAGTGGTATTTCTATGAAACGCTTTTGGATCAGAGGCTATCATTCTAAGTGCCTCATGGGTGATACTTCTGTCAACATTTTTACGGTCGTTGTTGCACGAATTAATTATTGAACTCATTTCGTAGGCAACCAAATCGTCGCAAGCGCAGAGTAAATCTACTGCCGATTTGCCCGACTCCATCCTTCCAGCAGCATTAATGCGAGGTCCAATACGGAAAACAATATCATCAATGGCTATCTGCTGTTTTTCGATACCTGCAATCTTTATTATTGAGCGCAATCCGCGACTAGGATTCTCGTTCAACTTCTGAAGTCCGAAAAATGTTAATACCCGGTTTTCATCTATAACAGGAACAATATCGGAAGCGATGCTTACTGCAACCAAATCGAGGTATTGGTATAACTCCTCCATTGGTGTGCTATTCTTTTGACAATAGGCTTGTAAAAGTTTGAAACCAACTCCACATCCTGAGAGTTCTTTGAACGGATATTTACAATCAGGTCGTTTGGGATCAAGTACTGCAACTGCCTGTGGTATTTGATCGCTAGGCAAGTGGTGGTCACAAATGATAAAATCGATTCGACGCTGATGGGCATACAAAACTTTTTCGTTGGCCTTAATACCGCAATCAAGAGCAATTATTAAGCTATAACCATTCTCTGCAGCGTAATCAATCCCTTTTAGTGAAATTCCATAGCCCTCGATGTATCTATCGGGGATATAGTAACCAATTTTTGAATATCTTTTTTGGAAAAATGAGTAGATTAGAGCAACTGCTGTTGTACCATCAACATCATAATCGCCATAAACAAGAATACGTTCGTTGCTACGGATTGCCCTTTCAATACGCTCTACAGCCTGTTGCATGTCCTTCATCAAGAAGGGATTGTAAAGATCTTCAATTGATGGGCGAAAGAATTTTTTTGCTTCATCAAAGGTGCTTATACCACGTTGAACCAGCAACGTTGCAAGAACAGGTTCAATTCCCAGCACTTCTGCTAGATGGCTAATTGTGTTGGGATCGCCCTTATCCTTGTATATCCACCTTTTTTCCATTTTCTAAAAATACATTATTTTATATTCAACGCAAACGGTTGAATGAAAACCAATATCTATTTTTTATAGACAATATCGAACTCTCTAGCAAAGAGATTGTTGAGTTTGGCTATCACTTCTTCCATGCCGATTGACTTTCCTAATTCTTTTTGAAGAGAAGTTACCCCTTTATCAATAAAACCACAGGGATTGATGTAACTGAAATATTCTAGGTTAGTGTTAATGTTAAAGGCCAAACCATGCATGGTTACAAACCTGCTTGCTCGTACACCTATAGCACAAATTTTACGTTCAAGACCCAGTACTCCGACATCAAGCCAAACACCTGTTGCCCCATTTAAGCGCGTTGCGCTTATACCATAATCTTTCAGGAATTGGATAATTATCTCTTCTAGTTTATGGATATAATCTTTTAGGGTAATGCCAAACGCTTCGAGATTAAAGATTGGGTAAACAACAATTTGACCTGGTCCATGATATGTTATATCGCCGCCTCTATTTATGCGATAGTAAGTAGCATTGATGCGTTTTAGCGTCTCATCGCTTATTAATAGATTTGAGCCCTCGCCACTTTTTCCGAGAGTATAAACATGTGGGTGTTCGCAAAAAAGCAAGTAGTGCAAATCACCATTACCGGTCATTTTATTTTGCATTACTTTTTCGAATTGCTCTTCTTGGTGATCCCAAGCCTGTTTGTAATCTATTTTTCCAAGGTTTTCAAAAACTACTTGTTGCATTTATATGATTAACTTTACTAAATATACTAACATCAATAACGGCTAATTTGTTAACCGTTACTTTGCCCATGCAGGTGAGCCTGCTCAGCATGATACGATGAACGTACAAGCGGGCCCGATTCGGCAAATAAAAATCCTTTCTTTAACGCCTCTTCTCTGTAAAAAAGAAACTCAGAAGGTTCAACATAACGCTCAACTTTAAGATTTCCGTTGCGTGGTTGTAAGTATTGACCAATGGTTATGTATTTACATCCAGCGGCAATTAAATCATCGAGGGTTTGCAGAACCTCCTCTTTAGTTTCACCAATTCCAACCATAATCCCCGATTTAGCGTTATGCCCCGATTTAGCTATATGTTCAATAACGTTTAAACTTGTTCTATATTTTGCTTTGGAGCGAACCATTGGTGTAAGCCGTTCAATAGTCTCTAGATTATGTCCTACTACGTGAGGCTTTGATTCTAAAAAAATATCGAGTAAATCAATTTTCCCACTGAAATCAGGAATTAGCACCTCAATCCTCGTTTTAGGGTTTTGTTTTTTTATTTCATTTACAGTTTCGCGCCAATGAGCGGCACCCTCGTCTAGCAAGTCATCTCTATCAACCGACGTAATAACGCAGTGTTTAAGTTCCATTAACTTAACCGACTTTGCAACATTCGTTGGTTCCTGAGGATCCGGTGGCAGGGGTTTTCCTGTTGCAGTGGCGCAAAACTTACATGAGCGCGTACATATATCACCCAAAATCATAAAAGTTGCCGTTCCATTTCCCCAGCATTCACCAATATTAGGGCACATGCCACTACCACATATAGTATGTAGTTTATGAGTTTTTACGATATTACTTACGCGTGTATATCCTTCACCACCAGGAAGCTTTATTTTAAGCCATGAGGGTTTGCGAACAGCATCCATTACCTAAAATTTTACACAAAAAAACGAAAAAAAAATGGTTTATTGACGGCAATTGTATAGAATCGTTCTAAAAAAGATTTGCTCAACTTTTTGAAGCAAATCTTTTTATTGATCAGGACCAACTTATGTGATATTTCATTCTATTTATGATTCTTATAATACTTTAAAATGAAAAATTTGCATGAAAATTATTTTTTATTTCGCTGATTATCAATGTAAAAATAATTTTTTAAAATATAATTATAAAAATAGTTGTATAACTATAAAAATAGTCATAGATTTGTGTCATGGAAAGTAAAGAACTAACAAAAGCTGAAGAACAAGTAATGCAATACCTTTGGAATGTGCAAAAAGGTTTTCTTAAGGATATTGTAGATCAGTTTCCTATTCCTAGACCTGCTTACACAACTGTTTCAACAGTTATCAGGGTTTTGGTTAAAAAGGGATTTATTGGTTACAATACCTATGGGAAGATAAATGAGTACTATCCTTTGGTTTCAAAGAGTGACTATTTTCAGAACCACGTAAGATCTATAATTGATCATTTTTTTAATGGTTCTGCCCCTGAATTTGCATCGTTTTTTGCAAATGAACAATTGAATCTTTCAGAATTGGAAGAGATTAAAAAGTTAATTGAAGAGAAGATTAAGAAGATTAAGTCAAATAAGTAGAATCATGGTTGATTATTTATGGTATATCCTTAAGGTATCTATTTGCCTTGCCATATTTTATGTGTTTTTCATTGCTGTATTAAAACGTAGCACTTTTTTTACACTGAATCGGATTTACCTAATTTTAGGGCTTATTCTTTCATTTACTATTCCAATTTTAAAAGTTTCGATTTTTAAGGCTCAATCTTCATCAGTATTGACTTCCGTTATTCGTATTGTATCGATTGAACCTGAGTATACTTTTTTTCAATCTCAAAACTTAGTTAATGAGACAATCAAAATAGACTTTCCAATAATTTTGTCGGTAATTTATTTTATCGGCTTATCAGTTCTGCTTTTAAAGTTCTTCCTTTCCATAATAAGGGTTATTCGCGTTAAGAATAATGCAGAAGTTCTTCGAATTGGAAAAATTCGAATCGTAAAAACGAATTCTTTTATACCATTTTCGTTTTTGAACATGATTTTTTTGCCAATAAATGAAAACAATCCAATGATTGTTGAGCATGAAATGGCTCATGTAAGGCAGGCTCATTGGTTCGACCTGCTACTAACCGAAATTGCCTCTGTGTTACTTTGGTTTAACCCTTTTGTAGTTCTTTACAAAAGTTCGCTAAAACTACAGCATGAATACCTAGCAGATTCAAGTGTAATTGAGAGAAATTACCAACTTGAAAATTATCTTGATTGCATGTTAATGCAGGTAAAAATTGTTAGTACTGGTGGACTTACCAGCCAATTTTATTATAAAACAATTAAAAAACGTATTATCATGATTACTAAAAATAAAACATCATTAAAATATTTAGGGATTTATTTTTTGGTTTTGCCTCTTGTGTGTATGATTTTATTTGCATTTTCGGCAGGAGATCATTCATATTCTTTAGCATCGAAAACGACCTTTACTCAATCCGATGAAAATGCCCCTTCTATTTATCCGATTGATTCTAAGAAAATAACCCAAACTAATGGTTATGGCGAAAGAATAAACCCCATTTCTAAGAAGAAAGACTTCCACTATGGGATTGACTTAGCCGCAAAGGAAGGTGAAGAGATCGTTGTGACAGCTAAAGGCGTTGTTATTGAAGCCAAGTTTGATACTGAAAACAAAAAAGGGAATTACATTATTATTAAGCATAGCGATGTATACTCAACCTTTTACTCTCATCTTAAAGATTTTAATGTAAAAGAAGGAGATGTAGTAGAAAAAGGTCAAGTAATAGGTTATGTAGGGAACACAGGAGTTTCAACAGGATCGCATCTTCATTACGAAGTAATAAAAAGTGGAGAAAGAGTAAATCCCAAAGATTATCTTCCTAAGTAAATATCTTTTCTGGGTTAATGCCAGTTTATCAGATATTTACATTAGCAAATAGAAGATTATATTCAGTTAAAAATAATTTAAGGTAGAGCATTGCTCTACCTTAATTCTTTGATAATAAAAACTGAAATAAAAAATCTACTGAAGTTTTAATGTGTGAGTGGATTAAAATGATTTTGAGTTTAAAAAATATTTAAAGATCCAATTTATATTGACTAATACAAGATGCCATAATTAGTACTCTAACTGTAAAATTGGACCAAACCCTGATGATTTTGAAGATATGGCTAATCCATCGGTGCCGCCACCAATTAAAATAAGTTTTATTTTTTGTGAAGTAAGAGCCGATGGATCAAGGTTTATGTAAACGAATGAATTGGCATTTGCGTTGGGTATAGAACCAATTTTTTTACCATCAATGGTAACTATTACGCCTGTGCCTGATGAAGCATCTTGTACTTCAGGAATGTTTATTACTAAGAAAGCTGCCTTGGGTTTTGAGGGATGCTTTATGTTTTCAAAATTTAGAACAACTTTCCCTTCAGTTTCATCGGTTTCGACCCAGTAACAATCGTTATAGTTACTCGACATATTGTTGCTCGTTAGCATTTGATCTGATGTAACGTTGTAAACTTTGATTTTACCATTTTTTGCTGTTTGAGCAAAAGAAACAGTTGCTGCAAATACTAGCAATAAAATCAGGATAGCCAATTTCTTCATAATTTGTAAATCTTGTTTACTGTAAAAATATAAAAATTGCTCAATACTATTTGCTTTCAATCAAGTAATCTTTCGGATTAACAGGTGTTCCGTTGGTTCGAACTTCGTAGTGCAAATGAGGACCAGTGCTACGTCCTGTACTTCCACTATAACCAATAATCTGACCTTTCGCAACGGCATCTCCTTTTGAAACAGCAAGCCTATCTAGGTGAGCGTATGCTGTCGATTGTCCATCTTTATGCTCTATAACGATATAGTTCCCGAAACTGCTATTAAATTCGGCAAGAACAACTTTACCATTGCTTGCGGCATAAATTTCAGTTCCACGACCCGAACCAAAATCAATTCCATTGTGCTTTACAGGCCTTCCCAAAGTTGGGTGATTTCTCATCCCGAAGGGAGAAGTTATAATTGCTTTTTGTTTTGGTAATGGGGTTAAAGAAGGCGTTACAGCACTGCTTGAAGCTTCCTCAATTTTTGGAGTTTCACCTTGAACAGGATGATTTACCGAAGGTGTAACTTCATCATTTTTCTCCTCGGTTTTGCTCTCGTATTTAATCCTTGGGTTGATTTTATAAATTTTATTTTCGGCAGTAGTTCCATACTTAACCTCCTCTGTTACTTTTAATGGTTGTCCTAAGGCTTCGCTAATATTCGTTTCGTATGAGATAATATCATCAACTACCTTTGCTTTTACCGTATCTTTTTTTTGGACATAGTACTTTTTAAGACCAGTCATTTCATTGTAGTAATCCTGATACTCCAGTTGCATCTTTTTAAGTTCCGCTTCTCGTTTTTGCTTAAACGATTGGAAATCTTGTTCTCGATTTTTCTTAAACTGCTCAAAATCGTCTTGTAGTTTTTTTTTGCTTGTTTCCTGTGCATCAACTGAAAGGCAAGCGATAATAATCGATAAAAACAACAGACTTAACTTCAACTTCTTCATATCAGTTAGTTTTAAAAAAATAAACAATAAGCAGACCAAAGTTAGTTAAAATCAAACTTCAAAACATTTCTGTATTATTTAACTTCTAAAACTTTGTGAACTTCTTTTATTTTCGATTACTTCTTTTTTCATTTTACATTATTCACTATTCCCTTTCCTTTTGATATATTTGCGCCTTAATTATTATAAAAATGAACGGATTAGAACTTAACGAACAGGAGATTATTCGTCGTCAATCGCTCGATGAGCTTAGGAAATTAGGGATTGACCCATACCCTGCAGCACAATTCCCAGTATCGCATTTTACTGGTGATATTATTGGTGATTTCGAAAAGATGTGCGAGGAGAAGAAGGAGGTTACCGTTGCTGGTCGTATCATGGTACGCCGTATTATGGGTAGCGCATCGTTCTTCGAGTTGCAAGACGAAAAGGGTAAAATCCAGATCTACGTTAAGCGCGATGATATTTGCCCTGGCGAGGATAAAACGCTTTACAATACAGTGTTTAAAAGACTACTTGATATTGGCGATATAGTTGGTGTTAAGGGTTATGTTTTCAGAACCCAAATGGGAGAGGAGTCGGTTCACGCAGCCGAACTAACACTTCTTTCGAAGTCAATTCGTCCACTTCCAATCGTAAAGGAGAAGGATGGACAGGTTTTCGATGCGGTAACCGATTCAGAACTTCGCTACCGTCAACGTTATGTTGATTTGGTTGTTAATCCGCATGTTCGCGATGTATTTATCAAGCGTAGCAAGATTATTAACACCATGCGTGATTTTTTCAACTCTCAGGGTTACCTCGAAGTTGAAACACCAATACTGCAGCCTATTCCTGGCGGTGCTGCGGCTCGTCCGTTCATCACGCATCACAATGCGCTCGATATTCCACTATATCTTCGTATAGCCAACGAGCTTTACCTGAAAAGGCTAATCGTTGGTGGATTTGCTGGCGTTTATGAGTTTGCAAAAGATTTCCGTAACGAGGGGATGGATCGTACCCACAACCCTGAGTTTACTGTAATGGAAATTTACGTGGCTTATAAGGATTACTTCTGGATGATGAATTTCACTGAGGAGATGATTGAGCGCGTTGCGCTAGCATTGCATGGTAAAACCAAGGTGATGGTTGGCAATAAAGAGATTGACTTCAAACGTCCATTTCGCCGAATTACCATGATTGATGCCATTAAGGAATACACTGGCGTTGATATCAACGGCAAAAACGAGGATGAACTGAAGAAGGTTTGTAAAGATTTGGGTGTAGAGATTGACGATACAATGGGGAAAGGCAAATTGATAGATTCCATATTTGGCGAGAAGTGCGAGCACAATTTCATTCAGCCAACCTTTATCATGGATTATCCAATTGAGATGTCGCCGCTTTGCAAGCGTCATAGGAGCAACCCAGAGTTAACCGAGCGTTTCGAGTTAATGGTTAACGGTAAGGAGCTTTGCAATGCATATAGTGAACTAAACGATCCAATCGATCAGTTAGGTCGTTTCCAGGACCAATTAGCCCTTTCGGCTAAAGGTGATAACGAGGCGATGTTTATTGATATGGATTTTGTTCGCGCATTGGAATACGGTATGCCAACCTGTTCAGGTATGGGTATCGGTATCGACCGCTTAACCATGTTTATGACCAACCAACCATCAATTCAGGATGTTCTGTTCTTCCCTCAGATGCGTCCCGAGGTTAAGGCTCGTCACGACGATGAGACAACCTTTGTTACTGCTGGAATACCAGCAGAGTGGGTTCCCGTTCTAAATAAGATGGGTCATGTAACCGTTGATGCACTTAAAAATCTATCTGCAGGAAAACTTTTCAACGATCTTTGCGGATTTAATAAGAAAAATAAACTTGGTTTGCCAAATCCATCGATGGAAGATGTTAAAAGGTGGGTTGACGGAAAGTAGTTTAATCAAGATGCTAAGATTTAAAATCAATAAAAAGTGGTCTCACTTTTAAAGTGAGACCATTTTTTATTTTATTTTGTTAGAACATTTCAATTTTTTTTTTGTTTCTGTATTTGTTATTTTATTAACAGTTCCTTTGGTTGAGCAATATCATCGATTTATTACTGTTTTATCATCCAAAAGGTATTAAAAGGAAGATTGGAATTTACTTTATTTACACTCGTTATTAAATAGCTTTAAGATGCCTACTATCAAAATTAAGAAAGGGCTCGATATACCGCTAAAAGGAGCTCCTGAAAAAACGATTGAAAGTGCTAAGTTACCCTCAGTTTTTGCCATTAAACCGCAAGATTTCATTGGCATTCAGCATAAACTTTTAGTTAAAACTGGTGATGTTGTTTTAGCTGGTACTCCACTTCTTCGTAGTAAAACAAATGAAAGTATTGTTATTCCTGCCCCTGTTAGCGGAGAGGTGGTTGACGTTGTAAGAGGAGAGAAAAGAGTGCTGCTTGAGATTCGTATTAAAAGCGACGAAACCATTAAGTATGAAAAATTTAAAGAGGGAAGCCAAATTCCTTCGGATAAAAGTGAAATTATTAACCTTCTTATTAAAAGTGGGTTATNNGATTCGTCAACGTCCATTTGATACGATTCCTGAACCAACTGTTGTCCCGAGAGATATTTACATTACGACTTTCGATTCATCACCTCTTGCCCCCGATTATGGTTTTATCCTTAAAGGGATGGAGAATTACCTTCAGGTTGCTGTTGATACTTTATCAAAATTAACAACAGGGAAAATTCATTTTGGACTAAATACAAAAGCTGATAATAACTCGATTTTCGAGAACCTTAAAAACGTCGAGAAGAATTATTTCTCAGGTCCTCATCCTGCAGGGAATGTTGGGGTACAAATTCATCATACAAAACCTATTAATAAAGGTGAAACGGTTTGGTATATCAATATACAAGATTTAGCAGCTATTGGAAAACTAATGATTGATGGCATTTTTGATGCAACTCGTATTATTGCCATTACTGGCCCTGAGGTTAGCAAACCCGCATATTGCCAAACTTACATTGGCGCAAATATTTCAAATCTGGTTCAGCCAAAGGATAGCAAGAAAACATTAAGGTATATAAGTGGGAACGTTTTAACAGGAGATAGGATTGATTCTGATGGATATCTTGGTTTTTATCATCATCAAATAACGGTTATTCCTGAGGGCGATTATTATGAATTTTTTGGATGGGCACTGCCCGGATTCGATAAATTTAGCAATACACGGCAGTTTTTTAGTAAATTAATACCTACCTCCAACTATAAGTTGGATACAAACTATCATGGAGCCGAAAGAGCGTATGTAATGGTTGGACAGTACGAGAAAGTATTTCCATTCGATATTTACCCCGTTTATTTAATAAAAGCGATTTTAGCTAATGATATCGATAAAATGGAGGAGTTGGGAATTTATGAAGTTTCATCAGAGGATTTTGCTCTCTGTGATTTTGTTTGTACATCTAAAATCGAAACGCAGGAAATAGTTCATAATGGACTTGAAATGCTTAGAAAAGAGTTGAGTTAAAACTACAATATTTAACGTGATGAGTTTACGAAATTATTTAAATAGAATTAAGCCTAATTTTGAAAAGGGAGGACGGTTTGAGAAACTCCACTCAACCTTCGATGCCTTTGAGGCATTCCTTTATGTACCCAATAAGGTTACTAATAAAGGTGCGCATATTCGTGATGCTGTTGATCTTAAACGAACCATGTCTGTTGTGATTATTTCGCTTATGCCTGCTCTTCTTTTTGGAATGTGGAATGTTGGCTATCAATACTATCTTTCCATAGGGCAGCACGCATCGCTATGGGCAAACTTTTGGTTCGGGTTTCAAAGAGTTTTACCAATAATTGCAGTATCTTACATTTCAGGGTTAGCAGTTGAATTTATTTTTGCTCAATACCGAAAGCACGAGGTTAACGAAGGTTTTTTAGTGACAGGAATACTTATTCCACTAATTATGCCTGTTACTATTCCATTATGGATTGTCGCAGTTAGCACAGCCGTTTGTGTGCTCTTTGTTAAAGAGGCATTTGGCGGCACTGGGATGAATGTTTTTAATCCGGCTCTGATGACCCGAGCATTTATCTTTTTTGCCTACCCAGCAAAAATATCAGGTGATTTGGTTTGGACTTGGGCAAATTCCGATAAGGTTGTTGATTCAATAACTNNCGAGCAACTCCCCTTGCAAATGCCGCTTCGAATAATATTGCAAAAATTCCATCGCTATATGACCTATTCTTTGGATTTATTCCTGGCTCAATTGGCGAAACGTCAAAATTTGCAATTTTAATTGGTGCTGTAATCCTTATTATTACGGGTGTTGCTAGTTTAAGAATTATGCTATCGACTATTGCTGGTGGAGTTGTAATGTCCCTTATTTTTAATGCAATTGGAGCAAATTCTTATATGACTATCGATCCGCTAACCCAAATTCTTATGGGAGGATTTTTATTCGGAGCGGTGTTTATGGCTACAGATCCTGTTACCGGTTCACAAACGCCAACAGGGAAAATTATATATGGCTTTTTAATTGGTCTTTTTGCCATTATGATAAGGGTATTTAACCCAGCATACCCCGAGGGGATGATGTTAGCCGTTTTGCTGATGAATATGTTTGCTCCACTTATTGATCATGCAATAGTTAGAGCAAATATTCGCCGTAGATTAAAAAGAACCATAAAAACAAGTGTTGTAACTAAATAATTGAATAGTATGTTCAGTAATCGATACATATTTATCTACTCAGTTGTAATGGTGGTAATTGTTGCTATTGCTTTAACTGTTGTTGCCGTTTTGCTTAAGCCAAAACAGGAGTACAACCAACGGGTGGAGAAGATGCAAAATATCCTAGTGTCTGTTCATGTTGAATCGACAACAAAAAATGCTGAGGAATTATTTAAAAAATATATTACCGAATCACTTGTAGTTAATGCTAAGGGCGATGTTATAGATGGCATTAATGCTTTTGATGTTGAAATGCATATAGAGAATAAGAAGAAATCGGAGGACAGAAATCTGCCAATCTTTATTTGTTCGGCAGAGAATGGCCAAAAATACTATATAGTTCCTGTTCGTGGTAAGGGATTATGGGGACCAATTTGGGGATATATTTCCTTTAAAGAAGATTTAAACACCATAGCTGGAACCCAGTTTGGGCATAAGAGCGAAACACCTGGTCTTGGTGCAGAAATTAATACCCCCGGCTTTCAAAATCAGTTTATTGATAAAACAATTATGAACGATAATGGCGAGTTTGTTTCGGTAATGGTTGTAAAAGGAGGAGCCCCTGATTCTGATAAACATGGCGTAGATGCCATTTCAGGAGGAACTATCACAAGTAAAGCCCTTGAAGCTATGGTTCGTGATTGTGTTAAAGAGTATACCGTATACTTCTCAAAAATTAGAAAATAAGTTGATATTCAATCAATATAAAGCATTATGAACACTCTTAAGTTACTAAAAGCCCCATTTAACATGGAGAACCCAATTACGGTTCAGGTATTGGGGATTTGTTCTGCACTTGCTGTAACTGTTCAGATGAAGCCAGCTATGGTAATGGCATTATCTGTGACGGTTGTAACGGCCTTTTCGAACCTTATTATATCATTACTTCGAAACACAATTCCATCGCGTATTAGGATTATAGTTCAGCTAGTAGTTATTGCCGCACTAGTTATTATTGTTGACCAGATCTTAAAGGCATACGTTTATGATGTAAGTCAAAAACTCTCAGTTTTTGTAGGGTTAATTATTACGAACTGTATTCTGATGGGTCGTCTTGAGGCATTTGCGATGGCGCAAAAACCTTGGCCATCATTAATTGATGGAATTGGAAATGGAATTGGTTATGGACTAATCCTCGTTTTGGTTTCGTTCTTTAGAGAATTGCTTGGTTCAGGAAGCATTTTTGGACATAAAGTCATTCCTCAATTATTTTACAATGCAGGTTATATGGATAATGGCTTAATGATTTTACCCCCAATGGCTCTTATTACTATTGGTACTATTATTTGGATTCAAAGGAGTAAGAATCGTGATTTAATTGAAAAATAGGCACTACTATGGATATTTTATTTAATCTATTTGTTCGTTCGATTTTTATCGATAACATGATATTCGCATATTTCCTTGGAATGTGCTCGTTTCTTGCCGTATCAAAAACCGTAAAAACATCTGTGGGACTCGGTATTGCAGTAATATTTGTTTTGATTATTACTGCTCCATTGAATTGGTTTGTTGATACTTATCTTTTAAAAGCAGGGGCTTTAACTTGGCTCGATAAGAGTTTTGCCGATGTCGATTTGAGCTATCTTAGTTTTATCATCTTCATTGCAGTAATTGCAGCTATGGTTCAACTTGTTGAGATGATTGTTGAGAAGGTTAGCCCTCCATTGTACAATGCTTTAGGAATTTTCCTACCACTTATAGCTGTAAACTGTGCTATTCTTGGTGTGGCTCTTTTTGTTCAGGAGCGAGAATATACAAGTATTGCCGAGGTAACAGTTTATTCGTTTGGTTCAGGTGTTGGGTGGTTTTTGGCTATTGTTAGCTTTGCTGCTATTCGTGAAAAGATAAAATACTCAAATGTTCCTGCTCCTTTACGTGGGCTAGGAATTGCATTTATACTTACTGGACTAATGGCTATTGCCTTTATGAGTTTTATGGGAATTAAGATTTGATATTAAATACTCTTTACTATATGATTATTTTAAGCGATAATTTAGGGCTTTTGCTTACGTTGGGTGTAGTAACTTTCTTGCTGGTAATTATTTTTTTGGTTGTGATGCTATTATATGCAAAAGCCAAACTTTCGCCATCAGGCCCAGTTAACATAAGTATAAACGATGATATAAAGTTAGA
>DQHR01000132.1 GCA_003531155.1 Bacteroidales bacterium | reverse complement strand
GAAGATAGCAATTGTAATAACATGTTTGCACTATATAAGGCAAATAAAAAAGGGGAAATTGTTGACAAATATTTCAAACTAGAAAGGCCAATGCTAGGTTCAATAAATCGATTTTCAAGATATTCAGCAAATTGTTACTACATGCAAACATTTCAGGGGAATGATACAATTTATTCAATTTCTGAAAAGGGTGTTATACCAACCTACGCTATCGATTTTGGCAAAAGAGCTGTTCCAAATAATTATTTACCAAAAGGATTTAAAGGTCTTGGAAAAATATATTTTGATATGAGAGAAAATCTTGGTTATTGCCATGATATTGATAATATTTTGGAGAGTAAAGACTTTTTATACTTCACTTTTTTATGCAAAGGGGGGCGCGGAGAAGCACTTTATTCCAAAAAAAGTGGGAGTATTAAGGTTGGAAAATATTTGTTTCATAGCCTTCCAAGTGCTGTTGGATTTAGGTGTTTTAATCGCGACAAGAATGAGTTTATTTCTATTATGGATGATTATTCAGTTTCTGATATTATTGAAGGAAAAACTGAGAATGAAAAGTATTACTCCTTGTTTGATAAGCAGATAATGAAAGCCATTGAAAATAAGTCCGATATTAGCAACCCATGTCTTATAGTATATAAACTAAAGGGTTTTTAAATCTCACTTAACATTAATCTCCTTAAAATCAAGTTTATGAATAAAACTAATATATTTATTGTTACTACTATAGTATTTTTACTTTTCGATATCCTTTTACTCTTTCAAATTAAAAAGTACAAAACGGTAAATCAACATCAACAATTAATTCAAGATAAAACGACACTGCTTAGCTCAATGAAAGACTTAAAAGTAAATATGCTTGAAGATGCTATAACACAATCGCTAACCTCTGAAGACTTAACCATTCGTAATAACATTACAATTGATAACGGAGAGGCATCAACTCTACTAAATAATGTTGTAGGTTCAAAACCAAGGCTTATACTGCGTTACTCGGAGTTGAATTGTCAAGCCTGCATAGATGTCCAACTGGCTTCCCTGAATAAACTAGCCTATAAAATAGGAAAAGAAAATATAATTATTCTTGCTTCCTATAAAGCTATTGCGAATATGACTAAGTTTAAAAGGATTAATAAATTAGATATGTCTATCTATAATGTAGACAGTATTGGACTTCCCCTTGAAAAAGAAAATATCCCTTTTTACTTCATCATTGATCAGAATAAAAAGACAAAATTAACCTTTGTACCATATAAGGAGTTTCCTTCACTAACAGAAAAGTATTTTGAATTAATTCAAAACAGGTTTTTTAGCGAAAATCCCAAATAGTTGATATCAACAGTTAGAGTCTATACATTTTGTACTGAAAACCTAATATAATTCAATATTCTTGTGACTTCTACTATTTATAGGTTAATAAAATATATTCTTTGTGGATTTATTGTTATTGTGCTTGTCATTTTCCTAAAACTATTCATGTTTGACATGTACAAAGTACCAACCATTTCCATGGAGCCAACCATTAAGCCTGATGATTACATTGACGCACCCAGAAACGCTCTACACTATCGGGATCTACTAAAGTATGAGGGGTACAATGTCACCTTCCAATGCGATTCGATTCTCCTTAATGGTGTTTATACCAAAAAATACAAATTCAAGGGGGACTACTATTTCATGCTGGGTGACAATTTATTTAAGTCTCGTGATTCACGCTATTGGGGGTTTGTACCGAGGAGGAATATCATTGGTAAAGCGGTACTAGTACTTTTCTCTCTAGATCCCGATGAACCATGGTATAAGAAGTTCAAGTGGAATAGATTTTTGAAAAGAACTGAATGATAATAAAACAAAATAATTATTCTGTAATGAATTACACAAAAGTATGTCGTTTATAGAGCGTTTATAGAATAAAAGGTTGATGAATTGTCTTGATCTGAAAGACGAGTATTAAAAGTTTTAATATATTTAGTGCCAAATTACATGTTTTGAGCAAGTATCCTTCATTTGCCATCATTGTTGTTTCTGCAGCCTTGCTTATCTGTGGTGCTTCGCTGGTTCGCTTGCTGAATATACAGCTTAACCCCTCGGCGAGTAGGGCATCATTTAGCATTAACTTTGCTTGGCCTAACGCTGGAGCAAGGGTGGTTGAGCAGGAAGTAAACTCTAAACTGGAGGCGTTGTGCGCCTCGGTGCAGGGGGTAAACGGAATCAGCTCCACATCAAACAACGGGGGTGGCGAGATTAGCCTTACCATCGATAAAAAAGCAGATATTGATGCTATTCGGTTTGAGGTGAGCACCCTTATTCGGCAGGCATGGTCGAGTTTTCCTGTAGGAGTAACCTATCCACAGATCAGCGTAAATCGAGCCGATGATAAGGAGGAAGCACCTCTGCTTACCTATACGCTAAACGCTCCCACAAGTGCTTACGTAATCCAAAAATATGCGGAGGATATAATCCGACCTGCATTATCGCAAATCCCTGGAATATATAAAACACAGGTGTACGGTGCAAGCCCAATGGAGTGGCAAATAATTTACGATGCGAATAAGCTGAACTCATTTGGTGTATCACCCAATGATATTCAGAATGCAATTAATCTTAGCCTTAAAAAGGAGAGCATTGGAAATGCATACATTAATAGGAATGTAAAGGGTAATGACTCTATTAAAAAAAATGAATCTTCAGAAGATGTCCTTACTCCCAATGATTTAACCATTGGGGGTGAAACTTACCCAGTGGTAATCTCAACAGGTAATAAACACAACTTCGAAACAATTCCTGTAAAGTTGATCAATGGGCGAACCATATACCTGCATGATATTGCAAAGGTTATTCATCGGGAGGCAGAGCCTCAGAGCTATTTCAGAATAAACGGGCAAAGTACTATCAATATAATAATTTTTGCTGCTTCAGGCGAGAACAACCTTGCGCTAAGCAGAATGGTTAAGGAAAAAATAGAAAAACTTTCAGCATCATTCCCTGCTGGGTACAAACTGTTACAAAGTTACGATTCAACCGAGTACATCCGTAGCGAGCTAAAGAATATTGAAATTCGTACAATTTTTACCTTTCTGATTTTGCTGTTTTTTGTATTCATCGTAACCCGAAAGCTGAAGCACGTGCTTATGGTGCTAGTAATGCTGGTGGTTAACCTTAGCATCGCATCCATTTTCTACTATATCTTTAAGGTGGAGATACACCTCTACGCGTTGGCAGGAATAACTGTTTCCATGGGGTTGATGACCGATAACATTATCATCATGAGCGATCACCTACGCACTCGGGGTAACCGCTTGGCATGGCTTGCAATTTTTGCTGGAACGCTCTGCACTATATCGGCGCTTACCATTATTTTCTTTTTGGAAGAGGAACTTAAGACTAATCTTGTTGATTTTGCACTTGTAATAATTATAAATCAATCTGTTTCGCTGCTAACTGCACTTTTTCTAATTCCCGCACTCATGGATGTGCTTAAGCTGGATAAGGGGCATGTAAAGAAAAAAACAAAAAATAGGTACTGGAAAATACCTTGGATAAGGAGAATGGGCATTAAGTCATTAGAACATAAAGGAGATTGGGTGGTTATTTTTACCCGTTTTTACCAGAGGTTTTACCTACTAATTCGAAAGCGAAGGTTTATTCCAATCTCCATATTTGTTTTGGGTTTTGGGCTGCCCGTTTTCCTGCTTCCCGATAAATGGGAGGGAGAGCATTGGTACAATGAAACCTATAACTCAACCATTGGGAGTAATACCTATAAGGAGACGTTGAAGCCCTGGGTGAATAAAATACTTGGTGGTACGCTAAGACTTTTCTCAGATCATGTTTACGACGGCTCATACTTTAAAACCCCTGAGGAAACAGTTCTTTACATAACCGCCAATATGCCCAATGGCACAACGCTTGAGCAGATGAACGTTCAGGTTGGCAGAATGGAGAAATACCTACAGCAGTTCCAGCAGATTAAAATGTTTCAGTCCAATATCTCAACAAACCGGGCATCAATTAACGTTTACTTTAAAAAGGAGCATCAAAACACAGGATTTCCATACATGCTCAAGGGGAATGTAATATCAAAAGCATTAGAACTAGGGGGAGGAAGCTGGGGTGTTTTTGGCTTTGGCGATGGCTTTAGCAACAATGTGCATGAGGGGGCTGGATCATACTTTATTCAAACTCTTGGTTACAACTATGATCAACTGTATGGTTTAGCAGAGAAGTTGAAAGAAAAACTTAAACAAAACCCAAGGGTTAAAGAAGTTTACATTGTGCCAGAAAGAACCTGGTACAAACCTGATAACACGGAATTTGTTGTAAGTATAAATTCTGGGAAATCGATAGTTTCAGGGATATCACCAGTCGATTTATACTCATCGCTTCAAATCCAAGCTCAAGGGAATACCCCCTTTGCAACAACCCTTGCAAGCGGGGTTGCCGAAGATATAAAGTTATATTCCGATCAATCAAGGAAAATAGATGTATGGCAATTAGAACGAATTCTCTTAAAGAAGGATTCCATCGATTATAAGTTCAATAATTTTNNGATAAGGAGTTAACCTCCCCTTCAGTAGTTAAGATTAACCAGCAATATCAGCTTTGCTTACAGTTCGAGTATATCGGGGTATATAAGTTTGGTGAAAAATTCGTTAAAAAGGCTCTATCAGAATTTACTCCTTTGCTCCCACTTGGTTACTCTGCAACCTTTAATAATGGATACTGGTACTGGGGTGACCAGGGTAAAAAGCAATACTGGTTACTGGGTTTGATAATAATTATGATATTCTTTATATGCGCAATACTTTTTGAATCGCTATTACAGCCATTTGCGGTAATACTAACCATTCCTGTTGCATATATTGGTATCTTTCTGACATTTTACCTATTCGACTTAAATTTCGATCAGGGCGGTTTTGCCGCTTTTGTAATGCTAAGCGGTATAACGGTTAATGCGGCTATTTATATTCTGAACGATTATAATAGCTTACGAAGACATCATGTTGGAAGAAAAGTTTCAAATATTAAAATGTATTTTAGGGCGTTCAACTACAAAATAGTTCCGATACTTTTAACCGTTGTGGCTACAGTGCTTGGGTTTGTGCCGTTTCTAATAGGTGAGAAACAACCATTCTGGTTTTCATTAGCAGCAGGAACTATTGGAGGTTTAGTGTTTTCGCTTATCGGGATATTTTTTTATTTACCTTTATTCCTGAGAATAAAAGGGAAATAGTATGAAAATATGCCATATCAACTTTAACAGTATGCAAATTAGTACAATTATGAACCCTAAAAGGTTGACTAAACCATCAAGTTTTAAAAACATTAGAGTAATGAATCAAGTATCCCTCTTCCTTCTTGTTTTGCTTTCTGTCGGATTAATTTCTTGTGGAAATAAAAACAAGAGTACCTCGGTTGATAGTAGCTCAGATTCAGCTGAAATCTCAGATCAAATTGCAGAGGTTAAGGTCGCCCCCTTAAAATATTCTGATTTTAGTAAAGAGATTATCAGCAATGGGAAGCTAAAAGCGCTTTACAAATCTGATTTGCGATTTAGGAGCAGTTCAGAGGTTGTATCTGATATTCTCTTTAAAAATGGCATGAGCATAAAGAAAGGTCAGGTTATAGCAAAACTCGATAACTTTACTTTGCTAAACTCATTAAAGCAGAGTCAGGAGCAGTTTGAACGGGCAAAAATCGATCTTCAGGATATTCTAATAGGTCAGGGGTATAATGCAAAAGATACTATAAATATTCCAAAGGAATTTATTAATGTTGCTCGTATTAAAAGTGGCTATAACAAAGCCATTGCTGATTTAGAGATGTCCAGCTACAACCTTAAGGTCTCAGAGCTAAGAGCACCTTTTGATGGAGTGATTGCTAATCTGTTTAGTAAAGCCAATAACCTACCGCCAGCTAGTGAGGTATTCTGCACTGTAATTGATGATAGAAAACTTGAAGTTGAATTCACAATTCTTGAAAATGAGCTCAATACGGTTAAAGTTGGTCAAACTGTTCGTATCACCCCTTACGCTTATGCCGATTTAACGATAATTGGAGAATTAACCCAAATAAATCCTTTAGTGGATCAGCATGGAATGATAAGGGTTATAGCGGTGTGCGATAATCCTGATCATAAGCTTGCCGAGGGAATGAACGTGAAGATTGTTATTGAAGAAAAGATTCCGAATCAATTGGTAATCCCAAAGCAAGCATTGGTTCTGCGAAGTGAAAAGCCTGTGGTATTTACACTATCATCTGGTTTGGCCAAGTGGAACTATGTTGAAACGAGCATGGAGAATACAACATCATTCATCGTAACAAAGGGGTTGAATGCTGGTGATACCATAATCTATGAGGGGAATCTAAACTTGGCCCATGATGCTAGAGTAATCGTTATTAAGTAAAAGATGCCTGAAAATATTGATAAATACAATAAATCAAGTTGTTCTGATTGTAATTTTTTTTAAACAGCAGTAAATGGTTCGTTTTCTTATTCATCGTCCGGTAGCAGTTATAATGGTTTTTATTGCCGCAGTTGTACTTGGTATAATTGCCTATTTTAATGTTCCCGTTTCGTTAATGCCCGATATCCCTATCCCAGAAGTTACCGTAAATGTATCGTATAAAAACAGCTCCGCTCGTGAACTTGAAAATGCCATAATAAAACCATTACGAATGCAGCTGATGCAGGTTGTGCATCTAAGCGATATTAAGAGCGAAACGAGGGATGGTGCCGCAATTATCCGAATGAAGTTTGATTTTGGCACTAAAATAGATTATGCCTTTATCGAGGTGAATGAAAAAATTGATGGAATCATGGGAGCCCTTCCTCGCGATATGGAACGCCCAAAGGTTATCAAAGCGAGCGCTACCGATATACCCATGTTCTATTTAAATGTTTCAACTGATGATTCTGATTCATTGCATTATGATAATTCTGATGAGGTTACAACCAAATTCATTGAGCTGTGTGAATTCTCCGAGAATGTAATTCGAAAGCGCATTGAACAGCTACCCGAAGTAGCGTTAGTTGATATTAGCGGAACAGTTAGCCCTCAACTGGTTATTGAACCAAATCTTGATAAGTTACAAAGCATTAACCTATCCCTAGATCAGCTCGAAGAGCTATTAACCCAGAATAATGTAACACTAGGGAGTTTGCTTGTTAACGATGGGCATTACCAGTACAATATTCGATTCACCTCCGTTTTACGAACCAAAGAGGATGTTGAGAATATTTTCTTCAAAACATCAGGCAAAATATTTCAGGTAAAGGATATTGCTAAAGTCAGCATTCAACCTCAAAAGCGAAGTGGAATGTTCGCTGCCAATGGTAAGCCTGCAATCACCATGGCAATAATAAAACAGGCCGATGCTAAGCTTTCAAGCATGAAGGATAAAATCAAGGATCTGGTTAATACTTTTGAGCACGATTATCCCGGTGTACACTTTGAAGCATCGCAAGATCAGTCGCAGTTTCTTGACATTTCCATTTCAAACCTAAAGCAAAATCTTGGACAAGGGTTACTACTGGTTATTTTAGTTGTATTCCTTTTTCTTAAAGATTTTAAAGCCCCATTACTGATTGGGCTTACACTGGTGGTTTCAATCATTATCTGTATGCTGATATTCAGGGTAATGAATTTGTCAATCAATATAATTTCATTAGCAGGTTTAATACTTGCCATCGGGAATATGATGGACAACTCAATCGTTGTAACGGATAATATTTCGCAATACAGGGAAAGGGGAAAGAGCATCGATGATGCGTGTGTTACTGGAACTAACGAGCTAATCACTCCGATGCTGAGCTCTATGCTAACGAATATCTCCGTTTTTCTTCCAATGATTTTTTTAAGCGGTTTGGCGGGTGCTCTAATATACGATCAGGCCATTTCTGTTACTATTGGTCTTGGAGTATCTTACGTTGTTGGTATAACTCTAATGCCTGTGCTCTATAGAATGTTTTATAAAAATTCTAGGGATACTAGAAATTTATTACAGCGATGGAAGGATAATATATTTCGAGTTTTAGGATTTCAGTTTAAGAAAGTATTCAGCCTGGATAAAGTTTACGAGTCGATACTGCATTTTACGTTCAATTACAAAAAGTTGAATCTTTTTCTTTATACTTCAATTATTCCGATTGGTATCCTTGTTGTTGTTTTGATGAGAAAGGAGAAAATGCCTCCAATTCCTCAAACGGAGGTGATAATTAATATCGATTGGAACGAGAACATAAATGTTGGGGAGAATAAAAAACGGGTTTGCGATGTGTTAAAGGCATTACAATCAAAAACTGAACAAAGTAACTGTTTCATCGGGCATCAGCAATTCTTGCTGAATCGCGATTATGAAATGGCCTCATCAGAAGCAAAGATTTATATTAAAACAGGATCACCCGATAATATTATGGGGATTGAAAATACAGCTAAGGATTTTATCAATAAACAATTTCCAAGATGCAAGCTATCATTTGACCCCCCTACTACAATTTTTGAAAAGTTGTTTACCAGCAATGAACCACCTTTAGTAGCAGAGGTTTCATTCATTAATAGGGAAAGTGATATTAGCATACCGAAGCTGCTTGAATTCAACCAAAATCTTAATGGGAATAAGCGGTTGAATACAATCAATACAGTTCCATTGCAAGAGCATGTTGTTTTAACCGTTAATATGGAAAAGCTGCTACTGTATGATGTTCCATTTGAAGGTCTATATAAGATGATAAAAACAGCGTTTAAAGAAAACTACATTGGTACATTGCGTTCGAATCAACGGTATATCCCCATTGTTATTTCAGGAGAGGAAAAATACTTAACCGAAATAGTTGGAAACACGGTTATTACAAACAATAACAATATACAAATACCCTTAAATGCTTTATTAAGCCTTTCAAAAGGACAAGACATTAAAACTATTTTTGCTGGTAAGGAAGGGGAGTATATACCCTTTGATTTTTTCCCAACAAGCAATCAGAAGGATATCTATATCAGCGACATCAATAAAACGGTTAGCCAATCCAAAGTCTTTAACGTTAGCTATTCTGGCTCGCTTTTTTCGAGCATGAGAATGCTGAATGAGTTAGGGGTTATCCTTTTAATATCAGTCCTGCTGTTGTATTTTATACTTGCCGCTCAGTTTGAATCGCTAGTTCAACCGTTACTGGTTTTGTTGGAATTACCGATAGATTTTGCAGGTGCGATAATCGTTCTTTACCTACTCGGACATTCATTAAACATTATGTCGGTTATTGGCATTGTGATTATGAGCGGTATCATTATAAATGATTCAATTCTGAAAATTGATGTGATAAACCAGCTTCGGAAAGAGGGATACCCTTTAGTTGAGGCTATTAAGGAAGGAGGCCACAGGCGGCTAAGGGCTATCCTGATGACCAGCTTAACGAGCGTTTTAGCCATGATTCCTTTGCTGTTCAGCAGCGATTTAGGGAGTGAGCTGCAAAAACCATTCTCCTACGCCCTTATTGGAGGGATGATAATTGGAACGGTTGTGAGTTTATTCTTTGTGCCATTAGCGTACTGGTATATTTACAGAAAGCACGATAAGAATGTAAGTAATGTTGGTACAAATAAATCTGAATTAGAATAAAAAGGATTACGTGAATATCATTGTTAGATAATTTTAGAATTCCATGAAAAAGTTACTCTTGTATATATTCGTTTTATTGATAACTACAGCTAAGCTACATGCTCAGAAAACCAATACTCTATCATTGCAAGAAGTAATAAAAATTGCTTCAGATAGCTCTTTGGCTGCTTTCAAGGCCAAGAACCTTTACCTAGCAAGCTACTGGGAATATCGTACCTATATATCACAGAAACGACCCCAGATTAATTTGAATACTGTGCCCATGGATTACAACAGAGCGTTAATTAAACGTTACAATTCCGTATTAAATATTGATGAATACCGCGAGCAGCAAAATATTTATTCCGCAGCAAATGTTTCAATTAGTCAGAATTTACCTTTTAGCGGGGGTACTTTTTACTTAAACTCAAGCCTTGGTTATCTACAGAATTTCGGTAGAGATGGCTACCAGCAGTTTTCAACCATACCAGTTAACANNCTGTCGAGACGATATCAGAACAAGCAGTCGATTACTTTTTCTCTCTTATCGTTGCCAAAATGCGGATCGAGATGGCTCGTACGAATAAAGTAAATGCTGATACGCTTTACAATATCGGGTTAAAAAGATTTGAGATCGCCTCTTTCTCCCAGGCCGATGTCCTTACTCTAAGGGTTGATGTATTAACTGCCGAAAATACGTTAGCTGATGCCGAAAAAGGGTTAAAAAAGGCTCAATTTGAGTTCATGTCATTTTTAAGAATGCCAGAGGATGCTACTGTCGACTTACAAATACCCGATAAGATTTCAGATTTTCAGGTCAGCTTCGATAAGACGCAGCAATTTGCCTATGAGAATAGCCCCGAACTGCTAAACTACCAGCAACTACTTTTAGAAGCCAAAAAAAATGTCGAGCAAACCCGGCGTGATAATATGTTTAATGCCACGCTTAATGCCAGCTATGGCTTCAATCAGCAAAATTCCACTATTGCTAGCGCATATAAAAATCCGCTCGATCAGCAAAACATTTTGTTTAGCCTGAGCATACCCTTGGTTGATTGGGGCCAAAACAAGGGGAAGTACAATATGGCTCGAAAGAATATGGAAGTGGTAAACGCTACCGTAGAGCAAGCGTTGGTAGACTTTAAGCAGAGCATATTTATGGCAATTACCGATTTTAATATGCAGCATCGCATTGTAACTACTGCGCTTGAAACCCGAGATGTTGCTAAACAGGCATACGAAACAACCAAACAGCGATTCATTATTGGCAAAGCGGATGTTAACAGCATTAACCTCGCGCTTAAACGACAGGATGAAGCGAATATTAACTACCTAAACTCTCTCCGCTTATACTGGAAATACTACTATGCTCTTCGTAAACTTACACTCTACGACTTTGAAAAGGACAAAAACCTTACAGATAGTTTTGANNGGGTGAATTAATATCCTAAGACTTTTATGCTTATAAAAAAATCAAATTAAATCTATAACCATCTTTTCATATTTCGCCACAACAGGTAATAAATGTTTTACCTCACGGCCAGTTTTAGAAATGTTTTTCTCTACTCGATAAATATCTTTTAAAAATAAACTTTTAAAATGCTTTAAGTCGTCATCATTCCAACTCATCTTGTCAATAAACTTTATTTCAATTAGTTCAGGATTAAAATTAGGTTTACTATCATTTGATTCAAAAATAACTTTGGTGTTTATCAAACTATGTAATGTCGCCATTTTCTTATCCATTGTTACAAGAATAGGAATAAGTTTTTTGTTACTGCCTAAAGGGGGAAACAAATTCTGAACTCTATTTACAATATAAGGATAAATTAAATCAATCGCCCCATTATAAAGTTGATGAATTTTTTCTTCTACACTTGCACTTGATTTGGCAAAAATCATCGATTTAAATTTATCCACACCGCCAAATAAATG
>DQHR01000033.1 GCA_003531155.1 Bacteroidales bacterium | reverse complement strand
ATTTGGCGGAGGATTAGTTCATAATGGTGAACTATATATTGGTGATAATGGAGCTGCTTCGGAAATATGGTTAATGCGTAACTATATCAACAACGAGTGTTTTGCAGAGGAAGGAGTAAGCAAACGAGCCATTATCAGGAGTTACAAAAAGTATTCAAAAGATAAAAGCAAAGCAGAATTAACACCTTTGGATATATTTGAAATTGCCGAAGGTAAACTCCAAGGGAATAGAGAAGCCGCGCTAAAATCGTTTGAAGAGTTTGGTAAAGTTGTTGGCGATGCTTTGGCTAATGCAATTACTCTAACCGATTCATTAATTGTTCTAGGAGGAGGATTGTCCAATGCTTGGAACTATTATGCCTCATCAATGCTTAGCGTTTTAGATGGCTCAATTCAAACAATAGATGGAGGTAAGGTTGGCCGTCTTGAAATGAAAGTTTTTAGCCTTGAAGATGATACTGAACGTAAGGCATTCCTTAGCGGTAATCATTGCCAAATTAAGGTACCTTTTAGCGAAAGACTAGTCGACTACGATCCTCTTAAACGCATTGGCGTTGGAAAAACACGACTTGGAACAAGTCATGCCATTTCTGTTGGTGCTTATGCTTACGCATTGAGTAAGCTATAGTTTAGTCCACTGATTGTCGTATATTGTGGCCAAGTGAAATAATATATTTTATTAAAGGATGAAAAGAACAACACTCCTTCTTTTGATTTTAGTTTTTAGCATTTGCTCATTAACAAAATCACAGCAGCTAAATTTGATGCCTTGGCCAAGTGAATTGAAAGTTGGTGAAGGTCAATTTGTGATAAATAAAAATCTGAGAATTGGTGTTGATGGTAATCCCGATAAAAGATTTCATCCCAATCTTGTAAGATTTATTCAGCAGCTCAGTAAACGGACAACTATTCCATTCGACCGTGATTCAGTTTTAACATCATCTTCAACGGCAAGCATGATGATTAAGATTAATCGCTCAGGGATTGTAAAACTTGGCGAAGATGAATCATACATTTTAAAAGTTGAGACGGGCAAGATAACTTTATCCTCCGAAACGGAACTAGGAGCAATGCATGGACTGCAAACCTTGCTACAAATGCTCGATAGAAACAAGGATTTCTTCTATTTTCCATGCCTTGAGATAATCGATAAACCTCGGTTTGCATGGCGTGGATTGATGATTGATGCTTGCCGTCACTTTATTCCCCTTGAGGTAATAAAGCACAATATCGATGCAATGGCTGCAGTAAAGATGAATGTATTCCATTGGCATCTTAGCGAGGATCAGGGATTTAGAGTTGAGAGCAAGGTGTTCCCGAAACTTCATCAATTGGGTTCGAATGGAGAATATTATACTCAGATTCAGATAAAAGAAGTTATTGCTTATGCCAACGAAAGAGGTATCAGGGTTATGCCTGAGTTTGATATTCCTGGCCATGCTACTGCTTGGATGGTTGGCTATCCTGAGTTAGCGTCTGCTGCTGGAACCTATAAGGTTGAGAAGTTTTTTGGTGTGTTTGATCCAACAATTGATCCAACCAACAAGGAAACATATAAGTTTTTTGAAAAGTTTTTTAAAGAAATGGCTCAACTCTTTCCCGAAGAGTATATGCATATTGGCGGTGATGAGAACAATGGTGTTCAGTGGGATAAAAACACAAAGATTCAAGAGTTCATGAAAAAAAATGGGATTAAAAGCAACCATGAGTTGCAGGCCTATTTCAATGGAAATCTCCTGAAAATTCTGCAGAAAAATGGAAAAATAATGATTGGCTGGGACGAGATTTTTCAACCTACTCTTCCAAAAACAATTGTAATTCACTCATGGAGGGGCCGTGAATCTATGGAAGAATCAGCACGTAAGGGTTATCAAAGTGTGTTATCAAATGGTTACTATATTGATTTGTTTCATAACTGCTCCGAGCACTATTTAAACGATCCGCTTCCTGCAGATAGTAAATTGAACACTGAAGAGAAAAGCAGAATCCTTGGTGGTGAAGCCACCATGTGGGCAGAATTGGTTACTGGCGAATCGGTCGATTCACGTATTTGGCCACGTACAGCTGCAATAGCCGAAAGACTTTGGTCACCAGCAACGGTTAAAGATGTTGATGATATGTATCGTAGGCTTGATGCTGTTAACCTTCTTCTCGAGGAAACAGGTATTCAGCATATCAAAAATCGCGAGGCGATGATGCGTCGTTTATGCAATGGATATTATATTGAGCCATTAAGAGTTTTGGCTGACGCAGTTGAACCTTTGGAAGGATATGATAGACATGGTAGTCAACGTTACACAACGGAGTTTCCGCTTTCAAGAGTTGCCGATGTTGCCCTTTCAGATGCACCAGATTTTGTGCGGTTTCGATTGTGTTTTAACGATTATCTGAAGACAAAAAACCGTGATAGTTATTCTAAAATGATGGAATACCTTGATAAATGGAGTAATAATCAGCAAGAGTTTTATGCTTTGGCATCGAATAATGTAGCATTGAAAGAGGCATTACCTTTATCAGATAATTTGGCTGAGTTGGCAAATGTTACTCGTAAACTAATGATTCAGTTTAATTCAGGAATTAAGAATAGTGCTGCCGAAACCAACGCAATTAGAATTCAGATTGAAAAACTTAATAAGCCTGTTGCTGAAATGGAGTTACCACTTTTTAAGTTTACTCTCGATTTAGTTGGGAAGTTACGGAATGGCGAAAAGGAGGAGTAAAAAGAGGTTGGTTTTAAGGATTGTTGACAATTGTTAAGCAAAGGACAGAATATTGTTATTAACTGTCAATTGAAAAATATCGGTGCCGATGCAAAATTTCCCATACTTCCTTAACTTTAGAAATAATAAAACTTCTAAATAATGGGACACAAACGGAATAGAAGGCTTGCATTTATCTTGTTTTTGTTATTTCTGTGTATTCAAAGTATTGCACAGGAAGGGGTAATGCTCTTAACCTCTGGATGGAAATTTAGAAAAGCTAATTCTACTGAAAAATGGCTTCCTGCATCAATCCCAGGGAATATTTATTCCGATTTGTTGGCCAATAAGTTAATTCCTGATCCTTTTATAGGGTGTAACAATACTATGCTTAAATGGGTTGATGAGTGCGATTGGGAATATCAAACGATATTCACTATCAATACTGATATGTTTTTAAGAAGTGAAACAGAGTTAGAATTTAAAGGTCTGGACACCTATGCAAAAGTTTGCCTTAACGATTCCTTAGTTCTTACTGCCGATAACATGTTTCGATCGTGGAAAGTTAACAGCAGCAATTATATTAGAAAAGGTGGAAATACGCTTAGGGTTGTTTTTAGTTCTGCTCAAAAAATTGTTGATGAACAATCTGCTAAGTTGCCCTATAAACTTCCAGGTGGCGATTGGGCATATATTCGTAAAGCAGCTTATCAGTTTGGTTGGGATTGGGCTCCTACCCTTAAATCATGTGGAATTTGGAAGAAAGTTTACCTAAGAACAAAGCCCGATTTTACAATCGAAAATTTCTATTACAAAACCATAGAACTAAACGAGTCAAAGGCTATTATTGAAGCTAATTTCGAGGTGAATTCACCGTATAGACAGAAGATTTCAGTTGAAATTACCGATAATAAAACTCGAACAAGCATTTCTGAGAAAAAGGAAGAGGTGCAAAAAGGTAAAACGCTTATTCAAACAAGGGTTACCATTGAAAAGCCTAAACTATGGTGGCCTAGTGGAATGGGCTCGCAGTATCAATATAATTTAAGCTGTCGAATACTGAATAGAGATGGAAAATTGGTAGTAATCGATAAAGAGCTGGGGCTGAAAACCATTGAGGTTATTAATAAACCCGATAGTATTGGAAACTCTTTCTACTTTAAGGTAAACGGTAAAGCATTATTTGCTAAAGGAGCTAATGTAGTGCCTCCCAACACTTTAATTTCTGCTGTAAGAGATAACGAATGGATTGCCATTGCTGATAATGCTGTGAAGAGCAACATGAATATGTTAAGAGTTTGGGGTGGGGGAATTTATCCTCCCGATGCATTTTATGAAGCATGCAGCAAAAAGGGAATTCTTGTTTGGCAAGATTTTATGTTCGCTTGCTCAATGTATCCTTGGGATAGTTTGTTTATTAAAAATGTTGAGGTTGAAGTTTCTGAGCAGGTTCAACGTCTCCGTGGATTTCCTTGTATAGCTTTATGGTGTGGGAATAATGAAATCGATGAGGGCTGGCATAACTGGGGCTGGGCTAAGCAAGTTGATACGATTCCTAATGCAACAAATGCTGTTTGGAATGGATACAAGAAACTTTTTAACGAGATAATTCCATCTATTGTAAAAATTTATGATCCTGAAAAGTTCTACTGGTCATCATCACCACAAATTGGATGGGGTAGAAAAGAGAGCATGAAAAGTGGAGATTCCCATTACTGGGGTGTTTGGTGGGGATTGGAGCCATTCAGTGTATTTAAAACCAAGATACCTAGGTTTATGTCGGAGTATGGCTTTCAAGGATTTCCTGATGCAAGAACGGTACAAGTATTTTCTAAAGATGAAAATGCTAAGCCAGATTCTTTAGATCTCTTGTGCCATCAAAAGCATCCTGTTGGGTATCAAACTATCGATAAATATGTAAGACGCGAAGCGTTTAATTCAATCTCGTTAGAAGATAGCATCTATTTTAGCCAAATAGTACAAGCAATTGGCTATAGAACTGCCATTGAGTCGCAGCGATTAGCAATGCCAAGATGCATGGGAACGCTTTACTGGCAAATGAACGATTGTTGGCCTAGTGTATCATGGTCGGGTATCGATTTTTACGGTCGCTGGAAGGCTGTGCAATATTCTGTTCGTGAGGCTTATAAACCAATTCTAATTTCTGCAGAAAATAACAACCATGAAATTATTGTAAGGGCAGTTTCCGATTTTCAGCTACCAATCGAGGGAGAACTGAGTGTAATGCTTTATAATTTAAATGGAGATGTCATTAAACGATGGGTAAACCCTGCCACTATAAAACCTAGCGTATCTGAACAACTTTTGAAAGTTGAAAATGAATTCAGTGAGTCAGATTCTTGTAATAGCTTTGTTTACACTGAGTTTTTATCANNCGGGAGAATCATACTTTAACTATTCTTATAGTTGCAAGCAAGGGAATCTTAAATTGGCTAACCCGGAAATAAAGATTAAAACTGAGAAAGTACTTGACGAGTATACAGTTATTTTAACAGCTCTACACCCTGCTTTCGATGTTCAGATATCATCAGAAGCACCTGATTTTAAAGTTGAGAATAACTATTTTAATATTTTACCAGGGAAAGAGTATCGGGTGAAAATACTTGTCGGGAACGATAAAGAAATAGAAGTTAAATCTTTGTACGATTACATAAATAAATAATCCCATTGCATCTTTTCAGTGAGAAAATGTAAAATTTAATATTATGCTAAAAAAGGCTTTATTATCAGCATTGCCAATTGTCTTTTCGTTTATGGCACAAGCACAGGCAATCGACCCTGCAAAATTTGTTAATCCTTTTATCGGAACCGATTTTCATGGGCACACCTATCCTGGAGCAACAGTTCCTTTTGGAATGGTGCAACTTAGCCCCGATTCAAGACTCGATGGTTGGGACGGCTGTTCAGGTTACCATTATAGCGATAAGGTGATATATGGATTTACTCATACACACCTTAGCGGTACTGGTTGCTTGGATCTTGGCGATATACTTGTAATGCCAACGGTTGGGAATCCTGAAATTGATAACAAATTGTACTCATCGCCATTTAGAAAGGAGACAGAGAAAGCAAAACCCGGATACTATTCTGTTTACCTCGACAAACCAAAAGTTCAGGCAGAATTAACAGCTACTGCAAGAGCTGGTTTTCATCGTTATACTTATTCAAAAACCAAAGAGGCAAATATCATTCTTGATCTGCAACATCGCGATGAGGTGTTGAATTCATGGATTCAGATTGTAGGCAATAATGAGGTTCGTGGTTATCGCCAGTCAAAATCGTGGGCAGAGGATCAACGAGTTTACTTTGTTATCCGCTTTTCAACCCCTTTTACACTTAGCAAGGTTCAAACTGCTGATGGAAGTGATATTGTTGCAAACATTGAGGGAGGAATGATTGAGGGTAAAAACCTTAAGGCGTGGTTTAAATTTGGTAAGATTAAGGGAAATAAACTTTTGGTTAAGGTTGGTATTTCTTCAGTAAGCGTTGCAGGAGCAATAAAAAATTTAGAGACTGAAATTCCCGATTGGGATTTTGATAAAGTAGCTAATAATGCATACGCGTTATGGAATAAGGAGTTAAGTAAAATTTTAGTAGATGGTGGTACTCCTGAACAGATGACTACTTTTTATTCTGCTCTTTACCATTCAATGGTAGTTCCAAACATCTTTTCTGATGTGGATGGTAGATATTTAGCAATGGATAAAAAAGTTTACAAAGCCGAGGGATTTACACCCTATACTGTTTTTTCTCTTTGGGATACTTATAGGGCTTGGCATCCGCTGATGACCATTATCGATACCAAACGGACAAATGACTATATCAACACATTTCTATCTCACTATAAACATGGAGGCTTGCTTCCTGTTTGGGAATTGGATGCCAACGAAACTTTTTGCATGATTGGCTACCACTCTGTGCCTGTTATTGTAGATGCTTGGGTTAAAGGAATCAAAGGGTTTGATGCAAAGTATGCTTTTGAAGCAATGAAACATAGTTCAAACCTTAATCATTTGGGTTTAGAGGCGTATCGTAAGTATGGACATATTCCTGGCGACAAGGAACCAGAGTCTATATCTAAAACCTTAGAATACTCCTATGATGATTGGTGCATCGCACAAATGGCAAAATCGCTGGGTAATTGGGACGATTATAAGGAATACCTTTCAAGAGCTCAGTTTTATAGAAACATTTTCGATCCTGCAACAGGATTTATGCGCCCAAGATATAATGGAGGATTTAAAACACCGTTTAACCCAACTGATGTAGATAATAACTTTACTGAAGCCAATAGTTGGCAATACAGTTTTCTTGTGCCACAAGATATAACTGGATTGATGAAACTACACGGTGGAGTAAAGCAATTTGAGACCAAGATTGATGAACTTTTCAACACATCGTCAAATCTTTCAGGCAGGGAACAATCAGATATTACAGGGCTAATTGGTCAGTATGCGCATGGTAATGAACCAAGCCATCATATGGCTTACCTATATAATTTTGTTGGAAGCCCTTGGAAAACCCAACAAATTGTGCGAAAAATAATGGACGAGATGTACACTTCAAAACCTGATGGCCTATGTGGTAACGAAGATTGTGGGCAGATGAGTGCTTGGTATGTGCTTAGCGCCATGGGGGTTTATTCGGTTTGTCCTGGTAATACTCAGTATGCCATTGGCTCACCTTTATTTAAGAAGGCAACAATTAATCTCGAAAATGGGAAGAAGTTTACCATTTTAGCAGAAAATAACTCAAAAGAGAATATCTACATAAAAGAAGCATTTCTTAATGAAAAACCTTTAAATCGTAGTTGGATTGATTATTCTGATTTAATGGGTGGAGGCGAAATAAAATTTATAATGTCGAATACCCCAAACAAGGAATGGGCATCAGGTGTGGTTGGCTCACCCGTGAATAGGATTGATGGCTCTACGTTTACTATTTCACCGTATTTTACAAATGCACCAAAAACCTTTACCGATAGTCTAACAATTAATATTGCAACTCTCGATAAGGAGCAAAAGGTTTACTATTCAGTTGTTCCAATCGACTCAAGAAATAGTAAATCAGAATGGATACAAGGAAACAGCTTAAGCATAAAGCAATCATCAACTGTAACCGCATATTCAATCGATAAGGATGGAAACAAGAGTTACATTATTGAGGGTAATTTTTTCCGTTATAACTCTGATAAAACTATTTCGATAAAAAGCACTTGCAGTACTCAGTACGATGGAGGTGGACCAAATGCACTAATTGATGGAATTAGAGGCGCAAAGAATTTTAGACTTGGTGGCTGGCAGGGATATCAAGGACAAGATTTTGTTGCAATAATTGATATGGATACGACCAAAGCCATATCAAAACTTGGAGCGGGTTTCCTTCAGGATGCAGGCCCTTGGATTTGGTTGCCTAAATATGTTGAGTATTGGGTATCTGATGATGGTCAAAATTTCACCTTACTCTCAACAGTCAAGCACGATATTCCAGAAAATGAAATGACTCCTACTATTTTTAATTTCGAAGCGAATGTTGATATTAAAACACGATTCGTTAAAGTAGTTGGTAAATATTACGGGAAAATTCCAATTTGGCATCCTGGGGTGGGTAATCCTTCATGGATGTTTATTGATGAGATAATTGTTGAGTAGATAATTGTAAATAGAGAGAATAAGAGTGTTAGTGCATACAAATTGTTGTTGCTTACTCAATCGGCATGTAGTCAGTTTTCTGTTATTTTTTTAAACATGATATATATCTAATTACATTTCAACCAAAATATATATTTTTGCCAAATTAATTACAAATTAATAGTAAACTAGAGTTTTTCCTTTATAAGTATAACTAATTTCCTATGAAGAATATATTAATTGTTGGTGCAGGTGGACAAATAGGGTCGGAGTTGGTACCCTACTTACAAACAATTTATGGACAAAACAATGTAGTTGCAACCGATATCAACTGCAGCGCATGTAATAAACTTGCTGAGAATGGGCCATTCGAGGAACTCGACGCTTTAGACACTAATAAATATGTCGAAATTGTTAAGAAATATAAGATTGATACAATATTCAATCTTGTTGCTTTACTTTCTGCAACTGGCGAGAAAAATCCTCAGTTAGCATGGAAAATTAACATGGGAGCACTTCTTAATTCACTTGAAATTGCTCGTGAGAATAAATGCTCAGTATTTACCCCAAGTTCTATTGGTGCTTTTGGTCCATCATCACCTCTCGATAATACTCCGCAAGATACTGTAATGCGTCCGACCACTATTTATGGTGTGTGCAAAGTTACTGGCGAAATGCTCAGCGATTACTACTATACCCGTTTTGGTGTTGATACACGTAGCGTGCGCTTTCCTGGTATTATTTCCAACTTAACTCTTCCAGGTGGTGGAACCACTGATTATGCAGTTGAAATTTACTATGCTGCGATTAAAGATAAGAAATTTAGCTGTCCTCTTCCTGCAGGAACTTTTCTTGATATGATGTATATGCCTGATGCTTTAGAGGCTTGTGTTCAACTTATGGAAGCTGATCCTACAAAATTGAAGCATCGTAACAGTTTCAATATTACTGCAATGAGTTTCGATCCAGAAAAAATTTATGATGCAATTAAGAAACGTATTCCAGAGTTTAGCTTAACATATAATGTTGAACCTGTTAAGAAAGCCATTGCCGATAGCTGGCCAAACTCTATGGACGACTCTTGTGCTCGCATTGAGTGGGGCTGGAATCCAAAATGGAATCTCGAAACCATGACCGACGACATGCTTAACGTTATTGGCGAAAAACATAAGAAAGGATTGATTTAAGATATTATTGTTTAACATTATTAGACTGTCGAGAAAGGTGGCAGTCTTTTTTTATTATTTTCATCTGGGGTATGGATTTAATCCCATTTGTTTTGTAGTTTTGGTATGTTGCAAGCGAATAATATCCTATGGCAAAAATTTTTGAGATAAAGGCCTCTCTTCAAGGTGTAAAATCTGAAATTTCGAGAACTTTTCAGGTCGATAGTTCTATTAACCTCCAAGTGTTACACGAGGTTTTTCAGGCCCTTTTTGGATGGGAAAACTTCCATTTACATTTTTATCAAGATTTTAAATCACAAGACATTAAGAAGGAAGATCAAGTTAAATTATTGGATGTTATTGCTAAAGGCGAAGATCTAACTTACGTCTATGATTATGGTGATTCGTGGACTATTAAGTGTTCATTAATTCGCATTTTTGATGATTCAGCCACAGGTAAATACCCACTTTGTATTGGTGGCTTACGAAAAGCTCCTCCCGAGGATTCCGGTGGAGTCACAGGTTACGAGATGTCTTTAGAGTTAATGGGTAATACTAAAAAAGACTATCCTCTCATATCAGAGTGGTATGGTAAGGATTACGATCCTGAGTATTTCAATCTCGATGAGATCAATAAAGCACTTACTCAGCTTAGGGGCTAGCTGTTTATGAATCCTTTTGATTCTTATAGAGGTGATTCGCTTGTTTACAAGACCCTAAGCGAATTAAATATTCAATTCGAATACTATGAACACCCCCCTGCTCCAACCGTTGAGGAGGCATCTAAGTATTGGGCTGGAATTGATTCAACACATTGCAAGAATATTTTTTTACGAAATCATAAGGGCGATAAGCACTATCTAGTTATCCTAGAATACCGTCAAGCAGTAAATATTCACCAGCTTGAGAAGCTCCTTAAGCAGGGCAAACTTACATTCGCATCACCTCAACGTATGATGAAATACCTTGGGCTAGAACCCGGTTCAGTTTCACCATTCGGTTTACTTCATGATACCACAAACCACGTTCACCTATTTCTCGATGAGAACCTTCAAAAAGCTGAACGGCTTAGCTTTCATCCAAATCTAAATACTGCATCGTTGATAATTGGTTACAAAGATTTTATTCATTTCCTTCAATGGAAGGGGAATGGGTACGAGTTTATCAATTTAGCGTTTTAACCACCTAGAGTGCAAAGTTAATCGCAGAGTTTGCAAAGTGTTAGTTATGAGGTTTTAACTTAGCGTACTTTGCGCTATCTCAGCGAGCATTGCGGTTTTAATGTTTTTTTACCAATTGAATCAAGAGTCTTTCAAATAAAAAACCCTCGCGAATTGCTTCAGAGGGTTCTTTTGCAGAAAAATCAAGCTATGAAATTATCCGCATTTTGAGTGTCCACAGTTTTTACAAATTAGGCAACCCTCTTGATAAACTAAAGAGTTAGATCCGCATGATGTACACTTTTTGCCCTCTTTAGCTTTTGTTCCATCTGGAATATATTTACGCAAAGCCCTTTCAACCCCAGCTTTCCATGTGTTAATAGTTTCGCTATCGAGGCGGAGTGAGGATACTAGGTTCACTACATCGGTAATTGGCATACCATTTCGTAATACTCCCGAAATTAGCTTAGCATAGTTCCAAAACTCTTTATTGAACATATGTGATAAACCACCGAGTGTGTTAGTATATCCAAATTTATCAACATACTGGAAATCATAACGGCTACCGTTCGCATCCTTAATTTTAATGATTTTACCTTTGGTAACAAGTTTTGGGATAGGAAGTACATCATCTTCCGAAATACCAGTAAATATTTCGTATGGGCGATTATTGTAAAGGCCAACAAATGTAATCCAACTTTCGTGATTGTTTTTAAAGCGAATAATATCACAATCAAGTACCTCTGGGCGTTTTGTTGGGAATGCGGAAGCATTATCCGAATCCTTTTCTTTACCCTTATTGTTGGTTGATACAAGAACTCCATCTCTTGATCCATCACGGTAAACAGTACAGCCTTTACAGCCACTTTCCCATGCAGTTTGGTAAACCTTAGCAACCATATCTTCTGTTGCATCGGAAGGTAAGTTTACAGTAACGCTTATTGAATGGTCAACCCATTTCTGAATAAGCCCTTGCATTTTTACTTTACTTACCCAGTCAACATCATTAGAGGTTGCTTTGTAATATGGAGATTTAGCAACAAGGTCATCTATCTGCTCCTGCACGTAGGTTTTCACCTCTTCTACATTATACCCATTAACCTCTAACCATTTTAGGAACATGTGATGGAACACGTTAAACTCCTCCCAATGATCACCAACCTCATCGGTAAATGTAATCTTAACATCTTTGTCGTTGGGGTTAACCTTTCGACGACGTTTATAAACAGGAAGAAAAACAGGTTCAATACCCGAAGTGGTTTGAGTCATTAAACTGGTTGTTCCTGTTGGTGCGATAGTAAGTAGTGCAATATTCCTACGACCATACTTAATCATATCGCTATAAAGGGTTTCATCCTCGTTTTTTAAACGATTTATGAATGGATTATTCTTTTCGCGTTGTGGGTCAAATATTGGGAATGGCCCACGTTCCTTTGCTAAGTAAACCGATGAGCGATAAGCTTCAATGGCAAGGGTTTTATGAACTTCAACTGCAAAGTCAATTGCGTTATCTGAACCATATCTGAGATTTAGAGCTGCAAGCATATCTCCTTCAGCTGTAATGCCAATGCCAGTTCTACGTCCTTCAATGGCCTTTTGACGGATTTTACGCCATAGGTTACGTTCAACCTGTTTTATCTCTTCATCCTCTGGGTCAGAATCAATTTTGTCTTGGATAGCGTCTATCTTCTCAAGTTCAAGGTCGATAATATCGTCCATTATTCGCTGCGAAGCAATTACGTGTTTCTTGAATAGGTCAAAATTGAAACGAGCCTCTGAGGTGAATGGGTTTTCAACGTAGCTGTATAGATTTAAAGCGATGAGCCTACAGCTATCGTATGGGCAAAGAGGAATCTCTCCGCAAGGGTTGGTTGAAACGGTTTTGTAACCTAAATCGGCATAGCAATCGGGAACTGATTCCCTTATGATTGTATCCCAGAAGAGAACACCTGGCTCAGCCGATTTCCATGCATTGTGGATAATCTTGTTCCATAAAGAAACAGCATCTATCTCGTTGCGATATTTTGGCTTACTGGCGCTCAGTGGGTACTGTTGAACATAGTTGCTTTTGCTTAGAACAGCATTCATAAACTCATCATCGATCTTAACCGATACGTTAGCCCCTGTAATTTTACCGGGTTCCATTTTTGCATCGATGAACTTCTCCGAATCGGGATGTTTAATTGAGATGCTAAGCATCAGCGCACCACGACGGCCATCCTGAGCAACCTCACGGGTTGAGTTGGAGTAGCGCTCCATAAATGGGACAACCCCAGTTGAGGTTAGCGCGCTGTTTAGAACAGGGCTCCCCTTTGGACGGATATGAGACAGATCATGACCAACGCCACCACGACGCTTCATTAGTTGAACTTGTTCCTCATCTACCTTCATAATTCCACCATATGAGTCAGCTTCGTTACGAGTCCCAATTACAAAGCAATTCGAAAGCGAAGCTACTTGAAATTGGTTGCCAATGCCTGTCATAGGTCCCCCTTGTGGAACAATATATTTAAAATCTCTAAGGAGCTCATAAACCTCGTCGGCAGTCATCGGATTTGGATATCTTTTCTCAATGCGAGCCACCTCTTCCGCTAAACGGCGGTGCATATCATCGGGTGTAAGTTCAAAGATATTACCGAATGAATCTTTAAGGGCATATTTGCTAACCCAAACCTTTGCAGCCATCTCGTCGCCCTTAAAATACTTTATACTTGCCTCCACTGCTTCGTCGTGTGAGTAGGTCTTTACTTTGTTCTTTAATTCGTTCTTCACGATTGCATTATCCTCCTTATTCATAGCGGTTATAAGTATTACTTATGGTGTATTTGGTCTGATTTACTATATGGTTGAAAAAAAAGAGAATTAATCAAAATTCTCTTGGCGAAAAAACTTTTACGAAGTTATTAAACACAAGCTAAAAAAAAGCTATTGAGATAGGTCGAAAATATTAACATTAAATCATAGTTATTAACATAATAATATAAAGATATTCAGCATATTACATAAACACCCTCGCTTTCAGACTATAAGGATTTTTGGTTGATGGATGAACTGAATATGAGGTTTTTAAAGCGTAAATTCGATTGAGTTAATATATCTAGATATCCTTTAAATATCAGGTTTATAGGAGTATATGGCAAATAAGTGATATGTTGTTTAGGTAATGTATACTAAGATTCAGAATTACAGAAAGGTGGAAAAAGTCAAGGCTGACTTATTAGAGGTTATTAACAGGGATAAATAAACTTGGCGGCAAAATTCGTCAGGTTTATGTCTAAAATGAATAAATTCAAAAATAGTTATGATTGCGGGTAATCATTAATTTAACAATCGAATAAAATTTCAGAAAAACAAGAGGCTGTTTTAAAAGATAAGTTAAGCCACCTAAGAATTAGTAATAAAAAAGGGTGATTCAATTGAATCACCCTNNTATATCGTAAACTCAATTGAACTGAATAAGTTGAGTTGAAGCTTTGGTAGTCTTTATAAGTTTTTGTTAAAACTTCATTATTCACTTTTGGGAATTGGTAAGTTCCGTCCGAAGTTCTGTAACTCAATATGTTAGTGCTATATAGGGTTTTGTAAAGACCCCAATCACTATTCAACAAATTGGGTAGATTAATAATGTCTAGTCCAATCTGCAGAGTGTTCTTCTTACCATTTGTCATAATGTAAAAATCTTGAACAAATTTAAGATCCAACTGATGATGCCATGGCATTATAGCTCCACCACGTTCAGCATATTCGCCTTTGTGTTTATTCAAATATTTATCTTGCTTAATATATGCCCAAAAATCATCCCTTTGTTGGGCTGCTGTGTATGTACCAGCAGCTGCAAAATTCCATGTCTCTAATTCTGCACGCGATGCAGGGATGTAAAGTAGGTTATTTGCCCCACGGTCTCCTACAACATTGGTCATAGTATAAGAGTAACGGGTATATGAATATCCTCCAGCATAGCCGAGTTGACTACCATCATAGATAAGATATATGCCCGATGAAAAATGCTTAGCATAATCTTTCTTAAAACCAATAGACGCTACTAAACGATTTGGTGAAACAAAAGTTCCGTAACCAAGTTCATGTTCGTTCACACCATTTTTAGCAAATAGGTTGGTGGAAAATGCAGAAGTAACCTGATCTCCAATACCATCGCTATATGCTTTAGTATTAGCTCTGGTGTAAGCAAGTGATAAGTCAAGGCCAAAAGCGAATTTTTTAGCAGCCTGAGCAGTAATAGAGTAATAATAAGATTTGTTTTCTTTATTATTTTCAATCATGAATGCATTCTGATTGGCTATATAATTAGTATATGTCTTACGTGTGTCATTTGGATTGAGTACCCTTGTTCCAGATTCATGTAAACCTTTATTTGTAATTACAACAGGATTAAGGTCTTTATTGAAAATTCCTTCAAGCGTAAAGTTAACATCTCCAGGTAACTTTGTATCGAAAGCTAATGAAGTTTTCCATGTTGAAGGCATTTTCAGATCCTTGCTGAGAATAGTTGGAGATGCTGGCGAAGTCGGTGTTACTGGTGTAAAGTTTCCGTTATAGAGTTCGAGTAAAAGATCTTTTACATCAGCATGAAAATCGGGTTGTACGCCAGTTGCAGCAGCAGTTGTATTGTAGAAATACTGTGTTTGACCAACATTGGAGTTACCAACAACTGATACCAACCAAACATAAGGCAATCTACCTGTGAACACTCCTGTTCCTCCACGAAGCACGTATTTGCGTTCACCTGTTATATCCCAATTAAAGCCTAAACGGGGAGAGAAACTCAACTTTGCATCAGGTAGTTGTGCTGTTGAGTAGCTTTTGCCGCCAAAATCTAAATTGGCAAAAGCCTGATTGAAGTTGGTCTTTTTTATTGATGGGTAGGAGGGCAATTCAAAACGAATACCTGCGGTTAGGCGGAAATTCTTAGTTATATTCATTTGGTCTTGCACATAGAACGAATATGATTTGAAAGCCAATTCAGATTTAAATTGCGACAAATCTGTTGAGTTGGAGTGGGTGATACCAAATGCAGATGGTTTTGCTCCAGTCATAAAGTCGTTCATTGATGCAAATACATAATACCCGTTTCCACCTTGCATAAATCCATTGATAGCGTTTTGATATTCATATTGAACACCAGCAGTAAGGTTATTGAACCCCATAGTCCAAGTTACTTCATCTGTAGCCACATAAGTGCTTACAACACGTGTATTGCCTTGAGTAAATGGATCTGGACCAAAAGACATATATGCTGCTCCATCTTTTAAAATATCTACAGTTGGGAAAGCACCGCCTACGTAAGAACGTGGCTCATCTTGATATGAATAAGTGAAACGTAGTACGTTGTTCAATTTTCCATCAAACAAGCGAGAGTTTAATTCAGTGGCTATTGATGAGAAATTCTGTTGTTGGAAATAACGAGAACTTTCAAAATACATTGCATAATTAGATCCACGTCCTTGTCCTGCATTAATGCCTAATCCTACATTTCCTGGGTAAATTAAATTAGCTGTTAGTGGGCTTGTTGAACTAGAGGGAGAGGCTGAATATTTAGAAGTTGTTCTCGATAAACGAAGATTTATTTTATTGTTTTTGTTAATGTTCCAGTCCAAACGCGCCATTAGGCGATACGCTGGTGTCTCCGAAGGATAATTTGAAATACGTCCAGGATCGTAGTTGTAAGTCGTTTTCAAGTATGCCTTCATTGCATCTACATCGGTTTGTGTTGGACGTACCACATTGTCTGTACCAAAGGTTGTTCCATCTTCGCTTAGGACAAATGATGGACCTGGACTAACGTTATCCTCATATTCACCGTTAAAGAAGAAGAATAACTTGTCTTTAATAATGGGACCACCAATACTCAAACCATATGTTTTGAATTTAGTATCTTGCTTTGTGAGTTTATAATCTCCAACTTTATCTCCTTGGTAGTCACTTCCTTTTATGTAGGTGTAAACAGTTCCCTTAAACGAGTTATCGCCCGAGCGTGTAACTGCATTGATTGCACCGCCCAAAAAACCACTATGACGAACATCATAAGGTGTTAGTGATACCGTTACTTCTTCTAAAGCATCCAATGAAATAGGGGCACCACTTGCGGGTAAGTTAGCTCCAATTCCAAACGCGTTATTAAATGCAGCCCCATCAACAGTTACATAGGATTGACGGTAGTTTCCACCACCAACAGCAAAACCATTACTTGTTGTACTTGATTGAGGAGAAAGGCGCAAAACATCATTAATGCTTCTTGAGACAGTTGGTGTAACCGCAATTATCTTCTTGTTTACGCTGGTAAGAGCACCTGCTCTATTGCTTTTCATATTATTTATACCGGACGCACTTACAACTAGCTCAGCGATTTCAGTTGATCCTTCTTTCAGTTCGCCATTTAGGGTATAAGATTCACCTAATTTTAGGTCAATGTCCGTGAAGGCTATTGGTGAGTAACCCACAAATGAGATTGATACTTTATAAGGGCCGCCAATCCTTAGGCCAGTTAGCAGGTAACTTCCATCTGCTTTGGTTATTGTTCCGTAGCTAGTCCCTGATGGTTCATGAACTGCAACAACTGTAGCACCAGGTATTGATGCTCCATTTCCATCAAGAACCTTTCCGTTAATGCCAGAGGTAGTTACCCCCTGTGCATTTACCATAACTGAGCATAGAATCAGCATGGCAAGCAAGGTTAGAAAACGAATTTGTTTAATCATAGGTATAGATTTTAGTTTAGGAATTGTAAGTTATTTTTAGGTGTAAAGCATTTAACTTAAATTAACGTTTGTAAAAATAGCAGGAAACTGCGTCCATTACATTAAGTAGATGTTAATAATATGTCAAGTATTTGAAAAAAGAATAAACTTTAAATTTTCATTAACAAATAAGAAAATTCGTCTAAAACAAATTAAACAAACGTTTAAATTTAAAAAGAAATATTATCTAAAATTTCATCTGTTGCTCCCGATTTCTTTATAAAAAAGCCTTCATTAATCTTTTTAGCGTTTATGCTTTCAGCATTTGATGAAATATAGAATTCCAACGAATTATTAAACTCTTGTAAATCAGTTATAGATTTAGCTGAACCTATTTCAATTAGTTCAACAGCTTCCTGAAAACGGCTATAGTTTGGCCCAAATACCACAGGGATACCAAAAACAGCAGCTTCGAGGGTATTGTGAATGCCAACTCCAAATCCTCCTCCAATGTATGCGAAATGGCCATACCTGTAAACTGATGATAGAATGCCAATTGTATCGATAATAAGTACTTGAGCATCGCTAGGATTGCACTCATCGGGTTTAGTATATCGAAGGGTTTTTATCCCAAAACTGTTTCTTAGTTTTTCAATCTCTTGTTCGTGAATCTCGTGAGGGGCAATAATAAGTTTAAGATTATGCGGATTAGTTTTAAAATGCTCAATAATAACCTCTTCGTCTTTTGGCCATGTACTCCCTGCAACTAAAACTTTTGAGTTGCCAGCGAATTGTTCAATTAAAGTGATCGCTTTAGCCGCTTTTGCATTAGCAACTACTCTATCGAAACGCGTATCGCCTGCAACAGTTACGTTACTAACTCCTATACTAGCAAGGAGTTCTTTAGATTTTTCGTTTTGAACAAATAAGTGCTTAAAGTTTGCTAGAAATTTACAATACCAGCCACCATACCATTTGAAGAAGGCTTGTTCGGGTCTGAATATTGCAGATATTACGTAGGTTGGAATCCCTCTCTTCTTTAACCCATTTAGGTAAAAATACCAAAACTCGTATTTAACAAAAATGGTGGCTATGGGATTTACAATGTCAATAAACTTTTTTGAATTCCAATATGTATCAAGTGGAAGATAACATATGTAATCGGCTCCTTGATAGTTTTTTCTAATTTCGTAACCCGATGGCGAAAAAAAGGTTAACAGGATTTTAATATCAGGATATTTTGACCGGAAGGCTTCAATAACCGGACGACCTTGCTCAAATTCTCCTAGCGAAGCACAATGAAACCAAACAACTCTATCCGTTTTGTTTATCGATTCTCTTAGTCGCTTTTCCCATCCCTTACGACCATTCCTGAAAAGTTTTGCCTTTTTATTGTAGAGAGAGGCTACTGCCACAAGGATTTGATAGATTCTTATTCCTAAATTATATAGAAATACCATTTGATTGTATTTAGGTTGTAAATTTACTTGCTGTACTCAATATTCACAATATTTCTTTTGCAAAATCGTTTAATAATTCTTAAATCATTGTTATTTAAGACGATGTATCTGTATTAAAGGCTTACAAATCCAAACTTTATCAACTTTTAAAATTAGAACTATCTTAGTGCTTTTACCACTCAAACCATTATTCGTTTGTATCGAGCAATCCAAATACTATTTTTCTTATTGATAGGCGTTGGGGTATTTGCACAACCTTATAGTAATATGAGGCTTAAGAGATACTCAGAGGTTTCAGATACTATCAGGCTCGATACATTGAGTATTATCCCAAATTCGGTTGTAGTTTTTGATAGTTCTGGGCGCCTGCTCGATTCAGTTTATTACAAAGTAAACTACTCAAACGCAACGATAATTTTTAACGATGGATTTAAAGAATCGTGGATTGATGGGATAAAGATTATTTATAGGGTGTTTCCCCTTTCATTCTCAAAACAGTATTATCATAAGGATATTAACAAATTAATTTCTGCCGATAGCTTGATGGGGTACGATAGACCTAAGTATATTATTAACTCTCAACAAAGGAAGCCATTTGGTGATAATATAGAGGCATCTGGAAGTATTTCGAGAGGAATTACCTTTGGAAATAATCAGGATGTTGTAGTAAATTCAGATTTAAATCTTCAGATAAGCGGTGAGATTGATAATCATATCAAAATTGAAGGGGCAATTTCTGATAAATCGATTCCATTCCAGCCGCAAGGTAATACCCAACGATTAGAGGAATTCGACAGGATTTATCTGAGAGCGTATACTCCTACTTTCGAGGTACAAGCAGGTGATGTTGAGTTGCAATCGAGGGGCGAAAGTTTCTTGCAATACAACAGAAAAGTACAGGGATTGGCTCTTTTAATCAGCAATAATTATTTTTCAAGTGGTGATACAACTATTATTCATGGAGCAGCGTCTGCAGCAAAAGGACGTTTTGCTCGAAACACTTTTATTGGGGTTGAAGGGAATCAAGGGCCATATAAGTTGAATGGAGCCGAGAGAGTGACTTACATTGTTATAATAGCCGGCAGTGAAAGGGTTTACGTTGATGGCAAGTTGCTAACTCGTGGCGAAACAAACCATTACACAATCGATTACAATACTGCGGAGCTTAACTTTACTCCAATGATGCGAATTACTGGGAATAGTAGAATCAGCATTGAGTTTGAGTATACCGAACGCAGCTATGCCCGGTTTATTGTTACATCGGGTGTTGAACAGCGGATAGGAAGAACAACCCTTAGAGTTGAAGCTTTCTCTGAGCAGGATAGCAAAAATCAGCCAATTGATCAAAATATGGATAGCCAACAGATTGAGTTACTCAAGAATGTTGGAGACAAAATTGATCAGGCATTCGTCCCTCAAGTCGACTCAATGGCTTACAATCCCGATAAAATAATGTATGAGAAACGCGACACCACTGTAAATACTATAACTTATAAGATTTTTAAGCAATCGACTAATTCTGTAACATCACATTTTGTACTTAATTTCACATTTCTAGGTGAGGGCAAAGGAAATTATATCCCTCGATATAGTAGCGCGAATGGGAGAGTTTACGATTGGGTTGCTCCTATTAATGGGAATCCATCGGGAAGTTATGAACCTGTTAGGAATCTCGTAACTCCTAAGCGTAAGCAGATGGTTTCTATTCAGGCTGAACGTTTTTTTGGGAAGGAAGACTTTATCAAATCTGAAATTTCATTTAGCCGGAACGATGTAAATACATTTGCTTCGATTGATAAGGGTAATGATGTAGGTCAGGCAATTCAATTAGAGTTTACTAAGAATTTAGCTAAAGACTCACTACGACGATTTTGGATATTTGGAGATGGAGTCGCTACATCAGCAAATTTCAGCTATGTTGATCGATATCGACCTGTTGAATTTGAGCGCGATTGGAATATTAGTAAACCAGTAACTGGCGGCGATGAAAAAGAGATATCCGGAGGATTTGGCTATCGCTCAAAGCGATGGTCGGTTTTGGGTAAAACTCATGGTCTAAGAATTGCTAATGATTATAAGGGGTTTAAGAACAGTATTGATGGCGGATTCAGTTCATCAAGTTTTGGGAATAAGATTGAGTTTGCAAATGTAATATCCTCGGATTCAACTAAAACATCAACATTTAATCGCTTTAGGTATAATGCAGATGTAACTGCAAATAGAATTGTTTGTGCAATTACCCTTGATGGTGAAGATAATAAACAACAATCGGTTAATTCAAAAAAACTACTGCCAAGTACTTTTCGATGGGTACAATCGGAAATTTCAGTTGGTTTACCCGATTCGTTTCCTCGAATGGTTAGCTTATCGTATAAGTACCGTAAAGATTGGAAATCGCTCGACAGCCTTTTAAGGTTATACTCATATTCACAGGATTTCGGGCTTAAAGCACATCTTTCTAAAAATCAGAATAGCCGACTTAACCTGTTTGCGGGTTATCGTATCTTTAATCCAGTAGATACAACTCTTTCAAAAACAGTTAAAAAAGAGAATACACTATTAGGCAGATTAGAATACTTTTTTGTTTTGGGTAAGGGCTTTATAACATCAAACTTGGGATATGAGGTAGGAAATGGGCTAGAGCCTAAATATCAATTTTACTATATTGAAGTGCCAGCAGGGCAGGGAATTTATAAATGGAACGATTATAACGCCAATGGCGTTAAAGAGCTGGATGAATTCGAGGCTGCTACATTTAAGGATGAGGCAAAGTTCATACGGATAAATCTTCCAACCAGCGATTATATAACTGTAAACAATAGTGCATTAAGCCTGCAACTTGATGCCAGAGCCGAAAATATTATTAGAGATACATGTTTGGTTTGCCAATTTGTAAAGAAATTTTCGAATCAATTTTCATATAGTGTTAGGCAAAAAAACAGCTATGCTGATTTTTCAAAATCAATAAATCCTCTAATGAATGATGTTTACGATTCAAGTTTGGTTAGTATTAACGAGAACTATAGAAACTCAATCGCATACAATCGGTTTAGCAGAATTTTTGGACTAGAGTGGGTTAAAAGCGGGTCGGTAATGAAACAAATTCAAGCTAATGGCTACGAGATTGGACGTGTGAAGAGTAATCAGATAAATATGTGGTTTGCCCTTTCATCTACATTAAGCATGAGACTAAATTATTTGTATAACAAAAAAGTACTGAATTCGGAATTTTTTAAAAAGCGAAACCACGATATAATACGAAATACTCCATCAGTAAATATTCGATATTCTACTATTTTTGGTTTTAATGCTGAGATTGGTTACGAGTACGAACACGCAAATAATGTTTTAGGCGTTGAAGAAAATAAACTGCAAACTGCATCAGCCGAAATTAGCTATAGCTTAAGGCGTAAATCTTGGTTAAACATCAGATTAAACCTTTCGAAGGTTGATTTTAAAGGCGATTTAGGGACGCCTTTAGAGTACGAGTTTCTTAGAGGATTTAAGCCGGGCAATAATGCAACATGGGAGTTAAGTTATAAACGAAAAATATCAACTTACTTCGAAATGAACATTGGATATAACGGCCGATACATTTCCACTGGAAATGTAGTTCATACGGGTAGCATGGAGGTTCGGGCAATATTTTAATTGGGCTAAACCAAAATAAAGCCAAAGAATGATTCCTTGTGCAACAACCTTTTGCTGATGTAGTAATCGATCCCAATGAAGAACAAGCCTGCAAGAGTAATCATCAATACGTATTTGCTTAAGGTATAAATTGATATTTCGCTGCTAATTTTTGGGATAAAGTTTAAATAGTGGCTATCAACACTTCCTAGAGCGTAGGATATAAGCCATAATAGCATTATGCAAGGAATTGTAATAAGTATCCAAAATATAGGGGAGCCGCTTAAGGGGTTAGGCTGAATTTCAATTTTCTCTATTACTTTTTTTGTGAAATCAAGAGGAAGTTCAACCTGAGTAATAATTAGGTTTTTCGATAACCAAGGATCAATTAGATCAAGGTCATTCTTTTCAATATTAAAATCTTCGTTCATTTTGTTTGCGTATTAAAGTAACATTGAAACCTCTTCCTTAAGTAAAACATTTAACAGCGAGTAAAGATGCTTTCGAGCCCTATGGAGTTTAACCTTAACGTTCGATTCCGAAAGATTTGTTATTGAGGAGATATCGCTTACACTCTCACCATCGACATAGTAGAGGGTAAGTAATGCTGATTCCTCCGACTCAAGCGACTCCATCGCTTTGTTTAAGAACTTTGCTCTATCTTTAGCCGATAGGCTATCGAGAGCGTTTGCTGAATCGACTTGTAAATCGTACTTTGTATCTACATCTATCTGAATAGGCTTGAATCCTCTCGATTTTGAAACGGCATTATTATAGCATATTCGATAAAGCCAAGTTGAGAATTTACAGTCGAACCTAAAAGAACTAATTGAGTTAAATGCTTTTATAAAACTATCCTGAGCAGCCTCCTCGGCGTCGAGTTGGTTTTTTAGAATACGAAATGAAAGTGTAAAAACCATCCCCTTATACCTATCAACAATGCACGACATGGCATGGGGATGATTTTTTACGACAAGAGTTATAAGCTCCTCGTCGGAGAGTTTATAAATCTCCGTCTTTATCATTCTTGCGTATGATAAAGTAGTAAACCAGCAATCCTAAACCTCCAAAGAATAGAACCATTGCAAACTGAGCACCCTCTTCGAGGTCAGTTGCTTTATCTAATACTGAAGCAAAGAACAATCCCAATGCAACACCAATTAGTAATAGGCTCCATTTAAGCGATGCGTATTTATTAGCAGTAGGCTTTGGGCAAAAAGTTTTTGGGTCGACACCCTTTTCAAGCATAGCTAGACGTTGCTTATTACGAGTGTGTAGGTAGTAAAAAACCAAACCAAACATGGTTCCAAATGTCGATAGAATCGCAATAATCGGGATAAAAGGATTTTCTTCCATAATAATAATTTTTTATAGTTCAGAGGATATGACGCAACCTCTTTTAATCCGGTTACAACTTTTTGAGAATAAAAAAGCCAAAACTCTATTTTATCTATAAATAGGGCTCTGGCTTAAATATATTGGAGGTTGATTATTGTTCTTTTACTACTTCGTTTGCAAAGTTATCAATGGATTTTGAATCGGTAGCCCCATAAAAATCGTAATAATACTCAATAAGATATTTCTTTATGGCATCGTCATTCATTTTTTGGCGCTTAAGGATTGGCATAATGGTTTTAAACTCATTTCTTAAAGCCTCCTTATCGACAAACACAAGAGTTAACTTTGTAATCTCCTCGCTCGAACGGGTCGATTTTTCATATAAGTAAACCGATAGTTCAGGTACTTCATTACCATTTACATTCCCTGCTTTTGTAGAAAGAATTTTATCTTTCTCTATTTTAATGGTTTGCTTTTCAAACCCGAGCATCTTTGAAACAGGATTGTTGTTTACTTTATAATGAAACACAATAAATTTATTATCACTCAACGGGTATTTTGTCGAATTTAATGCGATATCAACATTGTCGCCAATAATTGAAAACTTATCAGTTCCAAAATAGTTTTTTAGATCAGTAATTTCTGTTTCGTTTGGATTAAAACGCGCAGCCATAAGGCTTCTACGTTTTGTAACCAATGCAATATCCTTTACAGTTGCAACTAAAGTTTTATTTTTAGGAGCATTGGGTACTGTAGGAGGATTCATTTTTAGCATGAATCTGGCCATCTTTTGGTTGATGGAGATTACGTAGGCATCAAAGTTCTCGAATTTAACCTGATCATTGGAGTTTAAAACATCACCAGGCTTAACAGGCTTTCCGGTTTTAGCAAAGGTCACATTTCCATTTACTCTTGTAACATTATAGGTATCCTGAGCATGAGCGCCCATACCAATGAGTAAAAGGAAAACTAAAATGTAAGCAATTGGTTTCATGGCGTTTGTATTTTATTTTTATCTTTTCATGAAATGATAATAACCCTATTACAAGTTACGTACCAAAAATAGCTTAAAAAGAATTAGCCATTTGCAATCTGCTCCCTTTTTATTTTAGGAAGCGAGTTAAATACTTGCAAATAGGAGTGATCAATAAGTTCAAAAATTAACTTATCAGATACTAATCCATCCATCATTATTGTATTCCAATAAGTTTTATTCATATGATATCCTGGTGTTATCGATGAATATTTTTCCCTTAGTTCGATTGCTCTTTCGGGGTCACATTTAAGGTTAACCCTGGGTTCTCCATCGAGGTTAGTTAGTGCAAACATTTTGCCACCAACTTTAAAGACAAGGGTAACTTCGTCGAAAGGAAAATGTTCACTACTTCCTTTTTTAGATAAACAGTAATCTCTAAGTTCTTCAATATTCATAATAATTAGAATAAAGGGTGAAAAGCATCCTGTATATGCTCTAACTCGTGGTTTTTGTCTTTCAAAACAATTGATATTATATCGAACTGTACATCCATATCGAGATTATATTTTTGAACATATTCCTCTGCCGATTCAATAATGAATTTCTGTTTTTTTCGTCGAACGGACTCTTTAGGTTCTTCCCAGTAATTTGTCCAACGGGTTTTTACTTCAATAATAACTAAATCGCTGTTTTTTAATGCTACAATATCTAGTTCTTTATGTCCAAAACGCCAGTTTCTATGAAGAATTTTATAACCGTTTTTTGTTAAATAATCAGCGGCAATGTCTTCACCTTTTTTCCCTAATTCTTTTGAATGATTTGAATCATTTTTTTTTTCATCTTTTTATGTAACAATAATTAGCTTTTATCGATATAAACACTGTATTTATCAATCAAAATGTCAATTTCCACTGCTAGATATGTTTAAAAAATTAGGTTTCATATTATTCATAACGCTTATAGCGCTGACGGTTAAGGCTTCTTCAAAGTTAGATAATTTTGAGGGAAGCATCAAACTAAAAAAGGAAACGGTATATGATACTTCGTATGTTTTAATTCAGGTTAGTGGAAATCGGGTTAGACTTGATGAGTATGATAGTAAGAAAAATGTTACAAGCATCTATATTATCAACCTTGAATCGCAAAAGGTACTTGCTCTTTCGCCACAGCGTAAACTTTTTTACGAGTTAAGCCCATCCCGTTCAATTCAGATACCTAACGATGATGCAGCTATAATAAATAAGGAGAACACAATAGTTCTTGAAGGGCAAAGTTGTTGCCAAATGAGGGTCAAGAACATTGCACGAGACACTGAGGTTGCATATTGGGTAACCGAAAGGGATTTTGATTTTTTTTTGGCGATGAATAAAATTCTTCGTAAGGTTAAACCTGATATCGATTTATTTAATTCTTTTCCCGATGTAAAGGGATTATTCCCTATGCTAGCCGTTGAGCGAACCTTGCTACGTAAGGAGAAAATGAAGATTATAGTTACAGCAATTAACGAATCTAAGCTAAACGACAATATATTTACGGTTCCTCTTGGTTATCAAAAGATTGTACAATAGCAGGTTTTTCGAAGGTAATTGTTGCTCCCTCTTTTTTTACATCAAGTTTAACTCTCCTCCCCATTATTAATGAAAGGTTTCGCTCTGAGTGACCTGCTGGGAAATCAAAACAGATTGGGACATTATAATCATTCATTGCATTGGCAATAATTTCATGGGCTGTTGAGCCAAAAGGGACTTGATTATCTTTCATTTCGGTCATTCCGCCAACAATTAAACCTGCAATGCTCTTCAGTTTTCCGCTATACTTAAGGTTCATCATCATCCTATCGATATGATAAAGATATTCGTCCAGGTCTTCGATAAATAGGATCTTCCCTTGGGGGTTGACGTCAGCATCGGTTCCTGATAGGCTATATAGAATAGAAAGATTACCTCCTATTAGATGTCCTTCGGCTTTACCAATTTTATTTAATGGATTTGGCGATAAATTGTAGGTTGGATTTTCGCCCATTAGCACGTTTATCAAGCATTCGAGCGATTCGTTTCCTTGCCCGTCATCAGGGAAATTGAATGGCATTGGACCATGAATAGTTTCAATTCCGTACCACCCGTTAAGCAAACCATGGAATACAGTAATATCGCTATACCCCACAATCCATTTAGGGTTTTGCTGAAGTTTTCGGAAATTCATGTAGTCGAGCAACCGAATGGAGCCATAGCCACCCCTAGCACACAGAATTGCTTTTACCGATTTATCCTCAATCATATCCATAAAATCAGTTGCCCGTTGCTCCTCGGTACCAGCAAACTGGTGGTGAGAAGCGTAAAGGTGTGCAGAGGTTTTAACCATGAACCCTTTCCCGTTTAGGAATTTAATAGCAGAATGAATCTCCTGCTGAGTGACTTTTCTTGCTGGGGCAATAATTCCTATACGGTCGCCCGGCTTAAGTGATGATGGTGTGATATTTTCCATTTTATTGAAAGGAAAATAGTTAGTATATTTGTAGCCTATTTGTACCATAAAGGTAAATATTTCCATCGATTTATACCTTAATTGGAAATAAAACTGTGAGCCTGTTTACCGGGCTTGTTTTTTTAGTCTAACTATATAAAGTGTTAAAATGAAGACCTTCAAACGTTATTTAATTACATCTGCCCTGCCTTACGCAAATGGGCCAATTCACATTGGGCATTTAGCTGGTGTGTACATTCCTTCCGATATCTATACAAGATATCTTCGAATGAAGGGCGTAGATGTTATTTCGGTTTGCGGGTCCGATGAGCATGGTGTACCAATCACCATCAAGGCTCGTCAAGAGGGTGTTTCACCACAGCAGGTGGTGGATAAGTATAACGATATCATCAAACAATCTTTTAAAGATTTTGGAATTGCCTTCGATATTTATTCAAGAACATCGTCAAAGGTACATTACCAAACTGCCGCTGAGTTTTTCCGTAAGCTATACGATGATGGTGCCTTTATTGAAAAAACTACAGAACAATACTACGATCAGGAGGTGGGGCAATTCCTTGCTGACAGGTACATTACAGGAACTTGCCCTCATTGCTCTAACGAGCGTGCCTATGGCGACCAGTGCGAGAAGTGCGGAACAAGCCTTAACGCAACCGATTTAATTAACCCTAGTTCTACGCTTAGCGGTTCAAAACCTGTACTTAAGGAGACCAAGCATTGGTTTTTGCCTTTGGATAATTATCAGGAATTTTTAGAGAAGTGGATTCTTGAAGATCATAAAGAGTGGAAGAACAATGTTTACGGGCAGTGTAAGAGTTGGCTCGACCAAGGTTTACAGCCACGTGCAGTTAGCCGCGATTTGGATTGGGGTGTTCCCGTTCCTGTTGATGGTGCAACTGGCAAAGTGCTATACGTATGGTTTGATGCACCTATTGGTTACATATCTGCAACTAAAGAGTTAACTCCAGATTGGGAGAAATACTGGAAAGATTCCGAAACCCGTATGATTCATTTCATTGGTAAGGATAATATTGTCTTTCACTGTATAGTATTCCCTGCTATGTTAAAAGCTGAGGGTAGCTACATTCTTCCAGATAATGTTCCTGCAAATGAGTTCCTAAATCTTGAGGGCGATAAGATTTCAACATCGCGTAACTGGGCGGTTTGGTTACACGAGTATTTGGTTGAGTTCCCAAATAAGCAGGATGTGCTTCGTTACACCCTTGCTGCTAACATGCCAGAGACTAAGGATAACGACTTCACTTGGAAAGATTTTCAAGGGCGTAACAACAGCGAGCTCGTTGCTATTCTTGGGAACTTTGTAAACAGGGCAATGGTGCTAACTCAAAAGTATTTTGAGGGAAAAATTCCTGCGTGCAATGCTTTAACCGATTTTGATAAGGAGACGCTTGCAGAGATTCCAAAAATTAAAGAGGCAATTGAGCAAAACCTTGAAGGTTTCCGTTTCCGCGATGCTTTGAAAGAAGCAATGAACCTTGCCCGTTTGGGCAATAAGTATCTTGCCGATACCGAACCGTGGAAGCTGTTTAAAGATCAGCCAGAACGCGTTGCAACAATTTTAAATATCTCGTTACAAATAACAGCAAACCTATCAATCCTGCTTCAACCATTCTTACCATTCTCTGCTGAGAAATTGAGGAGGATGATTAACCTGAATGAATGCGATTGGAATAGGGCAGGAGCATCTGATATTCTTGCTATAGGACATCAGCTAAATCAGCCTGAGTTGCTATTCGATAAGATTGAGGATGATGTTATTGATGCCCAGTTAGCCAAACTTCAGGCAACAAAAGTTGCTAACGAAAAGGCTAGCGCAAAGGTTGAGCCGCTGAAAGGCAATATTACCTACGATGAGTTCTCGAAGATGGATATCCGCATTGGAACGATTCTCGAAGCTGAAAGGGTTCCAAAGACTCAGAAGTTAATGAAACTATTAATCGATACAGGTATCGATAAACGGACTGTGGTTTCTGGTATTGCCGAGCATTTTACACCTGAGGAGATTGTTGGGAAACAAGTTTCTATACTCGTTAACCTCGAACCACGAAAAATTAAGGGAATAGAATCTCACGGGATGCTCTTAATGGCTGAGGATATTGATGGTAAACTTCGGTTTGTACAACCTGGTGAAAAGGTTGAGAATGGGTCAACTGTGAAATAGCACTACTATCATATAATTAAAAAAGGAGTCGACTCATATAACTTTTGAGTTGACTCTTTTTGTTTTCTGATATTACAGGTAAACAGAATAAACTAGTTTAACACTGTGCACAGGTTATATTTTTTAAGTAGAATCTCGTTTTCAGTGATAGGCGGGCAAATATTTTTATACAAGCACGATTTGCAAGGCTTAACATTTTTCCTGATGAGAAACCAATCGTTTGATTTGCATAACGAATCGAATATGATTTGCTTAAGATTTATTTCATTGTCTAAAGTCGCAATTGCTTTACTGTTATTTTCACTGCTAAAAACCGCATTGTTTTTAACAACTAGTTTGCCGAACAAATTTCTATTTAGTGTTTTATTTGCATCATAGTTTTGCTTTGTAAGTTTAATATCTTGAATATCCTCTTCGTTTAAAAATAAATTTTCACATAAAAAGGAGTGATTTACCTTTGTGAAATCGACCTCGAAACTATAATCTGTGCTCTCAGAAACCTTATTGGTAAAGAAGTTATACTCCTCCTCATTTGATATTCTAAATTTCAGGGAAACGTTTTTCTCTTCTACAACTTTTTCGTTAAAATCAAAATCAACAATTATTACTTGAATAGCAAAAACTTCATTGGATTTTATATCGGGCAAGTTGTTAATAAAAGAGTAATAATCCTTTACATTAATTTCGATATAGGTTTTAATCCTAACAGTTTTTAGAAATGAAAGTAGTTCTTCAATCTCAGTTTTGTGTGTAAAATATGAGTCTATGTAAATATTAATTTTCTTCAAAGAACTATTCTCAGCATCTCTGATCAATTGAATTACTCTATCAATTCGAAGTATGCAGTTATTATCTTTAAAATGAATGGATAATTCAAGCAGGTTCTCAAGAATATCTGTCCCCTGATCGCGAGAAGATATCGTTTTAAATTTTCGAAGATTTCTTTGAATATTTATGATTGGATATAAAATTAATGGTTTTTCATCTGAAGAATAAACACCGCCAAAAAAATTATTCTCAATCCTATTGATGAGTAATTTATTTGTTTTTAATTCGTTGTCAGTAATTTTTATTGAATAATCATTTTCGAATATTCTTTTTATCATCTCATACTCTTTGCCTTCAAATAAATACTTTTTTGAGTCGAGAGTGTTGAAGATAAGACACCTTTTTTTCGGATGATTAAAAGTTATCTCAGCATAAGGATCTAAATACAACCATTTATACATAGAATACTTCCTTTAATAGTCTTTTATAAAACTTTCTTTCTTTATTTAAAGCGTTCAAATAGTTAAAAATTATTTGAGTTGATTTACTTTCATGCTTATAACCATGGCATACAAGTTTATCTTTGTTCAAATCCAGGTTAAAAATGCACTGCATACATTTATCAGCATAAAAGCATTGTTTGCAATAGGTGTCCCATAGCTTATCATAGATGCTATTCATGTAGCTAGTTATTCTGTCGTAATCAATAGCAACAGTGCTTTCTGAAATGTAACCCATCGTTGAAAACTCATCTGAGATTCTTTCACATGGTAAAATTTTCCCTTTGGTTGTAATAAAAATCTTTCTTGAAAAGGGAATACATGTTCCGGTGGGTAAATATGTTGTGTTGTTAGGAGCCTCAAAGAAATCAATATATTTTTGATAAACATTATTTGTGTATGTATGGATAAATTTTGATACTTGCCCAACTATTGGAGTTTCTAAAGAAAGTTTATCGCGAATGAAACGATAATCCTCGCTTTGATCCAAATCCTCATTTATATTTTTATATTTCTCCCAGAATTCATGCTTTTTATCCTCGTTGATTCCAGATGTATTCAGTTCTGAAAGTTTTGTGTTCTTTTTATACCTATCAAGGATAAAGTTGAATGCTTCGCTCACCGAGTTCTTATTATGAATAACGGAATTAAAATCAACACTTTTTCTGAAGAATTCGGGGTAATTTTGGTAAACAAAATCAATATTTTCAATAATCTCATCGAATGCTTCTTTTCCATTAGGGTACATTCTATATGAATTGTTGTTTTTATTGCCATCTAAGCTCACCAATATCCTGAAATTGTTTTCTGCAAGAAAAGCTATATGCTTTCTTAAAAGCAGAGCATTTGTGGTCATTGCAAACCGAGGGTCAAAATTTTCATTTTTAATTTTATTCACATAGTCAACAATGGATTTTATAAACTCTATATTTAGTAAAGGTTCGCCTCCATAAAAACTTATTGCTATACGTTTGTTGAGCGATCGATTCAGGTTTTGATTAAGAAATTTATTAATGAAATCTAAAAAATTGATAGCATAAACCAACGGTAAGTTTTTCTTTTCTCTTTTGGAATTTTTACCGCTGTACAACTCCCCGTAGCCACAAGACGTGCAATCTAAATTGCAATTTTCAGTCACCTCAAAAACTACTTGTAATGCATTTGCAAGAGAATCTTTTATGTGTTCCGCGTTAAACCGACCAGAGAGTTTTCTCTTTTTGTCCTGTTCTTTATAAAACCCCACACTCTTCAAATAATTCTCTTTTTTATTTCTTTGTTGTTTATCCTGTGGCTGTAAAACAAAGTACTTGGTTTCATTATCATAGAAAAAATCGTCACTTTTCATGTTTCACTTTTTGCTAGTAAATTGGAGTTGAGTACAGTTTCAAATTAGGAATAGGGGAGTATTTTTTGATAAGATCTTTGATTCTTAATCATCAACCCCAGCAAACACTCATGTATATTTAATGCTGGAGTTGATGAATCTGGTACTACAATTATTCTGTAGTCTTTACATTAAACCTCGCAAACTCATTGCTTGCAGCAGTGTCTGATGCTGAGTCATCCATTAAGCAATAGCAAGGATGTAAAGGTTGACAAGCACATGTTAATACTCCACCTTTAATTTTGCTTAATTCATTCGCATCAAAACGGTTTGATGTGAGTCTGTCTAATTTTAATTTTTTCATAACTAATTAATTTTAAACATTATTTCAGTAAGCATTACCCATTACTGATTGGGTTTTCTGATTTTAGGTACAGAACAACCTAATAATACTATGAGTCCAATGCAAAAAATGATTTCAAATGAATCTTTTATTTTACAGTTGACACAATAGGCTGATTATTTTTTTAAAAAAGTTTAATTACTGATAAGGATGATTTAATATATTAACGATAATTTATGTTAAAATAATACATATTAAACAATAAATATATAAATAAAATAATTTAAGTGACAATAATTAAAATTATGTAATAAAATATTAATATTACTATTGTATTTATTGTGTATACAGGTATAGATTTTTGCTATAATTGAATTATTGTTAGCTGCTATTGGTTAAGAATTGGTTATGAAAGAAGCCTTACGCTAAAATAAGATTACTGGTTTAGCAAAAGGGGAATAAAAAAGGTGTTTCAAATATTGAAACACCTTTTTTATGTTTTGAGAACAAATTATTTCGTGAGTTTTTCCTCTATTATGTCTTTAACGTGGTTAATCAGCGTATCCAATTCAAATTTTTCAGGATAAATAGGTTGAAGAAAGTTTACCTGAATGTGACTACCTATTTTAGGTATTTTTGAACCAGTAGGAAACGCTTTGTACGCTCCAGTAATTGCTACGGGTACAACAGGAACGTTGAGTTCACGACTTAGAATTGCAAAGGTTTTCTTAAACTCACCCATTTCTCCAGTTTTGGTGCGTGTTCCTTCAGGGAAAAGAATAACTTTCTTCCCGCTTTTCAATACCTCAGCAAGCTTTTGGATTGATTCCTTAAGATCGTTATTAATATCCATTACAATAACATTGTTCCTACTGGCCATAAATTGTAAAAACCAACCCTTAACGTGTTTTTTCTTAGCGTAGAAGTAGGTTTTCTTAAAGGTTTGTCTCTTAATAAACGATGCAACAAAAAGTCCATCAAGGAAGCTTTGGTGGTTAGGCGCAATAATGCATGGTCCATCCGGAATATTATGTGCTCCCTCACCTTTAAAGCGAAAATATACCCTAAAGAATCCTTTTGCAAAATGTTTAATGATATTTTGTGTTGGCCAAGTTTTTGGGAGTTTAACGTGTACCTTCTCCTTAAGCAATTCAGTCCAGTTTGTTCCCTCGTTTCGGTGCCATATTTTATGCTCGCGGATATGCTCAACCATTGCTTTTATTGATGGGAATTTCACAAGACGTTCATTGTCGAACTTTAGGCCAAAACGTGTTTCGATGTAATCAATTAATGATAATCGTCCTAATGAATCGAGGGCAATGTCGAATTCAAGATGATCGTCGGGTGATATCTCCATGTCAACTTGCTTCTCAATAAATGATCGAACATCATTATACTCTTCAGTATCTGGGTGCTCAATCTTGCCTTTTTTCTTTTTAGGCTTAGTGGAGATTTCCTCGAGTTTAAATCGTTGAAGTTTTCCCAAACGTGTACGAGGTAAATCCTCCTTTACCAAGGTGAAATGCATTATCCGTTTATAGGAGCTAGCCTCTTTATTGAATTCAGGAAGTACTGTTTCTCTAAAATACAGTTCAGGTTCTTTGATTCCTATGTCGGAAAGGACATTAAAATCGGGATAGATTAATGCATGTAGGGTATCGTTTTGTGCGTAAACACCAGCTTCTTTAACACAGGAGAATGACTTTTCGAGTTTTGTTTCAAGTTCTATCGGATTGATATTCTTGCCGTTAGAAAGAACGATAATCTCCTTCTTGCGCCCTGTGATAAATAGGTACCCTTTTTTATTAATACGACCAAGATCGCCTGTATATAACCAACCATCTCTTAAAACGTCTGCAGTTTCCTCGGGGCGATTGTAGTAGCCCTGCATTATATTTGGCCCTTTGGCAAGGATCTCACCTTCTTGAATTTTGATTTCTAACCCGGGTAAAGGATGTCCTGGTGAACCAATTAATACTTTACCCGGACGAGTAAACGTTATCATAGGGGCAGCCTCTGTCATTCCAAAGCCTTCTAACACTTCAAAGCCCAAGGTTTTAAAAAAACCGCCAACATCCTTGCTTAATGCAGCACCACCTGACACTAAGAATTCTAAATTTCCCCCAAAACCGTTATGAACTTTGGCAAAGATTTTACGTCCAAGCGATTTACTGCCACTCATTTTTACGATCTTAAAGAGCATACGTGCAATAAAACTAGCATCTATCTTACTCTTTAGTCCTTTATACAATAATTCGTAAAATCGAGGAACACCGATGAGAATTGCAACCCGATTGTTTTTTAGAGTCTCAATCAAATCAGACGATTGCATTGATGGCGACATAACTATTGTGCCTCCAACCATAAGTGGTGCCATCAATGAACCAGCAAGTGGGAAGATATGATGCATTGGAAGGAGCATGAGAACTTGCCTTTCAGATGTAAAAATTACAACCTCTTTGGAAACACCATTAACATTTGCAATAAGATTTCGATAGGAAAGCATTACACCTTTAGGGCTACCGGTTGTACCCGATGTATAAATGATTACAGCAGTGTTTTCAATATTCTTAGGTTCAATCGAGTTGTGAATATTTATTGGTTGAGGGACTTCAAACTCTCCAAAGCAAATTATTTCGGGTAAATAGTCTAAGTTTTTTATTATACGTTCTAGTTCAGCTTTTTGTGTTTGACTTGTAAATATTAGTTCGGGTTTACAATCGTTAAGAATAAAAGACACATCATCGGGAGATGCCCCAAAATCAACAGGAACAACGACACAGCCATTTTGCCAACCAGCATAGAATGCGTAAATCCATTCAAGGCGATTTTCGGAATAAATGGCAACTTTCTTAAAGTTCTTTTCTTTGAATAATTGAGAGTATTGATTAATGCTTTTAAAAAGCTCTTGATAGGTAACCTTATTATCTTTAAGAATAATTGCAATCTTGCTTAAGTCATTGTTGCTAATGATCATATCTTGCTCCTCTGTTGCTTTAGAAATCAATAATTTATAAACCAATAACTATAACGAAGGTTCAAAGATAAGGTTTTTATTAAATATGTTTTTTTTGACTAGATTATTCTAAAAAAGAAGATGCCCCACGAATGAGGCATCTTTGAGAAATAAAGGAAAAACTATATATTAACCTATTAACTAATAGGCAGTTTGTTGAGGATTCCAGTTTGCCCAACCAGCAGTCCAATCCTCTGTGCCGAATGCACCAATGAATAAGGTTTGATTAAAAAATGCACTGCTAATCTTTGTATCGTTAAAATCTGCACCGCTTAATAGGGGTGAATTAGCTAAAGGAAGAAGCACTGGAGCTAAAGCCTCATTTGTTGTTAGGAAAGCACCTTTAATTTTTGCTTTAACTGGACCAATAATGACAGAATTGTTTCTTGATACATCGGTAAACCAATTTTGAACATCAGTTGCATTGAATGAGCCACCTGCAGGTGCTCCATAGTTAGATTGCATACCAACCAAAGCACAGTTTTTCATCTGAAGATCGCTGTTTTGAGCGTTAGCCCAAGTATTAGAACCATCAAGATAAAGCCCTGTTGGCCAACCTGCAAAAACGGAGTTGTAAACCGAAAGTTTTGTATTTCTACGAAGGTGTAATGCACGTTTAAAATCAGCGCTATAACTTGATTTATTTGTTGTGTCAAGAGGACCAATTAATGTAACATTTGAGAAAACGGGACTAGTTATTGGGGTGTTTCCCGAGCCGTTTGCATCATTATCAGATTCAAAACCGTTTGAGCCCGATACGTCAGCCTTTCTATAATCTCGTAGACCTATAAGGTATTGAAGATTACCGCTATAACCATTGTCAGTATCAAATTCATCATCTAAACCACGGAAAGCAATAAGGTGTTTACAATTTACTTTACCACCAAACCACTCAAAAGAATCATCATTTGCATATGATACTTGAACATAATCAATAGTTGTTCCAGAACCTACACCACAGAAGGATAAACCGTTAATCTCCTTATCGGGTTGGAAAGGATACCCAGCATATTCAATGCGAACATACTTTAAAGTACCTGAATTATCTGCATCATTTGGAGTTGCTCCTCCTCCGTAAATTGATCTAGGACCACCCTCTACCTGTGATGTTCCACCTGTTTGGTTAATTGTGGCTTTACCACAGATTATTACTCCACCCCAATCACCATAGGTACGACCACCTACAGGTTGATTTGATGTGAAAACAATTGGATTTACTGATGTTCCTATAGCATTGATTGTACCTCCACGTTCAACGATTAAGCTACCCATCGTTGCTTTATCGCCTTTAATGATAGTACCTGGTGCAATATTTAATGTTGCTCCGTCAATTACATAAACGAACCCTTTTAGGAGGTACACCGAGTCAGCAACGAAGTTGCGTGTACCCTTAATTTCTCCTTGAATTTCCTTTTGGTTTCCTGCTTGAATAACAGTAACTGAACAAGTAGCAGTTTTATCACCATCTTTTGATGTTGCAGTAATTGTTGCACTACCTATTTTTATACCAACAATAGTACCCTCATTATCCACTGCTGCAATAGTAATATCGCTTGAACTCCAAGATACCGATTTGATATTGGCATCGGAAGGTCTAACATTTGCAGTTAAGTTTGAAGTTTCACCAACCTTAAGGGTTAGGGTTGATTTGTCTAATTCTACACCAGATACGGCAACATCATCATCTTTTTTACACGAGTTTAGCATTAGTGCTACTTGTGAAACAAGAATAATCGATACAAATAATTTCTTCATGTTTATTGTTTTTAGTTAAGTAATTTCTTTTTGTACAAAGTAACAGACTGAACTTAACGTGAATTTTAATACCAGTTTAAATAATGTTTAATAAAACAGCTTGTATTAACTTAACATTGATAATGTTAAGTTAATGTGGTTAGAACTTTATTGATACACCTAACGTGTAAACTGAACCTTTTTGGAATGCCTTAGAATTAAATGTTCTGCTATACGATTTGTTTTGAGCATCTTTTAGATTGAATGTTTGTTGATATCGGTTTTTTTCGTTTAGCAGATCTTTTATACCAGCTTTAATCTCGAACTTTCCTATTTTTTTTGATATGGTTATATCTACAAGGTTATTTGGCATTTCGTATATATCAGGGATATTATCGTTAGAATTTTGCTGACGCTGTCCAACAACAATAATACGTTTCCCTATAATATTGTATAGTACGCTAATCATCCAACCATTATTGGGGTTTTGGTAGTAAACGCCTGAGTTGATGATGTAAGGGGATTGCCCAAACATGGGTCGCTCTTTCTCTTTATCCCTTTGCGATGCAGGAAATTCAACTTTACTACTGATAAGTGAAGCGTTAAGGACAACACTAAAATATTTTAAAGAGGAAATATTCTCAAACGATTTTCGTAACTCCACTTCAAGGCCTCTACTTTTTGCTGCCTTTGCGTTATTAAACGAGTATTGCAAACCGCTCCCTGCATCAACATAAATCATCTCTATAGGATTAGTAAAGGATTTATTGAAAAGCGCAAGCGAGAAGGTTTCTGTCGGCGAAGGGTAGTACTCAAAGCGAACATCAAAGTTGTTAACGATTGCATCTTTAAGTTCGGGATTACCGGAATACCCTGCTGCATCGTTAAAATCATAGAAGATAAATGGAGCAATCTCCCTAAACTCAGGACGATTTATGGTTTGCCCATAAGCAAAACGCATTAATATTTTATCAGTAAAATTGTAGCTGATATTTGCCGATGGGAATAAATGAACTCCTTTATTATCAACATTAATAGGGGTTTCGACACCAGGCAAATAGCTCGATAGTTGCATTCTATTATACTCAGCTCTTACGCCACCATAAAGGTTTAGTTTAATAGTAAATGGTATATTAATTCCAATATAACCAGCAAAAAGTTTATTGCTTGCTTTGTATGAGTCCGATTTGTTTGTACGCTCGCCAATGGTTATTCCATTTATATAATCAAAGTTGGCATCGGTAAAAATTTGATCGAATGGTAGAGCAAGTTCGTCGTTTGTTGGGTTGTAATTTGAACCTCTGATAAACCCAATATTTCGTGCGTTGAATTTTCGAGTTCGGTACTCACCGTAATATCCAAGTTTTATGGTTGGTGGAAACTGAAACAGATTGACTCGATTCTCGAAGTTTACTCCATTTGAAAATATATGCTCCTTATTGTCGAGGAATAAACGTCCTGCCTGCCTTGGATTTGCTGTAAATGGTATGGTTAGCTGATACTTCCCTGTTGCTTCGTTTAGGGTTGTAAGAAGTACTTTACGATCTGGTTCTTGTCTGTTTGCCAATGAATATCCTAAGTTCCAATCGAGTTTTGTTATGCCATTGTTCATTTCGTGCTTACCGCCAAGTTGGCTGGAGTAAGTTGTTCGGCTCATAAACCTATATTCATAGGAACGAATGTTGTTTTGGCTATACCCATCGTAACCTGAACGGTGAACAGTACGAGAAAAGGCATTTTGGTTAAAGAGATTTCGGAACTCAATTATATTATTACGGTTGATATTGAACGACCAGTTGCTAAGCGCATTAATTTTAACGGAATTGGTATACTGATTATCAATGTACTTGAATTTATATACAGGCTGATCATCAATAATATTGTAGGAGTTAAAGCTATTGTTTTCTATTGGGCTAAAATCCATTGAATTGCTATAACCCAATGAGGTGGTATTGCCAACTAGGTGTTGATTTATTTTAAATTTTTGCCCTATTGTAAGGCCAAAACGCTCGTCGGGGCGAGCGGTCATTTGTTGCGCTGTCCAGTTTTTATTGAACGATTTACTAAGACGATTTAAAATTGTTGGGTTATTAATACTTTCTAAATCTGAAGGAAAACCACTAGGGAGTGCCCTTGTACCATTATCGAAACCAAGCCAGTCGGTTTTACTTCCCTCGTACCTATAGAAATCATTGAATGTTGTTCCTTTACGGTACGATGATGCATAATCAAAGCTAATAAAGTTATTCTCGGGCATATTCTTAGTGGTTATCTTCACGAAACCTCCTGTAAAATCGGCAGGATACTCAGGAGCCGATGTCTTAAATATTAGGATGTTATCAATCAAACTGCTAGGAATAACATCAAACGAGAAAGCTTTAACATCCGTTTCGCTACTTGGAGTAGCCGCGTTGTTAAGCCATACATTATTGTATCGCTGATTTAAACCCCGAACAATAATAAACCTATCGCCAATAATGGTGATTCCAGGTACTCTTCGAATTACCTCTGAAGCATCCCTATCCTGCGAGCGTTGAATTTGTTGGTTTGATATACTGCTAGTAACAACTAAGCTGGTTTTAATCGAGCTTAGCATTGTTGCCTCAGTGTTTGTGCGTTTTTTGGCGCTAACAACTAGTTCATCGATGCTAACATCTTGTGCATCTAGCAGTACATTTACCAGAGTGGTTTTATCAGCTTCAATTAGTATTTGTTCAACTATTTGAGGGTAGTAACCTATAAATGATACGCTTAAGTAATGCTTTCCGGGTAAAATACCGCTTATGCGGTATTGTCCGTCTATATTTGTTATAGTTCCTTTCGAAGAACCATCAATTGTAACACTTGCTCCAATAAGCGTTTCGTTATTTTTTTTATCGATTACAAACCCTTCAAGCACGCCGGTTTGACCAAATGCTGAGCCTATAGTGAGAAGGAAAAAAAATGAGAAGAATATACCTTTAAATAAGCAGCTTCTTTTTGTAATGTTTCTTTGCAACATGGTTTTAAATTTAAATTTTATGCAAATGAACATTACCAATATTACCTCATCCTTAAACCTGTATTAATAATACATTATTGAATTGTTAAGTTGAAAATTATTGATCGAATCGGTAACCTACACCTTTTATTGTTACAATGTGCTTGCTTCCAATTTTCTCACGAAGTTTACGGATATACACATCTACAACACGGCCTCCGATTCTATTTTTGCTTCCCCAAATAAGTTCGAGGATTAATTCGCGGCTATAAACCTTTGATGGGCGAGACATTAGCAGCTGGAGTAGAAAGAATTGTTTTTTTGGAAGGCTAACATTTTGGGATCCAACTTTTACGATAAACTTTTCGGTATCAATTTCAACCAAGCCATTAATTTCTGTTGATATATGTTGGTTTTGTGTAACTATATTTAGGTTACGCTTAAGAAGTGCTTGAATTCTAAAGTAAAGAACGTTGTTTTTTATAGGTTTTGAAAAGTAATCATCAGCACCAGCTTTAAAGCATGCTATTTGAACGAAATCTTCGGTATGATTAGATAGAAATGTGATTAATGTATTGTTAAGTTCAGGAATTTCTCGTAAAGTTTGACAAATTTCAATTCCATCAACATCAGGGAAATCGATATCAAGCAAGATAAGGTTTGGGGTATAATTTTTTGCTTTTTCGACTCCCAAAAGACTATGAGTTGCTTCCCATACTTCGAATCCCTTTTCACGAAGAAATTCTGATGTATTTTCAAGGAAGTTTTTGTCTGAATCTATTATTAGAATCCTGTTTCCAATAGTGTTCATCTAGCTGTAAATTAATTAATGCCTTTTGATTAAGCATTTGTAAATGAACAGTTTTTATGTTAAGAGGGTATGTAGATAAAGTTAAGATTGTGTTAATTATTTGAGCGGTAAATGTTTTTTGTAGTTATAGTAAAGCAAACATCAACTCATGTTACATTCTTGAAACACGTAAAATGAATTAGATTACTATCTGTATTCTAGTAGAAAAGAAAATCGTGTTGCAATTATATGATTATTTATTTTCTGCAAGAAATGCTTCAATGATACTTGGTAAGTTTATAAAATCATCTTTACTCTTTAAGTATTTATCTATCCTGCTGTCACCAAACCCTTGCAATTTATAGTCTGATAGTAAATCACCAAACAGGATTTGTACAGTCTTATCAACGATTCGTTCCTTTTGAGTGTGTGATAGGTTGTATTTTTTAATAATTGAGGATTCAATACCAATATGAACAATTTCGTGAATAATAGTATTTGCAGGACTATTATATCCTTTAAATGAACCATTAGTTGTTGTCTGTAGCAGAATTCGACCAAGATCAGGGTCGTAACTTCCACCAGGACCATATAAGGTTAACGCTATTTGGTATTTGGGGAATTGAACGAAATTCCATTTTAGTTGAATCTCCGAAAGAATAGCTATTGCTTTCTGTATTGTTGGAATTGTTTCAACTATTATTTGTTGCCCCTTTAAGTAATTATTCCTTTGATATACAGTTTGGCTCATTAATGCTTTTAATGAATCGAAGTCATGGGTACTAAGAGAATTGTTTCTTGATTTTTCTAACAAATTATCTATGAACTCATGGCGTGGTAAAGAAAGCGAATAGCCATTTGCCTCAAAGAATTTGATATCCTTAATATTCTGCCAAACATATTCACATTCGCTTTCAGCGCTAGGGATTTGTATTTCCAGATTATCGATTTGGCTATAAGAATTGATTGAAATAAAGAGAAGTAGTAAAGAAAAAAACAATTGTTTCATATTAGTTACTTTGTAGTTGCGAATGTTCTAAAGGTACGTTTACTTTGTCCTTTCACTTAATGTTTTAGCTAACTTTTCAATAAAAACAGTGTCAGTTCCACAACAGCCACCCAAAATTTTTAGATGATATTTATTTACCAAATAGTTCATTTCATTGATCATTTCGTCTAAACTCTCTTGTTGTAGAACTCCACAATTGTTTAATTCTTCTGGACTTAGTGAGGATGAGTTGGCCTGAATTCCCAAAAATCTGTTTAACACTGTAGAATTCGAATTGACCTCGTTTTCTAGGGCAAGTTTTAAGTTCAAAGGGTGAATACAATTTGACATGTAGCCAATTGGTAACGGATTTACCTTACTATCAATTATTTGAATTGCATTTACAATACTTGTTCCATCAAGCAAGCATCCATTTTTTCGAACTGTAAAACTTATAATATAAGGAATTCCAGATTCTGCCATTGCCCGAGCCATTCCTATTGCTTCATTTATATTAGGCATAATGCCTGCAAATAAGAAATCAACACCAGCCATTTTATAATCAGCAACTTGAATTTTATGAAATTTATATGATTCTTCAACCCCTAATGCCTCTTCTGCCACAAAAGCATCTCCTTTACAACCCAGAAGACCTCCTATAAAAATTCTATCGCTAAAATTTGGGTATTCGTTTCTAATATCTTTTAAATAGGCACAGGAATCAGCAATTATTTTTTTATTAAAAAAACGGGAATGTTTTACTGTCTCAAAATTAACTTTTCTTGTTGGAGTCATTATCATTAACGGAATATTGTATTCCTGGGCAACTTCGATATATTGCTTATATAGGATAGATAGCTTATTGGGGTTATCATAAATTAGCCCAGCATGATTAATATAGCGATCCATTTCTATTCCGTACTCCTTTTTAAGTCGTTCAACTAAAGCACCTTCAGTGAGAATAAAACGGCCTTTTTTTAAATAATCTTCAATATGCATTTTTTGTAGATAAATTATAGCTTTTGATTTTCTTTCAGGTTAGACTAGCGGTTTACGAGGAAGATTTGTTATTTAATATGAAGGTGATGATTTCATCTGCCTTGTTGCTTACTTTTGAATAAAATTCATAAGCCTAGCCAACCGAATCCTCAGGTTCAATATGGATATGCACCTCGCATCGTTCAATGGCATTCATGATTTCATGTTCAACATCGTGAGAGATTTTATGAGCTGCTTCGATAGTAATCCCTGGGGTAACGTGGATATTCATCTCAACAAGCGTTTCGGCGCCCATAGTGCGCACCCTTAAATCGTGGTAGCGAGTAATTCCTTTGGCCGATTGTAGGACTGCTTCAATTTTTTCAACGCTTTCTTCGGGGCTTCTATCGAGTAAGGCGTCAATTGCCTTTTTACCAAGTTTATAGGAAACGTAAATTACAATTAATGCAACAAATAGCGCAGCAATTGGGTCGGCAAAATAGAATCCGAAGCTGGCAAAAATCAAGCCGATTAGCACTACAGATGAACTCCAGATATCAGTAGAGAAATGTAGGGCATCTGCCTCAAGTGCCTGACTATTGTGCTTTTTGGCAACCTTTGCCAAAGATCTTGAGCGAGAGAAATCAATTGCAATGGAAACGATAACAACAAGGAAACTCCATAAAGTAACCTCAATATCAGTATTACCTGTAATTAAGCGGTGTACTGCTTCATATATAATCCAGAAACAGGTTATGAAAAGCAGAAGCGTTTCGGCTAAGGCTGATAGGTTTTCAACCTTTCCATGCCCATAGTTGTGACTTTTATCGGCTGGTTTATCGGCTGCTTTAACTGCAAAAAGGGTAATAACCGCTGCTACCAGATCGAGTCCTGAATGCAAAGCTTCCGATAGAATACCTAAGCTGTTTGTTAAAACACCGACAACAATTTTAAAAGTAGTTAATAGAATTGCTGCTATGACAGAGTAAAACGCAACTCTGCTTTTTTCGTCCTTAAGGTTGATTAATCCAGCCATTTATGGATTTATTATCTGAATCAATTTTGTTAATAAAAAGAGGAATATAATTGAACAGATAAATGTAAGGATATTGTTATTATTAAAAAAATCAAACAGGTTGATGCGGAGATATTCGCATCAGAAACCTACTCATCCGATGAATATTTTGGTTCAGATATTTTTGGGAGTTCCGAGTAATCAATCTTATCCTTCTTGTTTATCTTGATGGTTTCGTATTTCAACGACTCAGTATTGATTATTACTGCCTGAAAACGCCCCAATGAGCATGTACCTGTGTTTAGGTACTTTTTTTTGTTATTCAGGTAGTACGTTTTATGGGTTTCAAGTTTATGGGTATGCCCAAGAATTACAACATCGTAGGTTCGAAGTAATTTTAGCGCATATTTGAGATATTTGTATGAGTTGTATTTACGTGGTATTCGGTTCACTTCATCATCGTACTCAACGGCTTTGAAATAGGTGCGTTCAATCCACTTAAATCGCATAATCTTTTTAAGGAGGTAGAATCCAATTCTACTTATTGCTCGTCCAATATTTGTTCCATTCAGAAAATCGGCATTATGCCCGTGTTCAAAATAAATGCGCTGGCCTTTGCTGTTCTTTATTGTGAGAGAATTGCGGGCATATGGATTTAGAAGATCGTGATTTCCCCTTATGTAAATGAAGTTTCTAGCATTAAAATATTGTATTAGTTCCTGATTATTCTTGTAAACATCGCTGAACGAATACTTGTAAAGATCAAATACATCACCGTTTAGTACTACATTGTCGACATTATAGAATTCGATAATCTTATCGAGGGTATTGATAAACTTTTTGGGTTTCCATCCAAACGATCCAAAGTTATCGCCGTTATCGATATGTAGATCTGATAGTACTAAAATATTCATGTTATGAGTATTGCATAATAAACGTTGATACTTGTGATGTACCATTTATCAGTTTTAGCCTGTTAATATTATTCTTGTAGAAACCCTGTTTACTTTCGTTGAAAACAAGTCCTTTAACTAGAATAGGGATTTGATTCACTTTTTTCTCGTAATGCCCTAGCTGATTGTTACAAATATATTCGACATTGCCCTTCTCCTGTTCCCAAATATAGCTATTAATTAGAGGAATCTTACCGCACATCAGTACTTCCATGAATGTAGATGCTCCGCATTTTGTTATCACTAAATCAGCTATGTTGAGTAGTTCATAAACGATATTAACAAAGCCAAAAACATGCAATTGTTCAGCACTATGTTTTAATTTCAATTTGTTTGCTTGGTTAAGTAGATTTTCATTTCTTCCGCAAACAATTACAATATGTGCATTTAGGGCTGATTGCAATAATCTTTTTAGAATTTTAGCTCCTTTCGGAATGCCATCGGCACCCCCCATTATCAGAATAACCTTTGAATCGACAGGGATTCGGAGCGTTGCTTTAATTTGAGCTTTTGCCTCATCGTTTATGGTTGATGAGAATTTATCGTTTAGTATAAAAGGGAATGTGTTGATGTTATCAGCAGGAATTTTTTTAGTGTTAATTAAATGATTTTTAAGTTGCTGGCTAAATACTATAAAGTTCTGGGTTTTATCTAAAAACCATATTGGATGCGCCGTAAATGGGTCGGTTACAACGGTTAGCATCGGAATATTAAGGTTATTTCGTTTTAATATCTCGTTTATAGGCTTAATAAGGAAAAAGTGGAATATTACAATCTTATCCGGTTTGTCAGCCAGGATCCGACGCTCAAGTATTGGGGTAACAAATTTTGAAACTAACCATCCCGACAGGTGTGCAATGGGCTTTAACTTGTGAATTGCATATAAACTCTCGAACACCCATGTTGCTTTCTCCTGTGATTTTCTGTAGCCATCCTCAACAATTAGTTTAACAATTGAATTAACTCCAGTAAAGCCATCAACAAGTTCTACCTTGTAGCCATTATCATGATTTTGTTCTATCCATTGGGCTACCGATCGAGCAGGGGACAAATGTCCACCCCCAGTTTTAAGGTAAAGAAACATTAGTTTTTGCTTCATCTTTATTGCTTTTCAGCAAAAGTAGGTGTACAGTATTACCTGAATATCAAGATAAAGCTATGGAATTGTTACTAGACAAATTCAGTGTATCGTGCCAACAATTAGACGTATTACAAAGCAGCTATTTAACAAAAATGGATACTAAAACTGTGAGTTGCTAATTTTCATTCATTGCAATAATTTCTGGTATTCTGTATGATGCTGTTCGGATACCTTTGTTCCAGCCTGCAAAGGCCATTCGACTAAACTCTTTTGTATTTAACCGATTCATTAACCAGAAGTTAGTATATTTTGATAGGTATTGACTAGTGCCCGCACCTATTTCCAAAAGCCAATTGCGATTTGCTTCTTCCTGTGGCCCCAAAGGATCAGTCATAATGATAGGTATTCCTAGTGCCGAGTAAAAAACCAGTTCACTGGGGTTAGTCCATAAAATATGAACATGAGAAATGAGCTCGTTGAACTGGTTAAAGTAATCGTGTAACGTACTTGAACCTAAAATATTTAAGTTTTTGGATTCAGGGAATCGAGTCTGTTTAAAGTTACTATAGGAGCAAATAACATCCGTTTTTATACCCGCAACAAGGTGCAGAATTATCAATCCTTCTTCAATTTCATCCTTTAGTAAATTGGCAATTTGTATCCCAATGTCCGAGTATGCACCTGCACCTCCAACGATATAAGCAATTTCGAGAGGAGTGTCTGGGCTAATATTATAGGGATTTTCGAGCAGTTGCATTCTTTTTTTATAATTCTTTAAGGCTATCTCCTGCGAGTATCCTCCAACAAGTTTATGTTCAAAAGGAAAACCCGTTAGGTGGATTCTACTACGTTGAACACCATATTTCAAAAGCCGTTCAACGGCTTTTGTACATGGAGCAAGATATTGTGTATTATTCTTAACAGGATTTTTTGCTACCCACACACGACTTAGATCTGAATCGCAAATTTGGCAGAATACAGTTAAATCCGTTCGTTTAGATAATGCAATTACAGGAGCGTAAAATGATGTTATCAGGTATTGTCTCGATTTGAGTTTTTTTTGGAGACCTTTACATAGGCCAAGCCATATAAAACGTTCCAAAAGCCAATAAGCAAATGATTTTTCTATTTTCGTGGCTCTACTCTCTGGATGTGGTATGGCTAGCAAACCGTTCATCATGCTATAAACGATTGGACCAAGAATAGGAAATTTTTTGAATCGAGATATTGATTCGTAAAGGGTTAGTGAAATTTTCCATATTCTTTTTTCGAATGGATTAGATCCATCGTTTTGTCCGAGAACAATTAGCTTGCTTTCAAATGTTTCTTCGAGCGGATATAACGCCCTTAGGTGGCCAAACCCCATTTCAGCTGTTGCAATCAATACCTTATTTTTAGATTCTATGCTGATATTCATGTCCTGCAATTGTTGATTTAAATTGTAGCTATAAATTAATTATTTAAATACCCAGCATTTTGAGTGATTTGCTGAATAACTGTTGTTTGCTCCACAGGTTTGTATCTAAACCCAAGTATTGTAATGTCGTCAAGTTGATCTCTTTCGCCTTTCCAGTCGGTTATGGTTTGATTAAGCACATTGCTCTGATCGTTTGGTTCAAGGTTATGGATGCTTTGCAAAAGTTCTCGGAACCGTTTGTATTTAAACTTATCGTCTTTCAATCCTCCGTTTTGGTCTACATACCCATCAGTGAAGAGGAAGATGCAATCGTTTGGCTCGAGTTGAAATTTGTGCTTTGTGATTTTTCGTACAATATTACTTTTATCTCCTATTGATATTTTATCCCCTTTAAATTCTGTCAGCTCGTTGTCTCTATATAGGTATAGCGGGTTATGTGCACCCGAATACGAACATTGATGCGTATGGTTATCTATCAAAAGGTATGATATATCTAGTCCATCAGTTATTTTTTTTTCATCACTACGCGTGTNNCTATCATGCTCATAAACGCTCCAGGTACACCATGTCCTGTGCAATCGGCTAGAATTATTACCGAATAATCATTCTGATTTATTTTGATACGTTCTGCAAAGCAGAAATCGCCGCTTACAATATCCTTTGGTTTTTGAAAAAGAAATGAATCAGGTAGCAGAATTTTTAACTGCTGCTCGTCGGTAACCAAGGCATTCTGTATTCGACTTGCGTAGCGTATGCTACTTAATACATTCTCGCGTTGTTTTTCAACCTCTTTTTTTTGTTTAAGAATAAGTTGATTTTGGCAGTTAAGTGCATCGCGTTGAGCCTCTATCTCTTCTTTCTGATTCTCAACCCTTTGCTTTTCTACAAGCAGTTCAGAGGTACGTTCATCTACTTTCTCTTTAAAATAGTTGATATAGTCGACAATTTCATCACGAAGAATTGTGAAATTGCTCCACAGTTGGCCAATTTCACCTTTTGCTTTAGAAACGCTACTATTTTCGATTAACGTAAACTTACTAGCAACAAATGAGTTTATATGCGACGAAAGGTAAACTATTGGCTTCGAAATAAAATTTGATACAATAAATGATAGAGTAATGGAAACGATTAATATCAACAAACCAATAAGAATATATGCTATTATGAGTTGCCTTGTTAATAGATTTTCATAGACGTCAACATTATCGACAAGGAATGAGAATTTAACACCAATTTCTTCCGCTAACTGATCAAGATTAATTCGCATACCTTCCTTTTGGTTTAGGCCAAGCTGTTCATCAAGATATGCCAACTGTGTAAATGTTAGGTTGTATTTTCGCAATAAATCAAGTTGACTCGATGAACTCAGTAATTGTTTGGATAAAGTAACTATCATAAAATTAATGCTATCAACATAGTTTTTATCCCCATGCATAAAGTACTCCTTTTCATAGGAATTAATTCTACTTAGAGCATCTTTAGGTACAAAACTCTGTTTTTCAATCTTGTTTTTTACGTTTGATAGTTGTCCTTCAAAACCTGAGGTTTTATAGCCCCTAAGTCGGATAAGAGTTACAACTGAATCGAGTTGCAAATTGTATGCTTGAATATCGTCAGTAATTGAATTAAAAACAGAGTCCATATGAAAGGTTTCAATCCCTTTCATTTGGGAAATTTGCTCTATTTTTTGCTGAATAGCAGTGCTTAGGGTTTGATGTTCGAAAAGGAACTCACTTGTACCCGTTTTGTAGAAGTTGGGATTAGTAATGTCATATGCAAAGAAATCTTTTTGTACTCCAATATCTTGGAGAATAAGAATTTGAGTGTTTTGTAACTCGTTTCCTATTTCGTTAAGTTCATTCTTTTTGTTGATAAAATAGGAGCTAACAAGAATGAAAAGTGCAGCCAATGCTGTAACTCCAAAAAAACCAAGAAGTATACGTATTCGAATTTTGGAAAACATCCTAAGGTTAGTTATATAAGTTTTCTATTTAATAAAATGCTAATCTTTAACATACCTTACACTAAAACCATAGGTGGTTGTAAAATAGGTGCGGATTATATAATCGTTTTGGTTTGTTATATATCTGTACCAAGCATGAGTTTTATCGTATTTAGTTGATGACCAAAAACATCCATATGTGTCCATCAGTCCGAAAGAACCCATTGGTATACGGCTACCTCCAAGTAGCGCATTAAATCCGCTACTTCCGCTAATCTTCATTTCTTTTCCAGCAACTTCTTCGCCACCTAGTTTGTTGATTAACTGAGTCCACTCCTCATCAGTTGGAAGATGCCAGCCTTTTGGACAATTTTTGATGGCTGCTTCGTAGGTGTAAAGTCTTCCATATTTTTTACACTTGTCGGGATTATTATCGTAGCACCAGCTACCGGGAACTTCAATATTCAAGTTTTCAGCCATCCATACTTTATCACCAATTTTAATGGTTTTGAAATTTTGCGATAGAAGGGCTAATGGAATTAAAAAGAGAAAAACCAGAAAGGTTATTAACTTATTATATTTCATGATAATGGAGTGATGTAAGTAGTTAGAGGTTATTTGTTTTTAGCTATCGCAAAACTATTACAACACTGTTAACTGAATCTAAAGGGTATATTAACAAATGGTAAAGCGTTGCAATAAAATGAAAAACTCGTATCGGTGAGTGATACGGGTTAAAACTTAATTTATTGAAAGAATATTATACTTTCTTTTTATTGCTGTGCTTTAACACTTTTGCCTCGAGGTAGAATACAATCTCTTCAGCAATATTGTTACAGTGGTCACCAATTCTTTCAATTTTGCGAATAATGCTGTAAAGGTTGAGTGCCTCCTCTATTTCATCGGGGTGACTTTTAATGTATTCAGCAATAATTTTATTTGAATGTTTATGTACATCATCCAAAAAGTCATCATGAGAGAATATGCTTATTGCCATTCGGGAATTTTCGTACTCAAGAGCTTTTTTAGCATCGGTAAGCATTTCAATTGCATTTTTCATCAGCTCATCAATCTGACAAACTTTTAGCAGTTCAGGGTTAAGGTTATCCTTAGGGCACTTTTTGATGAAACGGGCAATACCTCGTGCAAAGTCGCCAATACGTTCAAGGTCAGTATTAATTTTAAGTACAGCAAGTACAAATCTTAGATCGGTGGCAACAGGAGTATTTAAAGCAATTAGATTTTCACAGTCCCTATCAACTTTGAGTTCATAGGAGTCAACCATCTTCTCTTTAAATGTTATTTCGGATGCAGCACCTTTATCAAAGTTAAGTAACGCTTCGCGCGACATTTCAACCTGCGATATTACAAGCGACCACATCTCGAAAAGTTGCATTCTAAGTTTTATAAATTCATTATCTAAGTGTGTCATATCTCTAGCAAATTAGATGTGTTTTTTGGGAATCAAAGTTATTTACAATTTAGATTATTTATACATTCATACTGTAGTCTGTTGTTTTATTACTACAATCCAGTTGCCAATATATAGCCCAATTCTCTATCCAAACCGTCCTGTGATGTAGTTTTCTGTTTGCTTGTTATTTGGCTGGGTGAATATTTTTGCTGTTGCTCCATGTTCTACTAATTCCCCAAGATAGAAAAAACCTGTAAAATCGCTTACCCTTGATGCTTGTTGCATATTATGGGTTACTATTACAATAGTATATTGCTTTTTAAGTTCATGTATTAGCTCCTCAATTTTTGCGGTAGAAATAGGATCTAGTGCAGATGCTGGTTCATCCATCAGAATTACTGAAGGAGAGATTGCTAAAGCACGTGCAATGCATAAACGTTGCTGCTGTCCACCCGATAACTCAAAGGCTGATTTGTTCATTTTATCCGAAACTTCATCCCACAACGCAGCTTGGCGAAGCGATTCGTAAACCTTATCAGTAATATATGTTTTATTCTTTTCTCCATTAACTCTAAGACCATAAGCCACATTTTCGAATATACTTTTTGGAAATGGGTTAGGTTTTTGGAAAACCATTCCTACTTTCATTCTTAACTCGTCAACGTTGATGTTTTTGCTATAAATATCTTCGCTATCGACTAGAATTTGACCGCTTATCTGAGTACTATCAATTAAGTCATTCATTCTGTTGAATAGCCTCAGGTAGGTTGATTTACCACATCCCGATGGTCCAATGAGTGCAGTAACGGTATTCTCCTCCATTTTCATAGAGATATTTTTCAGCGCATGAAAGTCGCCGTAATAAAGGTTGGCATCTACTGTTTCAATCTTTGCCATTATTAGTTCATTTTAACTTTTTTACTAAAATATTTACGGAGAGCATTGGCTATTAGGTTTAAGAATAGCACAATCATAATAAGTACAAGCGCTGTTCCGTAGGCCATTGGTCTTGATTCCTCTATATTCGTTCCACTTGTTGCCAAAACATACAAGTGGTAAGGCAGAGCCATTACTTGATCGAATATGCTATGTGGCAATTTTGGTAAGAAATAAGCAGCAACGGTAAATAGGATAGGGGCAGTTTCACCAGATACTCTTCCAATGGAGAGGATTAAGCCTGTGATTATATTTGGGTATGCAATTGGAAGCGTTACTCTGCGAATGGTTTGTAACTTAGTTGCTCCTAAAGCATAGCTTCCTTGTCGGAACGAGTTATCGACCGATTTTAGAGCCTCTTCAGTAGTTCTAATAACTATTGGTAGTGTCATCAATCCTAAAGTTAACGAGCCAGCAATTATTGAATCGCCAAATCCAAGCGTGTTTACGAAAAGCGACATCCCGAAAAGGCCAAAGACTATTGATGGAATGCCTGCTAAATTATTAGTCATCAATCTAATAAATCGAACTACTAAGCCATTGCTTGCATATTCATTTATGTAGATACCTGATAGCACCCCAATTGGGAAACTGAATATCATACTTCCTCCAATGAGACAAAAAGTACCTATTATTGCTGGGTAAATACCTCCTTTTGTCATGCCATCTTCAGGCATTTTGGTGATAAAATCCCAGCTAATAACCGATATACCTTTGATGATTATAAAGCCAAGAATCACAAACAGAATTCCAACCACTAAAAGGCTCATGGCACGAAAGGTTCCAAAAGCAATTTTCTCGCTTCGTTTCTTGCTTCTCTCTAATTCTTTTCTTCTTTCTAGCGTCATATTGTTACCTCTTAGCTAGTTTTTGTTTTGATGAAATATACTCAACCGTCAGGTTGACTATTAGCGTAATCACGAAAAGTATACTACCTAGAATGAATAGTGCTTGATAGTGCATACCTCCCTGTGACGATTCGCCAAGTTCTGCGGCAATGGTAGCAGGAATTGTTCTTACTGGCTCAAGGAATGAGTGAGGAATAGATGCTGCATTGCCAGTTACCATTAGCACAGCCATAGTTTCGCCAATGGCTCGACCAATTCCAAGAATTGCTGCTGCAGTAATGCCTGAAATGGAGTAGGGGATAACGATCTTATATATAGTTTGCCAGCGACTTGCTCCAAGAGCAAGACTTGCCTCCTTCATTGAGCGAGGGGTTGTACGTATTGAATCTTCGGCAATGGTTATTATGGTTGGCAATGCCATGATGGCAAGTATAATACTTCCCGCTAATGCTGTCTCACCAACAGGCAGATTGAAAACGCTTTGAATAAGTGGTACTATTACAACAAGGCCAAAGAAACCATAAACTACAGAAGGAATTCCGGCCAGTAGTTCTATGATTGGCTTGAACGTATTTCGAACTCTTGGGTGCGCTATCTCTGCCAAATAAATTGAAACAGCAAGTCCCAGCGGAAGAGAAAGCAGAATTGCTCCTATACTAACCCACAGCGTTCCGAGGATTAGTGGTAGTATTCCAACCTGGGCAGCAGGTTCGGCGGTGGGAAACCATTCTTTACCACTTAAGAATTTGCTTACCTTGATATTATCTGTCGTTATTACCTTCCCTTTAAAATCACTATTTATATACGTTTTTGGAATAAATGCAATTATGCCACTTATACTATCAGTTAAGTTGCTAAACAATGTTGGTAAGTTTTCGAGATTCTGACCTATCTGTTCCTCTGTATAAATTGAGTTTATGTCATCAAGATAGAATAGTATTATCGTATCACGTTCTCCACCAACCTTTTTCCAGTTTGTTATCTCATGATCAAATATATTTTTTATGCTTTTTGCATCGAGAGTGTTTACAGGGTTGTTCTTATTTACAACAAGTACAAATCCCTTGGCAATAGGACTTTGGTTGAATAATCCTAACCCTTCCTTGAATAGGAAAATAACGATGAGTATTACTGCTAAGCTAGTAATACTCCCGCTAAGGGTTAAAATCCCTTCGATTATTTTCTCGAATAACTTTTTATGGAAAGGTTTTGCCATTGTACATAATTGGTATTAATATTCTTAACCGCTGTTACTGCTTTGTTCTCGAAATCTTAACGAGTTCTTTAGTGTTTTACCTTGAGCGTCTTGCGGTTATTTCTTTTCTACTTCAATGGTACGTAACCAACCTGCTCAACAATCTTTTGACCTTCGGTTGAAAGAACAAAATCTAAGTAAGACTTTACTTTAGCTTCAACCTTTGAGCTATAATAGTAATAAAGAGGACGAACAACAGGGTACGTTTTGTTCTTAGCTGTTTCCATAGATGGTGCAATAAAGGTTTTGCCTTTATCATACGATACTTTTAAGGCTTTTATACTTTTGTCAATGTATGCTAACCCAACGTAGCCTATCGCTCCTTTTGTTTGGCTAACACTTTGAATAATTGCACCTGTGGCGGGCATGCTGAGAACATCGTTTGCAAAATTTTTCTTGTTCATAACATGTTCTTTAAAAAACTCATAGGTTCCCGAACTTGTTTCGCGTGAGTACACAATAATTTTTGCATCATCGCCACCAACTTCTTTCCAGTTTTTAATTTTACCAATGAATATCCCTTCGAGCTGCTCGCGGGTAAGTTGACCAACTTTATTTTCAGGATTTACAACGACTGCAAGAGCATCGTAAGCGGCAATTACCTCTTTGTAAGTAACACCTGCCTCTTGTAGTTTAATCTTTTCGTCCATTTTAAGTTTACGCGAAGCCTGTGCAAGGTCTGTTGTTCCGTCGATAAGAGCAGCGATACCCACACCGCTACCACCACCGGTTACGGTTACCTTATTGCTACTGTTATTTTTCATGAATGTTTCGGCTTCTTTTTGAGATAGTGGAAGCATAGTGTCACTACCCTTAATTCGTTGTGCTTGGCTATTGATTGCAAAGGCTAGCACAATAACTGAAATAATTACTCTTTTCATAATATTATGTTTTAATTAAACTCATTTTAAAATTTATATTGTAGTCGAAGTGTGAAAACGTTATCCTTTAAATCTTTCGAATAGTTCGAATTTGACTTTGAAAAATCGGGAGCTAAATTTTTTGTTTTTTCGTTGGTAACCATATCATAGTATGCAGTTATTTTTACATTATTTGAAACTGCGAATAGAATACCAACTCCGAGCGTTGTATGCTTGATATCTGCTTCGTTTGTTGCTTTTATTCCTGTTGCAACTACTGTTTTTCCAATTTCATTGCCTTTTACTTTTGTGTTTGGATCATAGAAATCGTACTTAACAACCAGCGTTAATGGTGTACGAGAGATTGTTTGGCTGAAGAAAATATAGCCAGCATTGAATTCTCTAATGTATGATTCGGGAACAGTTGCTGTACCTGTAACCTTTGTAAAATCGGAAGTTGGACTGTTGGTTGATTTGCTTTGCCCTGGTTGAGTTCCAGATACGTATTCACCTCTTAGTGTTGTTAATCCAAGTGCTGTTTCTACGGTAAATTGAGCATCAAAACCGGTATATATTCTACTTTGGAATTTACCAATAGTGGTATCGGCAGCTACTTTCGAGAATACGTTGACTCCGCCTACCTCTTTCATCTTGTAGGCTGTTTTGGTTCCTTGGTAAACACCTCCATTGTAGTACGATACCCCTAAACCATACTTAACCCTTTCTTCGAAAATTGTTTTCTGAATACCTATACGACCGATAAAATCTTTTTTCTTATCAAATTCAGGATTGATACCATTACCAGCAAATAGTCCTGCTTCAACCTTTATGAAACTCCAAGGCGAAGCCTTTGGCATTTGAAAGGTTAAAGATGCTCCCAAATCCTCTTCACCAGGGAAAAGAGTTTGATTAAACCTCGCTCTTTCAGGAGATTCAAGCGATGAGGATGAGAATGGAACTTCAAATCCGAATGGTCGGTTGAAAACACCACCTGTTACCATAAATGCTTGTAACCATGGTTCGGTGAAGTTTAAGTAAGCATCCTTGATCGCAACACCTTTTTCAGTCGCCTCAAGTTGTAATACGTAGTTGCTTAATGTTCCAGAGTAAGCAAATTTGATTCTTCCACGGCGAACGGCAAATCGGTTATCGGTTTTAGCATCGAAATCGCCACCAGAAAAGGATTTAATCCCCATAGAGTCGGCTTTTTGGTATTGAGCCTGAACGTACCCCGAAATCTTTATTTTCTGCAGTGTGAATACGGCAGTGTTCATTTTTTGAACGTAAGCTGCTAGAGTATCAATAGGATTTGAAGACTCCTGTGCGTAAGCATTCATTAAAAATGCAGTTAATACAATAACGATTAAGTTTAATTTCTTTGTCATAGAGTTTAGTTTTTCCTTTTTTTCTCGGTACAAAGGAATAAGATAAATATTGCCTCACGGTTATGAGAACATTAACTCTAAGTTAAGAATATTGAAGATGTGTTAAGATAATGTTAAGGGAGAGAGTTCCTTTTTGTAGTATGTTTCTTGTTTTAACAAGGAGTTTGTTGCCCGCAGTAATTATTGCCTGCTGATAATATCTAAAGCCGATTTTATTTTTTTGATATTGCTCTCAATCAAGCAATAATCACCATTTGGATTGCCAAGCGTCATCCCTGGTTTACGAAAGGTCATACCGCTTTCAACTAAGTCTGTTCCACTCATGTGCAATTCAGTGGCTCCTGTTTCCGTCAAATATTCAATGTTTTCGGCTTTTACTCCGCTACCAGGCATTATAATAATTCGGCCTTTGGCCGTTTTTATTAAATCCCAAATTAGGTGTAGTCCTTGAATGGCAGTAGGTTGCTGTCCAGATGTAAGTATCCTATCGGCACCTATTGATATAATATCCTCTAAAGCCTTGAAAGGATCGTTTGTAAAATCGAATGCCCTATGAAACGTAAAAGACATAGGTTTTGAAAGTTCAACCAGTATTTTTGTTCGCTCAACATCAACATCGCCATTAGGAAGAAGAATTCCGCAAACAACTCCATCGGCACCCAGCTGCTTTGCCATTCTGATATCATCCTGAATTACTTGATATTCCAAGTCAGAGTAAAGGAAATCTCCAGAACGAGGACGAATTAGCACGTTAATTTTGATGTTGAGGTGCTTGCGGGTCTGAGCCAGTAACCCATACGAAGGAGTTGTTCCTCCTTGCTCTAGATTTTCGCATAGTTCTATACGTTGAGCACCTGCTTTCTGAGCATTTATGGCACTTTGTAGTGAGTTGGCGCAGATTTCTAAAAGCATATAAGTTGATAAGTTAATAAGCCAATAAGATGACACGTAAAAAACTAGCTATTTGCGTTGGGCTATGGTTCTGATAAAACTATTAAGCATTTTTTCTAATTCCTTGCATTGCTCAAAGATTATATTTAGCTCATATTCGGTTATATAGTTTATATTTTTTGATATTTCAAGTTGGGTTTGCAATTCATAAAGTGAACTGCGAGCAATTTCAAGAAATCGGACATAATCTTACTTATGTCTTCTTCCATAGCCTTCTGCTATATTTGATGGAATCGAAATGGAGCATCTCCTAATTTGTGATGTCAGAGCATAAAGTTCTTCTTTTGGAAACTTATCAGTTAGCGAATAAACTGAGGTAACCAGTTCCATTCCTTTTTGCCAAAAAAGTAATTCTCTAAAACTATTCATCACTTATTTACTTGTGAACTTATAGGCTTGTTAACTAGTCTACTTCCCCAAATTTTTCAAAATTGTTTCCCCCATCCCAATACTATAACCTTCGGAGTAGAAGATAATCTCGCCATTTGGGTTAATAATAGATATTTGAGGATATTGTGGGCCGGGATTTTGACCGCACATCAGATCAACGGCATTGGTGATATCGCCTGTTGAATCGTAACCAAAGGAGCAACTTCTGGGGAGATCTTTATATACAGAGGGGTCAAACGTTTTATTCAGTTTATCATTTGCAATAATGAATAGTACTTGTCCACCCCAATCATCAATGCCTTTCTTAACCAGCTTAATATCTTCCATTAAATGTTTGGTGGGTTCTTTATCAGGGTCAATTACAGCAACAACTAATGCTTTATCTTTCATATTCATAAAGCAGCTAAGCATAAAATCGATATTATCAAGCGATTTAAAACCTGCTGATGTTTCTGCTTTGCCAAGTACACCTGTTTGCGCTTCGATTGGGAGAACTATAATAGGGATGCTGATTGATTTCCCTTGCTCAACGTTAAAATATTCGATTCTACATTTTACAGAACCATCGTTTAACCGGTTACCTGTCATAAGTCGATAGTAACCAACTTCGAGGTTTAGTTTACAAGGAAAGGTTTTTAAAGCAGCATCGAATTCGTAATCGAGAGTTATAAACTGACCCTTTTCGAGACGAGCTATGGTGAAGTGGGAGTAATATTGAGGTATAAAGTTTTTATCGTCCGATTGGTTGATGAGTATTACCTCTCCCTTGGGTAATTCTGTAAAAATCTGCTTTTCAAAAAGAACATCGATCCAATTATTTCCTTTCAGATATTGTGGTTTGCGTGTTGCTGGTTCAAGGCGAGCTGGAATGCCAACGCTCCGACAAGCAGCAACAAAGAATACATTACGAGAATATTTATCTGCAACCCTCATTTCATAAACACTCTCAGGGCTTAATGCTACATTATAGTAGTTACTAATTGAATCTATTTTAATGTTTTGAATTATCCAACTAATAAGCGATTGAGGATTGTTTCGAAACCCTTCAATCTCAGATTTTGGAAAAGCCTTTTGCAGATAGGTTCTCCATGTGGTTACAAACTCTTTTCCAATGCGTGGAGCAAGGATGTATTGATTGAAGTTATCTTTACTAATACCACCGTCAATGCTTGGGTATGTATTAATACTTTTTAAATGATCGGAAAGTGTTGAGGCAAGTGCGTCATGCAAATCCTTTTCAGAGATATGGCGAAGGATAGCAAACCCGTTGGCTGTATCCTTTGGTTCAAGTGAATTAATAAAGCTATAAATCTCTTTCCAGTTGCCACGACTATTGATTAAATAAGGTGCGATATCTTTTAATTTAAAACCTTTAGATGTTGCAAGTTTATTTATAGCGATAGAATCGATGAATGTTGATATGTATGCGTTTCGGATGACATCCTCTTTTTGCAAGCGAACATTATTCTCTGCTGCTTTTGCAGCATCTGCAGATGCTACCGATTGTGCTATTGGAGGGATAATATCAAAAGTCTCGATAAACGCTTTATTCTGTGGTTTAGTAAGTGTAATAGTGATTGTATCTTTATCGTTACTCGATGACTTTTTATACCCGAATAAACCATTTTGCGAAACCCAAATCATTAAATCGCCATAGCCAGTTATTGATGAGCATCTACCTCTTGAATCACTGTACTTTGTTGCGATTGGATAAAATTCAGCATAATTATAAAGCATGAATTCGACCTTTGCCATTGGGGCTGGCTTGCCATTTCCATCAATTACTTTTACCGCAACCTCTCTTGTTGATGCATAGTTGGCAAGTAGGTTCACGCGTGTATACTTATCGTCAATTTGCAATTTCTCCTCCGAACCTTGATATTGTCCAAAAACAACGGTGTGAGTCATCATGGCTCGTTTTACGGGTGCGGCAAACCATCCCATATTCAGTTCGGGTTCGGGTTCGCAAGCTCCTAAAAAGTACCACTTCCCATCGATCCAAACTTCAACCCATGCATGATTATCATCAGTGTGTGCCCAACGAGGGGTGTAAACCTGACGTGCAGGAATACTTACCGAGCGTAAAGCCGAAACGGTAAAGGTCGATTCTTCGCCACAGCGTCCAAGAGCATTACGAACAGTAGTTAGTGGACCAGAGGTCCGCTCATCTGAACCTTTATATGATACCTTCTCGTGGCACCAATGATTAACTTCAAGAGCCGCATTGTACATATTCATTCCTTTAACTCTATCCCTAAGTTCCTTGTAAAAAACCTGACGCGCTGTATCTGTGTACTCGTTGTTGATTCGGTAAGGGAGAACAAAGTGCCTGAAAATATCTTCAGGAATGATTTTTCCCCAGGAAAAGAAATTCTTAGCTTGAATGGCAGTGTTAACTTGAGCAAGGACATAATCACCGTTATGCATTGCTAAATCGCTAAGGGGCATAAATGCGTATAAAAATTCCAGAGCCTCCTTTTGCTCTAGTGATATTGATTTATTAAATATACTAAAAAGGCTATTTGATCTGCCTTTCGCCAACTCTTTACTTTTTATAAATTGGTCATGAACCAATGTTCGGTAATTTGGGTCGGAAATAAAGTGTTTTTCCTGAGCAGATAATGTTATGCTTACTATTGAAAAAAGTAAAACCCAATGAATAGTTCTAGTTACTCTCATGGCGACAGGGTTTGATGGTTAAAAAATAGAATAATGCAATTAAATTCCTAATATCCAGGCCGATTCGCTTGGATTGTCGGTTTTGAATTTATTCAATTCAAATAACGATTTGTTTTTATCTGTTGTTCGGCTAATCGAAACCCTAAACATATTATTTCCTTTGATAATTTCGGGGTTGTAACCACGCTCCTTGTATTTATCAACCAGCTTTTGAGCATTCTCAATCTTTCCAAAACTTCCTACAATGATATAATAGGTTTTACCCTCTTGTACTTTAGGCTCTCCGTAGTATAGCGCAGCCTTTTTCACATTTTTATCGGTAATGCTTTTATCTACCTTTTCCTGAATAGAATCCTTTTTCGATAGAGTTGAGTTTACAGGAACTGCTTGCTCTTTATTACCTGCTAGTTTATTTAACGAATCGCTATTTGAGTTGATAGCTACTTGGTTTTTATTAAGATATTTTTCCCAGAAATGAAATTCAGGGAAAAAAACGAATACTGCACTAATTGCAGCAACACCAAGAATAGCAGAAAAAACAACAAGAATCTTAACCGAAGATGTTTTTGAATTGCTATCGTTCTTTGCCGATGTTTTTATTTCTTTTAGTTTTCCAACTTTTTTGGACGAAACTTGTTCTACCTCAATAGGTTTTAACCCATAGGTAGCAAGGGCTGTATCATTATCCTGAGCCTGTTCGAATTTCAATCGACCCTTTTTATTCTTGAAGAGTTCACCAACATTCTCAAAAACAACGGGTCGACCCTTATCGAGGTTATAGTTGACTTTATCTACATAAACTTTGAGCATATTAGCAGCCTCAGCGTGTGTGATACCCATTTTGTCGCATAGGTAATTCTCAATAGCCTCATCGTTAAAGGTACGAGAGGTATCGAACGAGATTACCTGCTTGGGAGGAATAAAACTTTTCCCATCGGCCGATGGGAAAGCGGGTTCGTATGTTTGTGTGAAACTTCCGATGCCGGGTAGGCTGATATAATCGTGTTTTGCAAGGAGTTCCCTGATAATGAGATTAATTTCCAAGATTTTTGATTTTTAAAGTTGAAGCAAAATTAGTAATTCCTAAACTAATTATTAGAAATCAAAAATATGTTGCAAAATTAATTAGAATAAATATCTGTTGTATAATTTCATTAACTGTCTTATCTATAAATATCTAAACTAATTAATAAGATATATAAAAATAATTAAATGGTATAGGGGCTAACTCTTAAAGCCAACCCCTTTTGGTTAAAAAAATAATAGAAACTATCGTGCTAGTAACCTGGAACATAAAAAGTACAAGATAATTTCGTATTCAAATTTTTATCACCAGGACAATTACAACCCGCTAAACAATAGTCAAGCCCTCCTCCGCACCACTGTCTTTTACAAGGATTAGTTGCATCACCGCCAACAATATTTTTTTGTTCTGATTTGCTTAAACCGTAAGCATCTTTTAGTTCTTTAAAACTTTTCATTTTTTTACTTTTAAAGGTTAAACATTAAACTTATTAATAGTTAAAACATTATAGTTTCAAATGTAGTGAATTAGATTGTAATTTTAATTCGTTTTTACTATTGTAATTCATTTATGATATCATCAACAAAGTAAACGAGATCTATTCTGTCAAGTTCCGCAGGATAAAGTTGCCCATTTACCAAAATAACAGGAGTAAAATTCAAATTATTATTTTTGCACCATTCCTTTTCTTTTAATAGTATATCAAAATATTTGTGGTCAATATTCTTACCCCATTTTTTCATCCATTTTTTATATGATAGGGTATAAATTTCTTCAAATGCTTTTAAAAAATTTGCCTCACCAAGGTTATCAAAAATTTCAAGTAATTTTAGTGACATATCTGCACCAATATTCTTAATTTCAACATTTACAGCAAATCTGATAAGAATCTTTATCCTGTTATCATTTCTTTTTAAAAGAAGATCGATTAAACGGTGCGCCTCCTTGCAGGCCCCACAAGTTGGATTTGTAATAACAACAATATTTAGTAAGGCATTTTCCGATTTATTCCCCAAAACTATCTCGTTGCAATCGTTGATTAATGTATTTACAATTCGATTTTCGGATACCAAAGATTTAAAAACCTTATAATTTCTATTCAATTTAAAATGTCTTAATCTAGAATAGCGCAATTTGGTTCTTTCATCAAGTAAAACTTTAATTAAACGCCAAAGGGTAAATACTAAGCAAAAGCATGTAATTGTAACCAAACTACCTTTGAGATCAAGATGAAATAATTTCCAGTTATCGACATTAAAAAACACAGAAACAAACTGAAGCCAAAGTACTAAAACAACACTTAAACATAGTGGACACCAATGTTTAACAACTTTATACTGATAGAAAATGGAGTAGAAAGTAAATGGAATCGCTAAAGTAGTTAATAAGATTATTGATGTATAATTAATATTGAACGAATTGAATTTTAAAAGTAACCAATTAAGAAGTATTGACATAAAATATATTAATCCAACATCGCTTAGTTTTAATGAGTTTAATAGTCTTGCTCCCGATGAATTCATTACAGCATTACAGTTGGACGACTTATTTTCATCGGAACATAACTTGTCAAGAATAAATGATTGTTCACCCAATTCATATTGTATTATTAGTATGCTTACAGCAACCCCAATTATTGTTAATAAATAATGTGTAATTTGGAAAAGGTTCGAATCATAAATGAAATATACTGATAGTAGAGTAAAGAGCAAATAAATGAAAGTTTTCTTGTAGGATTTCTTCTTTGAATAGTTTAAATGTTGTTCTGAATGATCAAGAATAATTACAATTCCCGTCCAGATATTCAATATAGTATCTAAAATAAAAAAGTGCTTATGCCCATTATAGAGTATCTGATATCCATGCTTGTCTTTAAAAAATAATCCTAAACCTTCATAATCTTTAACTTTAATATGAATCAAACTATAGTTGGGTAATTGAGTGATATTATCGATTGTTTTAGGAATTCTCAAAGCACCATGACTGATCGAAAAGTGATCCAGAACTCCAGTAATAGAGTTTAAACTGGGGAAAGATGGATCACTTATAAGCTGTAATTCTAGTTCATTTGAATTTATATTAATATTATTTTTTTTTAAGAAAAGATATATCAAGTTAACTGTTGAGTTATCCATAAAAATAGATTAATTAAGTTATTATAAAAATCAGATTTTTACACCCATTAAAACCACATCGTCGATACGAGGTGAGTCGCCATGCCAATCGAGTAAGGTTTTATGAAGAATTTCATGCTGCTCAGCCATTGGTTTTTTATGAATCTCAAGCAAAAGATCTTTGAGGTTCTTAATCATAAACTTGCGCTGATCGGGGCCACCAAATTGGTCGGCATACCCATCGGAGAAGGTATATAAACAATCGCTCGGTTCGAGTTGTATGGTTGTTGTAGCAAACGATTCATTGGCTCTCATGTGGATTCCGATTGGCATCTTATCGCCTTTAATGTGGTTGAGCTCCTCTCCACGGATATGGATTAACGGGTTATTTGCACCTGAGAATTCGAGCGTGTTTGTTGCCTCGTCAATAACATAAATTGCTATGTCCATTCCATCCTTACTACCACCTACTTCACCCGTTTGATGCAAGGCATGAATTATAGAGGCTCTAAGTTGATTGAGAATATCACCAGCTTGAGTCCAAGCTCCTTTATTAACTATTTGGTTGATAAACGACATGCCCAGCATGCTCATAAACCCGCCGGGTACGCCATGCCCTGTACAATCGGCAACAACGCAAATCTTTTTACTACCAACTTTTGATACCCAGTAAAAATCACCACTAACGATATCGCGAGGTAGAAATAGTATAAAGTACTCGTTGAAGATTTGATCAATCTGTTCGTTTGGTGTAAGAATTGCTCCTTGGATACGGCTAGCATAATGAATACTACTCTTTATCTCCTCGTTTTGGATAGATATCTGTTCTTTTTGAACTTCAATCTCATCCTTTTGAGCAACAACCTCAGCGGTTCGCTCCTTAACAATTTTTTCGAGTTCCTCTTTTTCAGCAATAAGGCGACGTGTATTCCAACGGATGAAGATCCAAAGAACGAGGATAAATGCTATGGAATAAAGTATCCATGCTAAAATGGTTCGATACCAGGGTGGAGCAATAGAAAATTTATACTCAGCAATTGTACTTTCTGTACCATAAATGTTACGAGCCTTAACTTTAAAAGTATAATTCCCTTCGCGAAGGTTGGTATAAGTTGCTTCAGCTTTTTTATTCCATAACGACCAGCTATCATCTGATCCTTCGAGGAAGTAGCTGAATTCGGTATCCTCCTCCTTTTCATAAAACGTTGCACTGTACTCAAATACTAATCGATTGAAACGGTAAGGCAGCTTATGAATTTGTTCGGGGCTTTGGATTAACGATACAATATTTTTATTAAAACCATTTTTGTAGTATGACGCTCCGTTAAAAAGAATTGTATCTTCTTTTGAAAGAACTTTAACTTTGCGAATAAGCGCATTATATGGGAGGCTATAATTTCTTTTTGTATTAGGGTTATAGCTATAAAGTTCCTTTGCACAGCTTATCCAAATAATCCCATTATCGTAGTATATTGCATCACTTTGTTTATCAGGTAATCTTTTAAAAGGAATATTATTCAGAACATACCTTTTGTTACTATCTAGTTCTGCATATTGAATCCAGTTTGATTCTTTGTCAAAGCAAGCTAAGATAAATCCTCTTCCTGCTTTTGAGAATCTATAAATTCCATAATCAAGAAAGTTTGTCGAATCACCAGGTAGTCCTGTTTGTACAAACTTCTTTGTATTGTAGTTGAATTTATAAAAACCATTATTTGTGGCAAATAATAAATTTTTATCGCTAATGATTTGAATTCCTTGACTTGTAGGAAGTCCACTTTCAGCACTAAAAAATTCTAACTTAGAAATATTATCACTTAATTTTACTAATCCATTGACATAAGTTGCAAGCCACAAATTTCCTAAACTATCTTCACCAATACTTTTTATATTATATTTTATCTCTTTCTCGAAGAATCTTTTTCTATCATCAAGTTTCCAACTTCCATTAACATAGTCAAATGCAGTTATTCCTGCTTTCTCTCCTACATATATTCTCAATGGGTTAATTTTAGAAGGATAAATATAATAACCACAGATAGTAATTATATTTTTATATTTTTCACTTATAGAAACAATTTTTCCATCTTCTTTAATCTCATATAATCCGCTATCTGAGCCAATAATCAATGATTTTTTACCAGAAATAGGATTATTAAATATTGCGAATGACCATACAGTGGCAGTTATATTTGTTGGTATAAACTTAATAAAACCATTCTCTACTGTTTGTTTAAAAAGGCCATTAAAGGTACCAATATATAAATCACCATTAAAACGTATAACATCGTTTATTAGTCCGCTAAGACCAGATTCCTCTCCAAATCTGCGGAAGGGAGACTGTATTTCGGCTCTTGATATGCCATAGAAATGAGTAAGCCAAATGGGGTCTGAAGTATTTTCAGATGAACGGTAAATGTATGTAATCGAACCATCCTTTAATCCAATACTTGGATTTAGTGCTTCATTGGTATTGAGATCTTTTCCTACCTCTAAAAGATTAAATTTAGAAGATTGTGGAAAAGCAAAGCTATAATTACCATTATTACTTACAATTGCATGATAAGGATATGATTCATCAAGAAGTCCGTTAATTAAATTACTCTTATCGTTAAAAGGAGTTGATTTCCCTGTGGTTAAGTTATATCTAAAAAAGCCTTCAGTTGTACCTACTATGGCATGATCAGAGCCATCAGGGAGCATAAAATAGATGGATTTTTTTTCAAAGAAATTACCATTTGGAGCATCAACAACCGAATCATTTATAACCTCTCTTAATCCTTTTTTAAAACTACCAATGTAAAGATGATCGTTTACACAAAAAGAGAAAAAATAATAATTTTCTGTTTGTTCCCCGCAGTCAATTACTTTTATAGATTTCTTATCGTAAGCAATGATGTACTGACCAGAAGAGAAGATAACTCTACCTTTGTGATAATATGTCTTCCATACATTTGAAAATTTTATACTATCTTTTTTTAGATCATTTAGAGAAACAAATTGCATTTTACCTTGATTGTCGGGAGCAAGATAGCCAAAATCGCCAACAGCACCAACGTATATAACACCCTCATCATCCCTCACAAGAGATAGTATATATGAGTTATTCGGGATTGGAATACTTCGCCATGTTTTACCATCGTATTCAAGTACACCTTTAGCATCTTGATTCCCAAAATACATGACACCTCTACTATCTTGAGCAATAGACCAATTTTGCTCCATACCCCCAGTCTCCTCTGGTGTGAAGTTTCTTATGATAGGATGTCCAAGTTTATTTACTTGTCCAATGGCAGATAAACTGCATATTATCAACAGTAAAGAGATTCTGAAAAATTTCATTTCAAAGCCTAATATGAATGATTTTTAAAAATACGCTTTTTTTAAATACTAATAATCGAATAATAACGAAAAGATTACAAATCTATTAAACGTTTTTCATAAAAGATTGTGATTATTAACAATTTTGGTAAAAAAGAGAGAAGACCCAAGGTTCATCAACTTGGGTCTTCTAAAATTCAATTGAGAAGAACTTTTACATAAAACTACTTGGTTTTTAATCTGTCTACTTCCTCCATTAGGAGTTTGATTTGCTTCTGCTGCTCTTCGATTTGCTTTTGTTGTTCTTTAATTGCCTCTATTAGAACGGCAGATATTTGTGCATAATTAACTCCCTTGTAACCCTCTTCATCTGTAATTACTAACTCAGGAACAATTTCTTCAATCTCTTGAGCAATAACTCCTACATGGCGTTTATTATCAAATCTCTTGTCGGGGTTATTGGCAGCATCCCAGAAATAAGTTACACCTCGCATTTTGTTAACCTTATCGAGTGCATTCTCAATAGGATTGATATTGGTTTTCCATCTTTTATCCGAAGCGCTCACAAAGCCATTACCTGCAGCAAACGCACCCTTAAAAAAATATGCGGAATAAGATATGCTAGTGCCACCGTCAACTCTTAAGCCGTAAAGCGATGAATATGAAACTCCAATTCCAACATTAGCATTTAAGTTAAGGTAAGTATTTGCAAAATCACCCCAAATTAATGGGCTTGAGGTTGAAGAGTTTGAGATATATAACTTACTTGAACCTGTTTCTGAATACCCAGCCTGATAACCAAGAAATACGTTTCCGCTGCCGGTTGAATTGGAATACCCAGAACCGTAACCGTAATAGGTATTATTATTCCCAGTTGAATTAGTGTAGCCTGATATGTGACCCATAAAGGTATTATTATCGCCAGTGGTGTTATAACCTGCGCTATACCCAACAAATGTTTGACCCGAATTGGTTGTATTTTTGCTTCCAGTCTGATATCCAACGAATGTATTATATTGAGCAGTTGTGTTTGCCTTTCCAGCATCGGAACCTATAAATACATTGTAATTTCCTGTAGTATTCGCAGTACCTGCTAAATTTCCTAATAATACGTTGTCGTGTCCTGTTGAGTTTACTCTTCCCGCGCTACTCCCTATAAATATATTATCATTCCCAGTATTATTACTATATCCAGCCTGATAGCCAAGTGCAACGTTATTATTTCCTGTACCAAACAACGAGGTTGATGAATAACCAGCCTGATAACCGAGGTAAGTGTTAAAAGCACCTGTTTGATTGTACTTACCGGTTTGATGCCCAATAAAAGTATTGTAGCTGGGATCTGATGTGGTGTTGTATCCGCTGTTATACCCGCTTTCGTAACCAATATAGGTGTTGTTTTGACCTGTTTCGTTCCAAGCACCACTGAAGTAGCCAAACATGATATTATTCGATGCAGTTGTATTTCGAACCCCTGCTTGGTACCCAATTAAAACGTTGTTTCCCCCGGTCGTGTTGTAGTAACCACTGTAATTCCCAAGGAATACGTTATTATTCCCAGTTGAGTTTGTGTAGCCAGTATGATATCCCATAAATAGGTTGCTCGACCCAGCTAGGTTATTATACCCAGCATTATAGCCAATGAAAGCATTGTAGCTACCAGTATTCTTATATCCAGCATTAGTTCCAACGAACGCATTATAGTTTCCAGTGTTATAAGTACCAGCACTTATACCATAGAATGAGTTATTGCTCCCAGTATTGGCATAGCCAGAGTTATATCCATAGAAAGAGTTATTACTACCTGTATTTTTCCGGCCAACCCTAAAACCTATGAATGTATTATATGTTGTGTTGTGACCACTTGCTGTAGATATACCGCTACCAGCAGACTCACCAATAAACACGTTGTATGTACCAATAGTGTTGTAGTAACCAGCAGAGTCGCCAACAAAAACGTTATTGTTTCCAGTTGTAATATTATACCCTGCCACATTACCCATTGCCACATTAAATGAGCCGCTTGTAAGTTGATGACCTGCAAAGTATCCCAAAATGGCATTTTTTGAACCAGTTCTATTATTATACCCCGCTTCGTGACCAATGAAGGTGTTTGATGCGCCTTCTCCAAGAGCTACTGATGGGTATGAGTTAAAGTATCCACTTTTATAACCAATGAACACATTATTTGATGGTGTATTGTTATAGCTACCTGCTTGGTAACCTAAGAATACGTTACCACCTCCTGTTGTATTCCTATATCCTGATTGATTACCCATAAAAACGTTATCGGAACCACCTTGATTTGAATATCCACTATAATATCCAAAGAATGAGTTTGAAACGCCATCGTTGTTAAACCCTGAATAGGGTCCATAAAACGAGTTATAGTTTCCTGTGTTTGTAGTACCCGAATTCCACCCATAGAAAGCGTTCCAACTACCTGAATTTGTATTACCAGTATTAAAGCCATAAAATGAATTGTAGCTTCCAGAGTTGTTATTCCCAGTATTATAACCGTAGAATGAGTTATAGTTTCCTGTATTGTTCATACCTGCCTGATAACCAACAATCGAGTTGAATGATTGGGTTGTACTATTTCTACCAGTTTGATAGCCTATGAGAACATTGCCACCTAAGGAACTATTAGAGGTATAGCCACTTTCATAGCCAATAAAAACATTATTACTTGATGTACTGTTTGTGTATCCTGCAGTATGTCCTACAAAAACGTTGCTACTACCTGATGTATTCGATGCACCTGCTTGGTAACCAAAGAATGAGTTATACAAACCAGTTGTTGTTTTGCTACCACTTAGGTGGCCAATGAAATAGTTATCAGGCGTTAGTTGCATATAATTTGATGGACCTTTTCCGGTAAGACCACCAACAGCAAACCCACCTTTAGCTCCTTTAACAGCGTCATTTAGACGTACTCGTGCACTATCAGGGGTAATAAGAAAATAATCAGATGTGGCTTTTCCGGTAAGACCACCAACAGCAAACCCACCNNGAGATTAGATATTCCTTGTAGTCCACTATTCGTTCCAGTCCAAATTGCTAGTTGTCCTGCCGTTCCTGTTCCACTTGCTAGACTAAGAGTTGAAGGCGATTTCCATAAAATACCGCTTCCTGTGCTAGTGAGTACCTGATTTGATGTTCCTGCATTAAGTGAAGCAGAATTATCGTACAGTGCACTTCGTAACCGAATGCCACCGTTAACATCAAGTTTCGTTGTTGGAGTGAAAATTGAAGATCCAACGCCAATATTTGTTCCATTATTGACTAGTACACTGCTTGGTGTCCAGGTAGTTCCATTATAATACAGGGTTTGACCAGTGCTTCCGCTAATAGGCATACCATCTTGTGCTATGATTTGCCATGTGTTCGTATTATCGTATACGTACGATTTTTTAGCAGTTGTATTATAATAAGCATGATTTAACGAAGGACTTCCTGGTGCCGAAGAAAAAGAGCCTCTCCAATATAGTGAGATTCCATTTGTTCCTGAAGTTCCTTGGATTCCCTGAGGGCCTTGAGGGCCGATATCCCCAGTTTCCCCTTTTGGTGCTTGAAATTCAGTCCAATAAGATGGATCCTGATAAGGCTGTGTGGTTGTTGCTGTTCTAGCCGATTGGCATATCCACATTGAGTTTATTAAAGGATCGTTTGAAGATCTGTCGAAAACGTAATCTCCCGAATCGTATGCTGCAGAACTAGACCAATTACCTTTGTTAATAAGACCAGTACCTGCAGGACCCTGAGGACCTGTAGGCCCTTGAGCTCCGGTTGCACCATCTTGTGTCATTATTTGCCAACCAATTCCATCGTGAACATACGATGTTTTATCGGTAGTATTGTAGTATGCTTTATTTAACGATCCGGCAGGAATTGATGTTGATGGAAAACTTCCGAGCCATTGTATTGATATTCCATTGGAACCATTAGTTCCATCAGTTCCGTTTGTTCCGTTTGTTCCATTTACACCATCAGTACCATCTTGAGCAAGGATATCCCAACTGTTTGAACTATTATAGATGTATGATTTTTTTTGGATCAGATCGTAATATGCATGATTAAGTTCGGGACTACTGGGTGGTCCCGATGAAGGTCCTCTCCATATAATTGATTTACCATCAACCCCTGGTGTTCCAGATGCACCTACTTCTCCATCTTGAGTCATAACAACCCATGAAGCACCATTGTAGATATAAGACTTTTTATCATTAGAGTTATAATATGCCCAGTTTAGCGTTGGACTCCCTGGTGCTGTTGTAAATGTTCCTCTCCAGCTAATTGAAACCCCATCGCTACCATTTGCTCCACTTGCTCCATCTTGTGTCATCTGAGTCCAAATAGAGCCATTGTATATATATGATTTTTGATCGGATGAGCTATAGAAAGCATGATTTAAAGATGGATTTGAGGGGGTTGTACCTGAGAATGTTCCTCTCCAAACAATAGATGCACCATCAATACCATTGGAACCATTTGTACCGTCTATACCGTTGGTTCCATCAGCTCCATCTTGAGCCATAATAACCCAATCAGTTCCATTATGTATGTATGATTTTTTTTGCGTTTCGTCGTAATATGCATTATTTAGAGTGCCCGAAGGCGCCGTTGCAAAAGTTCCGAGCCATTGAATTGAAACGCCAGCAGTTCCTTGATCTCCTTGATCTCCTTTATCACCCAGATCTCCTTTATCTCCTTTAGGTCCTTCAGGTGCTTCAAATTCAACCCAACGAGTAAGATCGTCTTTTGGTTTTGCATCGGATGTAAATGCACTAGCAGCCTGAACAATCCACATCGTATTTATTGAAGCATTTGTAGAACTTTCTGAAAAAACGTAATCGTTAGGGTTGTACGTTTCGTTTAAAATCCATCCGCCCCTATTGTTAAGGCCAATACCAGCTGGGCCTTGGATACCTTCTGGACCCTGAATTCCTTGCAACCCATTTTCGCCCTTAGGCCCTTGCTCGCCTCTAAGGCCTTGTGGACCCATTGGACCAACTTCCCCTTGAATACCAGGTGTCNNCGGGTGTCCCGGCAGGTCCTTGAATTCCCTGTTCCCCTTGTGGTCCAGCTGGAGCTTCAAATTCTACCCAATTATCTAAGTCGCTTGAAGGTTGAATTGTCGACTCAAATGATGTTGTACCTTTTACAATCCATAACGATTTAATTGATGGATTTGAAGAACCTGGAGCAAATACATATTCCCCTTCGGAATATGTACCAACTGCCCAATCTCCTTTATTAACAAAACTTTTTCCGTCTTTTCCTGCTGGACCTTGTAACCCACCTAGTGCAAATAAAGCATAGGGAACCGGACGTAAGAGACTTGATCCCATGTTGGTGTAACTGTCGGACTCATTAAGTTTGACTTCAACTTTTAACATAATTCCTCCGCTGCTCCAAGGAATGTCTTGTAACAAGCCCGTGTGATTGTCGCTTGTGCCTACCTCTAAATTTACAACGCCTGCAGATGATGATGTTTTAACATGCTCTTCGGAATAGTATACCGATAAACCATCGGAGCTTGTAAAACTGATTTTTAAGTAAACCGGTTGATCTGTTACAATAATTCCACTTGAGTTACGAACAACGGTTTGGTAATTAAAGCCTTGCGGAATCTGGTTGAATGCTGTAGTTGCCATTAACATGAAAAATACAGCTAACATTATCCTTCTCATAGGGTTGGTTTATTATAATTAAAATTAATTAATATCTAAGTGGAAAAAATACAATTTAAGGCAATATGACTTAACTATAGTACTATGGTCATTTATTTTTTGACTTTAGGACCTTAAGTTTTGACAAACTGACTACTAGAGTTCACAAATGGCCGTTAGTATAGCATAAAATGATTTATATCAATGAGGTATAAACTTGCTGATTATCATTATGAGAAAGTCTCAGATCTTACTTATTTTTATCTTGAATTATATTAAAAAAGTTGTACTTTTATTTGTTAATAATAGTGAGGAGGGAGATTGAGCAATTTTATTGGGAATAAAGTATTATAAACCATATACTTACCTAAAAACCTAAGCCATGAACCACCGAGAAAATCACGACCTTTTGGGTAAAGGTGCAAGATTTATTTCAGGATTATTTTTTGTCTTTCTATTTTTTAATATCTCAAATCTTTATTCGCAGCAAATTATTAGTAGGGATATTACCGATTATCCTTATGGAAGCGTAAGTTTGCAATGTGCAACATCTCCGTATACTGGGTGTGTAATAACATTGCCCCCTGCAAAATATGGTGAGAGTTATTCCTTTACAATTCCAATTTCCCCAAGCGTCTTACGTTCGGATGTGAATTTCAATTTTAGCCAAAAAAATGCATGCTACGAAGGGAGTATTTATTTTTCATCGAATGGAAGGATTGAGATAGGATCAACAAGTAGCTGCAGACCGGATGGGAACAGTTTTATAGAGATCAATCTTAAAGCGCAAAGCGGAGATTTAACAGACAGTATCAAGTATTATTTACCGATTGATCGTGAGCCTGTTAAAATTGTATTAGCGCTTGACGTGTCTGGAAGTATGGCTCTTCCTGTACAAGGAGGAACTACTCCAAGATGGGAAATCTTGAAAAATTCTGTAGATCTTTTCACTCAAAAACTAGAAGCCTTTAGGCAAAACGGAGATTTAATCGGATTAACCTATTTTTCTTCAGAAGTTATTCAACCAAGTAGCCCTATAAATTCTGATTTTATCGAAATCACTTCTGAGTCATCACCCATTCGTTCCAGCTCTATAATTCATTCTGACATGGTTGTTAAGGTTCCATCTTCTGGAACAGCAATGGGTAAGGGTTTGCTAGATGCAAAACAAAAGCTCGGCGATAATAATTCGATTGATGCTCAAAAACTTGTTCTGCTATTTACTGATGGCTTGCAGAATGTTGAACCATTAGTAAATCCCAATGGTGTGACTCTTTCAACAGGCAATAATATGTTAAATATCGGCCCTTGTGCTGCAATAGATAGTGTAAGATATTTTACTATTGGCATGGGTGGTACTACACTTATCCCAGAAATCTTAGGGCAAATAGCACAAGCGAATGGAGGTATTTCTTTATCAACTACAACAGGAGTTGATGAGGGTGAAATAGAATACTTTTTTCAAAACCAATTTGCAAATATGCTTGAAGGAGGTAGCCCTCAGATTGTTGCTAGGGAAACAGGAATTTTGTCAACTTCTGGAGACACCTACTCTTTCCCAATTAATGCAAATGTCTCAAAACTGTATTTCGAGCTAATTAGCACCAATGTTTCCGGGTTAAGTTTTAAACTCGAAAAGGGAGGAAAGGATTTAACCTCATATGCTAAAATAAATGATGGCTCATTCTTTAAATCACTAAGCATTCCTTTGCCATTAAATATTCCTGAACGTGTTACGGCTGATGGAGAGTGGAAATTAACAGTGTCAGGAAACTCTACTGAGAAATACTCATTAGTTTGCTATGTTGATGATCATTTTCTTGATTTCGATTGTAAGCCATCAAAAAGCGTATATACAGTAGGCGAAAAGCTTGCTCTAAAAGCTAAAATTTCTTTCGCAGGAAAACCTTTAACAGGTAAATCTAATAAGGTTCAAGTAACAATTGTTAAACCAGGTGATGATTTGGGAGATTTGCTTGCAAAATTCAAAGATAACTCAAAAGATTCTGTAAATGATATTGATTTTGGTGCAGAGACTAAACTTCTTCACCTTATGCAAGCCGATAAGTCTTTTTCCAACAATCTAAAACCTGAAACTCACATTATTGATCTTGAGGAAGAAGGTGAAGGAATTTATTCTGCAACTTACGATCACACAGAACTTTCTGGTGTGTACCAGCTTATATTTACAGTTAACGGTGAAATTACTGGATTTGGAAAAATCGAAAGACAAAAGCAATATTCTGCTGTTTTCAAATTTGGTCAGATTAACACTAAAAAATCGAATATTAAAGCGATAATAACCTCAAACAAGGAGAGCAAAGGGGAAAATACTTCAATTATTACCTTTAGACCTAAGAATGATTTTGGCTATTATCTTGGTCCAGGATTTTTATCGCGTATAAAGTTAAGTGTTGATTCTAACCAAGGGCAAGTAACTGGTAGCAAAGATAATCTTGATGGAAGTTATACTTATACTATAACAAATATTCCACAAAACGTTAAACCGGATCTTAGGATTATGGTTATGGACGAAACGCTTTATTTAGGAAAATTCCCTTCACCAAAGTTATATATATGGCAATTCTTAGTTTTGATACTTCTTATAATAATATTGGTTTTCCTTTATGTTAATGCTCATACAGTACAAGCACTACTTAGAAACATAATTTGGCTGTTAATAATTCTTTGGATTTTATTTATGATTTTACAGCGACTCGGGATAATTAATTTTTAATGACATAAGTTTGACGAAAAGCCTGACTGATTCCCAGTCAGGCTTTTTTATTTTTTATTTTCTTGTGAAATGCCCAAAAAATAAGCAAAACGGGTTAGGAATATGCGATGATTATGCTGCTATTGTAAAATAGCTTCCCCAAAATATGAAATCTATTATAAAATACTCTTAAATTTAGCTGATAATAAGGAAATTGAGATAATTCTTATGCCCTAAAATTAACCAAAACCTACTACCATGAAACAGCTAAACAAAACAAGAGGTATGATTTACCATCAAGACTTTCCATTAATTTGGAAATCTGTCTTGCTAATCTTAGTTCTTAGTTTATTAAACACTGGATTTTTGTATTCTCAGATGATTAGCAAAAATCCAACCGACTATCCTCCCGGTACATATATCCCACCTACGGGAACAATAGTATTACCCGGTGTACAACTTAAAGCATCTACAAACTTTACTATTCCATTGCTTGTTTCTGCCCCTTTTAATGTAGTAATCAGTAACATTAATGGAGGATGTAGCGATATAACTAGCAATAGCACTGTTACAAACACTGACAATGTTGTAACAATTTTAGTAAACCGAAAGTGTCTCACCTCTGATAATAATTACCTTGATTTTAGGTTTACCATTACCAAAGATCTAGCCTCAGAGTCACAAAATTTCCGAGTCCCTGTAATTCGGGATAGCTCAAAGATTGTTCTTACGCTTGATATTTCGGGGAGCATGCAGCTTACTGTTGATGGAGGCTCAGGCACACGTATTCAGGCGCTAAAGGATGCTGTTAACATGATTGTACCCAAGCTTGAGGAGTTTCAGCAAGAAGGAGATTCGCTTGGAATAAGCTATTATTCTTCATTAGTTTATCAACCTTCTACAACCTATTTCCCAAAAAACTTTGTAAGTATAACTTCAAATAACGAACCCGTTTTAGCTAACTATGCATCATATAAAGTGCAAAACGATATAGCTTCTAGGGTACCCTTACAAATGACTGCAATGGCTTCTGGTTTGCTTGATGCAAAAAATAAGCTATTATATCAAAAAGAGAAAACACCAAATACAAAGAGAATGGTATTTCTTTTTACCGATGGATTACAGAATTGGGGCCCACAAGTTAACCCAGATGGTAATAGCATAAATAATGGCATCGATTCATTAAATAATTACTCTCCATTTAATAAAGATAGCGTAAGATACTATACTATTGCAACTTGGGGAGCAGGTTTAGCTCCAGAAATTCTTAGCCATATTGCAACAAATAGCGGTGGCGAAGCGCTACACGTAGTACAAACAAGTCCTTCCCTTGAGGAGTGGTTTAGCGTTCAGTTCTGTAATATGCTTGCAGGTGGTAGCCCTCAAATTGTTTTCAAAAGATATGACAACAGTTTCTCGGGATCAGCAACTTATTCGTTTAATCTGAACGAGAATGTTCCTAAACTTCTTATCGAACTATCGGGAGGTATGGCTGATATTGGAATGACAGTGAAGAAGGATGATATTGATGTAACATCATATGCAAAACTAAGACAAGGAAGTGGCTTCCGAATGCTCTCGTTTAACTTACCAATGGTTGGCCGACAGCCAATTACATCGGGCGGGAAGTGGGAAATTATTCTTGCAGGTCAATCCTCAAGCCCAATCAATATTATTGCTTTGGCTGACGATCATCTTTTTAAGTTCAAATGTGGCCTAGATAAGAGTATTTATACGATTGGTGATACCATTCACTTCAAAGCACGATTAGAATATGCTGATAATCCCATTTTTGGTTCAGGGAATAGTGTAAAGGCAGTTCTATTAAAACCTGGAGATGATATTGGACAACTATTATCAACCTTTAAAACTCCTGCTATTGATTCAACTGTTGATATGACATCGGAGGCAGCGTACAAGTTCCAGCAGCTGATGGCTAACGATACATCATTCTATAATGCATTACTTGCTAGTGAACAAAATATTGAACTAACCGATATTGGTAATGGAGAATATAAGGGTATTTATTCAAACACTGAACTAGCAGGTATTTACAATGTGATATTCTTAATCAACGGGGAGTTAAGCGGTGTTGGTAAATTTGAGAGGTCTACAATTGTATCTTCGGTCTTTAAGTTTGGACAAGTTGTTGAAATTAAGCCTGAAGTTGTTGATTCAGTCCCATCAACTAATCCTAATGTTACAACGCCTCCAGATACAAGCAGTAGTGGTAAAAATAGAATGATAATTAAAATTAGGCCTAAAAATAAATTTGGCTATTATATGGGACCAGGATTTGGTTCAACCATTAAAGTTGTAATAAATCCTTCAAAGAAGCAGAGTGGTGCTTCCTCTAAACAGTTAAAAAGCAACACCACTGGGTCAGAGCCGTTTGTTATGGAGATAAAAGATGGATTAGATGGTTGCTACTATATTGTTTTAGCTAATATTTCAGCCAGTTCAAATCCTTCAATTCAAATCAGCATAAGAGATGAAATTGCTTATGAGGGAAAGGTTTTCCCTATACCGTGCTGGGTTTATATACTTTTAATAATATTGATCCTGATCATTATTCTAATGCGAATTTTCAAAACGAAGAATAGCAGTATTTATAACATTTTAGTTTGGATTCTTACTGTCATCGTTCTTTTAATAATACTGCTGCAGTACTTTGGGATATTTAAACTATTCTAAAAAAACAAGGCACTTTAAACAAAAGCCCTGCTGTTTTCCAGCAGGGCTTTTGTTGTTATTTAACGAGTGTTTGATACACGCATAACATTAGATTCCTATTTTATCATGCTGAACAAAGTGAAGCATTTGTATCCAGAAGATCCTTTGCTTCGTTCAGAACCGAACTTGTATGTTCGTCGGAGCCAATGATATCTTACATAGAACTGACTTTATTTAATTCTTTTTTCCAGTTCTTCTAGCTTCTTGCTGATCTGAATTAGCTGATTCTCTAACTCGGTATTTTTTGCTTTTTGCTCCTCAATTATTGTTTGTTGATCTTGAATACTCTTTATTAGAACAGGGATTAATGAGGAGTAGTTAATGCCCAATGTTTTGTTCTGATCATCACCAACATCAACCACCTCATTTATTATTGGCTGTACTTCTTGAGCAATTAAGCCTAATTTAATTCTCTGATCGGTTCCTTCTTTCCAAGTAAAAGATACTGGTCGTAGTTTTAAGATATCTTTCAAACCATAGTTTAAATTGGTTATATCTTTCTTTAATCTTGCGTCTGAAGTTTGAATTACGCTATTAATCGCGTAAATGGCTTCCCATTTATTCGTAACAGATCCCAAATAAGTGCCTGAGGCGTCATTGGGGTATAAGTTACCATCAACTTTCACGCTTCCATTCTTGTATATTACAAGTGCATCATTTCTAAGTGCAGTGCTTGTTCCGTTTCCAATAACAAATATAGGATCGGTTCCAACCCATGAGCCAGAATTTCCCAATACAGTATTGTATCTTCCTAACACCATGGAAGCGTATGCTTTTGCTGTAACATGGTAACCTGATGCTACAGAACAATAGCCTCTTGAATTAGTACTATCACCAAATGCTATAGCATTATCATTAATAGCCTGAGTTGTATTGCCAATTGCAAATGAGTTTTGATTTGTTGCCTTAGTATGGTAACCAGCTACAAACGAATTAGCTCCGCTTGAGGAGTTTCCATCACCGAAAGCAGCAGAGGCAACGCCTCCGCAATTATTTGATGTACCAACTGCCATTGAGCCATCGCCAATTGCATTATTGCTTGAACCAACAGCAAAAGAAAAACTTCCTGATGCAACGTTCTGATACCCGCCTACTATTGAATATAAGCCACTTGCTGTATTTCCTTGTCCAAAAGCCAAAGATGATTGTCCGTTGGCATTATTATTTGCCCCGAAAGCAAAAGCATATTGTGCAATTGCCATATTTCCTGAACCCATAGTGAATGAAACAGGGCCTGAAGATTCATTATTTACTCCCATNNCGCATTGCGGTAGAATTTAGCCCTGTTGCTTTACAATTATTCCCTGATGCAAACGATCCGATGCCCGAAGCTTCGGTATTAAGTCCCATTGCTGTTGCATTTGCACCAGTTGCCATTGAACCAAACCCTGTTGCAATAGCAAACTTTGCACTCGATTCGCAGTTTACCCCTAAAACAAATGAACCTAACGCTTTTGCTTTAGAACCTAGGCCAAAAGCAAAGGAAAAATTACCTGTTGCTTCGGTTGAAACATCAAGTACGTTTCCAGTTACATCAACACCTTTTGCCCCAAAAGCAAAACTTCCTAGTCCTAACGCTTTAGAGCCGCTACCAAATGAGAATGAGTTATTCCCTGCAATTGCCTGATAACCAATTGCAGTAGAGAAATCGCCTCTTGCTACGCTCTCATAACCCATAGCTTGGGAGTAACTTCCTTTAGCCATGTTTCTGTATCCAAGTGCCATGGAGTATTGGCCTACACTGTCAGGATGAGGGACACTTATTTCTCCTGCAAGAAGCGATGATTTAGAGGGATACCACATCACTCTTGATTCGTTAATAATTCTTTTTGCAGTTGCCAATGCCGATATGTTAAAGTAATCAGCGCTTGTGTTTTCTGCCGATTTTATAGAGAACCCTCCTAATGAAGAGGAGTTGCTTAGCGCCTGATTCGACACATATATCCGAGTACTATCAGGTGATATTGATAAAAAGTTTTTTGGAACAGCTTTTCCTTGACCTGTAAGCCCCCCAACAGCAAAACCTCCTTTTGCTCCTTTTGCTCGATTGTCGAACCAGATTCTTGTACCACTTGGGGTAATGCTAAGGTAGTCTTGTGCATCAGAAATCGATTTACTTGTAAGCCCCCCAACAGCAAAACCTCCTTTAGCTCCCTTTATAGAAGTTGTATCGGCAACGTAAACCCTTACTCCGGTTTGAAATACAGCAAATACAGTTTGTCCCAATTTGTTTTTTACAACAAAAATCGGATCGGTATCAACCGCATTGGGTTGACTAACCACTTCTTTTGTGTTATCTGCATAAAGGGCATAAGGCACTGAGTAAAACTTAACGGGAGATCCGAGAGTTTGATAGCTGTTTCCTCCTGTAGGATCTACTTCGATTTTAAGGTATACATCTCCATCTTTCCATGGAGCAGCATCAAGGGTTCCTTGCTTGAGGGTTCCCTCTCCAATAGTTAAGTTTGCAACACCTTGATTAGATGTTGTTAATGCATGAACCTCCTCGTAATAGACTACAGTTCCCAAGCTATTAGTTAAAAGCACATGAATTTTAACATTCTGATCTCCAAGTGGCGTTCCGCTAGAATTTCGAATCACTGCTTGATAGTTAAAACCTTGTGGTACTTGAGCATTTCCAGTAATTACGCTAAATATTAAAACTAGCAGGAATGCTGTTCTTTTAATTGATGTTTTCATAGCATTTTTATTTAACTACATGAAAGTTATCGAATTATCAATATGGTTGGCAATAATGCAACAATATTTTGATAAAAAGATAAAAAAAAGTCACCCTCAATATTGAGGGTGACTTTAATGAAGTTTGTTATAATAAAGAGCAAATAATTGCGATTTTACTTTTTAAGCAAGGCTTTTATTGCTTCAAGTTCAACTTTAAGAGCATCTATTTCTTTATTTTTTTCCTTTAATTCTTCAATTTGTTTTTGTTGTTCCTGTAAGGCTTTAACGAGAGGAGCAATAAAATCTGTGTATCTTAGTCCTAGTGTACGATCTTTATCTGCGCCAATGGTTAGCATACAGTTATTCGTGCCGATGAGCTGCTCGATGTCCTGTGCAATAAAGCCATAATTTATCCTATCATCACCTTGCTTCATTTGGTATTCAACAGGATGTAGTTTCAAAATAAAGTCTAACCCACTATTTATATCTTTTATATTTTTTTTCAGCCGCATATCAGATACTGCTGTAAGAGCAACTGCACCTGTAATGGTTGTAACCCCCGCGTTTCCTATCCTCACCATATTAGAATTATCAGCAATAGCGCCATTTCCAATTGCAGTAGAATTGCTAAAAGTTGCTGTAGCATTATTGCCAAAGGCACAGGCATAGTCGCCGCTTGCAATACTTCTAGTGCCAATTGAAACCGAACTTAATCCGCTGGAGTTAGCGGCATAGCCCATTGCTATAGAAGCTTGTCCTGTTGCAAAGGTTGTGTCAGAATTTGATCCGTTTGCTCCAATTGCTATTGAGGTATAAGCTGTGGCTTTGGCATTAGTGCCAAATGCTATGGCATCGTTGTTTAAAGCACGGGCATGATCCCCTATTGCATAAGCACGTTGTCCTTTAACAAGTGCATAATTCCCTATAGCATAGCTACCAGCACTACCTGAACCATTGTAAAGAAAAGGGTAAATTTCAGCATTACTTCCCATTGCATAACAATTCCGTCCTTCTACAATTTTAGAGTTTGAACCTATTGCATAATTATCATTATCGCCAGATGCTATAGCATTGTTACCAAAAGCATAGTTGTTTTCAAACCCTATAGCTTGTGCATTATTCCCAATGGCAACATTATATGAGTTAGTTGCTTGACTGCTTGAACCAAAAGCAAAAGAGTATGGGCCACTTGCTAAACATGAATTTCCTATTGCAGTTGAATAGTTTCCTTTGGCTTTAGAGAGATATCCTGAAGCAAAAGAGTTAAGACCAACATCGGCAGGATTGATTACTTCAACTCTGCCTACCATGAACGCTTCTTTTAAAGGATACCAAAGCATTTGAGCGCTATTTGAGATTATATCAGTANNCACCAACAGCAAATCCTCCCTTTGCGCCCTTAACAACAGGATTTAACCTGATTCTTGCGCTATCGGGGGTAATGAGAAAGTACTCAGAGGATGCTTTGCCAGTAAGTCCACCAACAGCAAATCCCCCCTTTGCTCCTTTTGTCGCTAAGTTGTCTACATACATTCGAACGCCGCTTTGATAAACAGCAAAAACAACCTGACCGCTCTTATTCTTTACGACAAATATGGGATCGGTGTCTAAAGCATCAGAAAGACTGACAACCTCTTTAGCATTTTCAGCATAGAGTGCATAAGGAACGGCTTGTAATATTGTTGGGCTACCCAAATCAGTATATGTTGTGCCTCCACTAATATCAACTCCAACTTTAAGCCGAATATCGCCATTAGCCCAAGGAATATCTTTGAAAAGACCAGGGCTAGTTTTTGTTCCAGCACCTATTGTAATATTAAATACTCCTTGTGCATTAGTTTGTGTGGTTTGAGTTTCGGAGTAATACTCAACTTGAGTGGGACTTTCCAATGTAACTTTAATCCCGATGGTTTGACTACCTATTGGTGTTCCTGTACTATTTCTGACAACTCCTTGGTATGAAAAACCTTGAGGCGTTTGCGCAAACCCCGATAGATTAATGCAAAAAACCAATAGGAGTAAGGCCATTTTGCTGAAAGTTATTGCTGATTTCATAGTTAAGGATGTTTTTTATGAAAGGTAAGGTAATTTGTATCTACATGTAAACACAAAAAAACAAATTTTGATTAATTGGCTCTAGTAAATAAAAAAGCCCTTTGTATTCAAAGGGCTTTTTTCCAATTTAAAAAATTTGTTATTTTTTTAACAAGGCTTTTATTGCTTCCAACTCTTCTTTAAGAGAATTATATTGCTGGGTTTGAGTATCTATTTGTTTTTGTTGCTTCTCAATAATCTGCTGCTGCTCTTTGATAGCTTCAATAAATAATGCCGACATTTTTTCATATGAAACGGATTTATAACCATCATCGCCTGTAAGCACTAATTCTGGAAATATTTTTTCGACCTCTTGAGCAATAACACCTATTTGTTTTCCTTTTGGAAAATTTGATGTGTTTTTATTTGTATTATCCCAGTCGTATGTAACGCCTCTTAGGTTGCATAAATTAAGGAGAGCGTTTGAAATGGTTACAATATTTGTTTTGAAACGAGCATCGGACCATGTTGTTGCCCCAGCCGAAATTGTTGATCCATTTGCCCAAATTGTACCCCCAACTTCAAGAGCGTAGGTTGTTGGCAATCGATTTATACCTACTCTGTTATTAGTAAAATCTCCGCCAATTAAAGGGGTTATAGTGCTTGAGTTGGCTATGTATAGTTTGTTTGATCCTGATTCGTTATACCCAGCATTACTACCAATAAACACATTACCTGTTCCAGTATTATTAAAGCCTGCCTGATTACCAAGATAAGTGTTATAGCTCCCTGCTGCATTATTATTTCTTCCGCTATTATAACCAATCATAACATTACCTGTTCCTGTTAGGTTGCTCCAACCAGCTTGTTCTCCTAAATATATATTTTGGTTTCCAGTAGAGTTTCCGCTTCCAGCCGATGTTCCAATAAACAAGTTGTAAAAACCAGTGGTATTTGCATAGCCAGCATATCTTCCTAAAAAGATATTGCTACTTCCTGTAGTATTTGCATTCCCCGTTAATGCGCCGATATATATGTTTGAGGCACCAGCTGTATTATTTTGACCACTATAGTAACCTAAAAAGGTATTGTAGTTGCCTGTAGTATTGCTAGCTCCTGCGCTTGGTCCTATAAACATATTTTGAGCACCTGATATATTTGAACGCCCAGCTCTATATCCAAGAAAGGTATTTTCACTGCCATCGGTGTTTGAGTAACCACTTTCGTAACCTAAGAAAAGATTGTAATTACCTGTACTGTTATAGTATCCGCTACTTGTACCTAAAAATACGTTATTATTCCCAGTTGTGTTGTTTGTGCCGCTTGTATAGCCAAGAAAAACGTTGCTGTTACCCGTTGTATTATAATAACCAGCTCCATCTCCAATCATAACATTTAAACTTCCTAGTGTATTTTTAAAACCCGACATTGTACCAAGAAAAATATTTCTTTCCCCGATAGTATTGAAATTACCACTTAAATAGCCTAAAAAGACGTTGTAATTCCCTGATATGTTATTTTGTCCACTTTGAACGCCTAAAAACATATTTTCAGATCCACTAGTGTTCAATTGTCCTGACTTATCTCCCAGAAAGATATTTCCGAAGCCGGTAGTATTTGAATAACCGCTTTCGTTTCCAGCAAAAAGGTTTAATGTACCGTTGCCATCAGTGCTGGAGCCAATATTGTTATATCCTGATTTGTAGCCAATGAAGATATTGCTACTACCCTCGGTATTTGCCTGCCCTGCTTGGTAGCCCATAAAAGAGTTAAACGTCCCTGTTGTTATTGACTTACCAGCATCTTGTCCAATTAGATAATTTTCGGGGGTAAGTTGAAGATAATTACTTTCGCCTTTTCCAGTTAAGCCCCCAACAGCAAATCCTCCTTTAGCACCTTTGGCAACTGGATTAAGTTTTACCCTAGCACTATCTGGGGTTATAAGAAAATAATCTGCACTTGCTTTGCCAGTGAGACCTCCAACCGCGAAACCTCCCTTTGCCCCTTTAACAGCTAAATTGTCAACATACATACGAACACCACTCTGGTACACGGCGAATACGATTTGCCCTGCTTTATTCTTGACCACAAAAATGGGATCGGTATCTGTAGCGGTGGAGGGACTGTTTACCTCTTTAACATTTTCGGCATAAAGGGCATAAGGAACAGCTTGCAGTTTGGTTTCGACTCCCACTTGGGTGTAGCTAGTGCCCCCATCTGGGTCAACTTCAACTTTAAGGGAAACGTCACCATTTGCCCAAGGAATGTTTTCAAAAAGAATACCACCAACAATAGTTCCTGCTCCAATTACAACTGAGAAAACCCCTTGCGCATTGGTTTGTGTAGCGTGCGTTTCGGTGTAGTAGGCAGCATGAGATGCATCTTCGAGTGTAATTTTTACGGCAATGGTTTTATCTGCCAACGGTAATCCCGCTGCATCGTGTAATATCGCTTGATACGAGAAACCCTGAGGGGTTTGAGAATATCCTATTAAGTAGGTTATTGACACCAAGCATAATAGTAATAATTTACAAAAAACTCCTTTTGCTTTCATAGGGATATTAATTTTTATTGTAAGATAAATCAATCATATCGACCTGTAGTAACGTAAAGCACAAATTTTGATTAAACTAAGATTTAGGTTCAACTTTATACTCATACGAATAGTTAATAAACAAATCCTTTCAGAAATCATTTCTGAAAGGATTTCAAGTTGAAAATCACCAAGTTACTTTTTGAGCATAGCTTTTATTGCATCAAGTTCAGATTTAAGTGCATCTATATCTTTAACCTTAGCCTTTAATTCTAGGTTTTCTTGTTTAAGATTATCAATTTGTTGCTGCTGATTTTTCATTGCCTCTACTAGTAATGCTGTTATAGGAGCATATTGCATTGAGTAAAACTCTCCCTCTTTATTAACAACCTCAGGGATAATTTTTTCGGCTTCTTGAGCAATGAAGCCCATTCTGATTCCCTTTTCAGGAGAATCTGGATTTTTCCATTCAAAGTTAACTCCTCTTAGTTGCATTACTTTTTCTAAAGCGTCGCTAATTGCATTGATATTCTTTTTTAACCGGATATCACTTAAATTGTTCCAAGCAAAATCGCCTCCAGCAGTTCCATTTACATAGAAGGTGTAATTTGATGGATTATCGGTATTGACACCATTAATAACCACCCTTCTATTATCAAATTCGCCCCATATAAGAGGTGTTGCTACCTGTGAATTATCAATGATTAGACGGTTAGAGACGGTTTGAAAGTAAGAGTATCCTACTTTGTAACCCATAATAATATTATTCGAGCCAGTATTACTCCATCCTGCAGAGTTTCCAATAAATATATTTTTGTTGCCGTCGTTCATTGAACCAGCGTTTGTTCCAATTATTATGTTTTCAGAACCGGTTGTAAGAGATGAACCCGCACCACCACCAATAATGATTTGTTGATATCCAGTAGTTAGGCTATGAGCTGCCCATCGCCCCACAATAATATTGAAATACCCGGTTGTGTTTTTCCATCCAGCTTCAGTTCCAATAAAAATATTTTGGCTAGTAGTGTTACTATACCCTGCTTTATCACCTATGGCAATGTTGTTTTGTCCACTAGAATTGCTCCATCCCGCTAAATTTCCTATAAATACGTTATTGTAACTTTGGGTATTCTTACCTGAAGCATATCCAATAAACACGTTATTGGTTGCGAATGTGGCATTTGATAAATATCCAGCACTATCACCAATGAAAATATTGTTTTTTAGAGCAGTTCCAGAGTAACCCGCAAAACGACCAATAAAAACATTATGTTCTCCTGTTAGGTTGCTATATCCTGAGTTTTCACCTAGGAAAAGATTGGAAAATCCTGTTGTAGTGCTAAAACCACTCTTGTCTCCAATAAAGAGGTTTGAATAACCCGTTGTATTGCTTGCTCCGCTCGATTTGCCTATGAAAACGTTACTATATCCGGTAGTGTTTGCTCGTCCAGCAAAGTAACCCATAAATGCATTATCAGCGCCTGATGTATTATACCTACCGCTTTCGTTACCAATAAAAACATTATTATTTGCATTGTTTGTGTAACCTGCAAGGTTACCAAGGAAAACGTTGCTTGTCCCAGTTGTATTAGTTCTACCGCTCTCGTTACCTATGAAAACGTTAGTCCCTCCTGTCGTGTTCGAAAGACCAGAGTTATATCCAATAAAAGAATTGAATTGACCTGAAGTATTTGCTTTTCCGGCCTGATAGCCAATAAATGAGTTATAACTTGTATTGTTTTTTAACCCTGCTTGATATCCTAAAAATGTATTATAGGCTCCTGTCGTATTATAAAACCCTGTTTGATATCCTATAAACACATTGTTCGCTCCGCTAGTGTTCTTTAATCCTGCTTGATACCCCAGAAATGCATTGTACTGCCCTGTATTTGCTTTCCCACTTCCTTTCCCAAGGAATACGTTATAACTGCTAGTGTTTCCATACCCCGAAGAATCTCCAATAAATACGTTGCTTGCTCCTGCTGTACTTAGATAACCAGCAACGTTACCAACAGCAACATTGTTTGTACCTGTTTGGTTTGAATACCCAGTTTGATAACCAAGGAATACGTTATTGGTTCCCGTTGTATTGCTTTTTCCAGCTTGGTATCCGATAAAGGTGTTGTAGTCTGCAGTACTTAAAAATCCTGTTTGATACCCTAAAAATGTGTTGTAGTTTGAATTACTCGTATATCCTGATTGATAGCCCAGAAATGTATTATAGTTACCTGTTATATTATTCCTTCCTGTCTGATTACCGATAAAAACATTACTAGCCCCGCTCGTATTCTTTAATCCTGCTTGATATCCCAGAAATGCGTTGTATTGCCCAGTATTTGCTTTTCCACTTCCTTTCCCAAGGAATACGTTATAGCTGCTAGTGTTTCCATACCCCGAAGAGTCTCCAATGAATACATTGCTTGCACCTACTGTACTAAGGTAACCAGCAACATTTCCCACAGCCACATTATTCGTTCCAGTTTGATTTGAATACCCAGTTTGGTAACCAAGGAATACGTTGTTGTCACCAGATGTATTACTTAATCCCGCCTGGTATCCAACAAAAGAGTTGTATACTCCGGTAGTATTTTTAGCCCCGGTGTTTGAGCCCACAAAAACGTTAAAACTTCCAGTAGTGTTATCAAAACCAGTGCTATCGCCAATAAACACATTGCTTAAGCCAATATCACTGGTGTATCCCGACTTATGCCCGACAAATGTATTTCGCTTACCGCTTGTATTACTATATCCGCTCTGATATCCTAGAAAAACATTATTTGAGCCCGATGTTGTTGCTTGTCCACTTTGATATCCCATGAATGAATTATAAATTCCATTTGTAACTGCTTTCCCAGCATCCTGTCCTATAAAATAGTTATCTGGAGATAGTTGCATGTAGCTATTAGTTCCTTTTCCAGTAAGTCCTCCAACAGCAAAACCTCCTTTGGCTCCTTTTGCAGGAGCATTTAATCGAACTCTAGCGCTATCGGGGGTAATAAGGAAATAATCTGCACTTGCCTTGCCAGTAAGACCACCAACTGCGAATCCTCCCTTAGCACCTTTTGTCGCTAAGTTGTCAACATACATACGAACTCCGCTCTGGTACACAGCAAATACGATCTGCCCTGCTTTATTCTTTACCACAAAAATAGGGTCAGTATCAGTCGCTGTTGCCATACTATTGACCTCCTTTACGTTTTCGGCGTAAAGGGCGTAGGGAACTGCTTGCAGTTTGGTTGTGGCACCAATTTGGGTGTAGCTAGTGCCCCCATCTGGGTCAACTTCAACCTTAAGGGAAACATCTCCATTTGCCCAGGGAATGCTTTCGAAGAGGTTACCCCCAACTATGGTTCCTGTTCCGATTACAATTGTGAAAGCACCTTGCGCATTGGTTTGTGTAGAGTGCGTTTCGGTGTAGTAGGCAGCATGCGAAGCATCTTCGAGGGTAATTTTTACGGCAATGGTTTTATCTGCCAACGGTAACCCCGCTGCATCGTGTAATACTGCTTGATACGAAAAACCCTGTGGGGTTTGAGAGTACACAAATAGTTGAATAGGCATCATTAGCAATAGCAAGAATGCTAATCTTTGGGCAGTCTCTTTCACTTTCATAATTGGTTTTATTAGGTTGGATAATTGGGAATGATAGAAAAAATAAACAATTGAAAAGTTAATGGTGTTATACTTAAAATGGATATTTGAAAAGGAAACCCTCCATAAATTCAAATAAAGGAGGGTTTTCAAATAAAAAATTCTTTATTATTTTTTTAGTACTAAAAGTTTTAAGTTTTCAATCTCTACTTTAAGATTCTCTATTTCTGATTGTTGATTCTTTATTTGCTCTTGATATTTTGTATTAAGTTCAATGATTTGCAGCTGAAGGTTTTCAACCGTTTCAACTGTTTCAAATTGCATTCGGGTTAAGTTTATACCACCCTTTTCCTCATTAGCTGCTGTAAACCACGGCAAATGCCCATTTTTATTAATGAAAATCTCTACCTCTGAGGGTTCTTTGTACTTGCTATAATCTGATGTAAAAACAAAATCGGGTTTCTGATAAACGCTCGTACCTGTTCCATAGTAGATATCTCCTGTAATTCGGGCATCACCAACAACATGCAGTTTTTTATCGGGTTGAATTGTTCCAATTCCTACATTAGCATTAAATGCTAGCATTTTAGTATCAAACTCGCCATAAACTAGTGCTAGGGTTGAGTCGGCATCTGAATTGGAAACGATAAGTTGATTAGAACCCTTTTGGTTAAATCCGGCAGATTTACCTATAAATACGTTTCCACTTCCTGTATTATTCTGTGCTCCAGCAAGTAAACCAATAAAAACATTATTGTTGCCCGATGTTTTATAGTAGCCCGAGCCGCATCCAAGGTAAGTGTTGTTATTGCCATTTAAGAAAGCTAAACCAGATGCTCTTCCAACAAAAGTATTGTATGATCCATCTTTATTGGATCCACCTGCGCCATATCCAACAAAAACATTTTCTTCCCCAATATCCGTTGCGCTTCCTGATCCATTTCCAATAAAGGTGTTTCCGTTACCTGTTGTATTTTGATATCCTGAATAGTTGCCTACAAATGTATTTCCGTGACTTGTTGTTTTTGAGTAAGCTACGTTATAGCCTATAAACACATTTCCGCCGCCTGTAGTACCATTGTAACCTGCATTTTCTCCTATAACTACATTTTGCTGACCGTCAACATTGGAGTAAGCGGCATAGTTTCCAATAAACACGTTACTTGTTCCTTCGGTATTTTTATATCCACAAAAATTGCCAATAAACGTGTTTTGTCCTCCCAGTGTATTGCTAAATCCAGAGTTGTTGCCAATGAAAGTATTTGGCATCCCGCTCAAATCATTATAACCAGCTCCATTACCAACAAATACAGCATTCCATGTATTAGTCGATTTGCGACCTGCTGATGAGCCAATGATTATAGATCCGCTTCCACCGTTTAAAACTCCAGCAGAGTCACCGATGAAAATATTTCTTGAACCTGATTCGTTGGCGTTACCAGAAAAATTACCAATAAAGACATTCGAACTGCCCAAGGTTGTTTTCTCTCCAACTCTATTGCCAATAAAGGTGTTTCTGCTACCGGTATTTAATGCGCTTCCAGCGTAATAGCCAAATACAGAATTGTATATACCTGTCGATATTGCATTACCGCTCTCATGGCCAATAAAATAGTTTTCGGGGTTAATGTGTAAATATGTTCCGGTTGAACTTTTACCCTTGCTAGTTAGCCCTCCAACAGCAAATCCTCCCTTGGCTCCTTTGGCAGCATCATTTAACCAAATCCTAGCGCTACTTGGGGTTATACTGAAGTAATCTTGAGTATCAGATATAGATTTACTGGTTAGCCCTCCTACAGCAAATCCTCCTTTTGCTCCTTTAGTTGCTGTTGTGTCTGATACATATGCTCTTACTCCTGATTGATATACTGCAAAAACAATTTGGCCTAATTTATTTTTTACAACAAAGATTGGGTCAGCATCAATATCATTTGGATTGCTAACCACCTCCTTGCTGTTTTCAGCGTAAAGAGCATATGGTACTGCTTGTAATATGGTTGGTTGACCCAGTATAGTATACGATGTGCCGCCGTTAATATCTACGCCAATCTTTAAGCGAACATCTCCATTAGACCATGGTATATTACTAAATAGCCCAGTACTTGTTTTGGTTCCAGTACCAACAATAACAGTAAATACTCCCTGCTCATTGGTTTGTGAGGTATGAGTTTCGGAATAATACTCAAATTGTGCTTCACTCTCAAGGGTTATTTTAATGCCTATGTTCCTATTGCCTATGGGGGTTCCCGTTTCGCTGCGAATCACTGCCTGGTATGTAAAACCCTGAGGGGTTTGAGAATAACCTACCCCTTGAAACATGAGCAGTAAAGACAATATTGCAAAACTGCAATAAACTTTTCTTGTTATCATAGCATTAGGATTATTAGTTTAAGGTAAGTTAAGGCATTATATTTTAGTTGTAAATAGTTGATTACTCTTTTTTACCAAAAAACAAAAACCCTATTGGGCTTCTTTTCCAATAGGGTTTTTTCTTAAGATGAGAGTTTTTATTTTTTTAACATTGCCTTTATTGTTTCAAGTTCGGCTTTAAGGGCATCCAACTCTTTTACCTTTTCCTCAAGTACTTCAATCTTTTTTTGCTGTTCTTTAATAGCCTCAATTAAAACAGCAGAGAATTGTGGATAATTAACGCCTTTAAATCCGTCTTCATCAGTAATAACAAGTTCAGGAATTATTGCTTCAACCTCTTGAGCAATTACCCCTACATGCTTTTTATTATCAAATTTTTTATCAGGATTATTCTCTGCATCCCAGAAGTAAGTTACGCCTCTTAATTTATTAACCTTTTCGAGGGCATTCTCTATTGGACTGATATTAGTTTTCCACCTTTTATCCGAAGCGCTTACAAAACCATTGCCTGCGGCATATGCTCCTTTATAAAAATAAGCTGAATATGATGCGCTTGAACCACCATTAACCGTAAGACCATAAGTGGTAGAATTTGAGGTGCCAATTCCTACAGTTGCGTTAAAACGTAATGATTTAGCAGAAAAATCGCCATAAATCAGTGAATTTACAGGGATATTTGCCTGAGAATCGCCGTTATTATGAATTATCAGTGTATTGTTTTGATTTGAGTACCATCCAGCAAATGGACCGATAAAAACGTTTCCATATCCAGAAGAGTTATCGTGCCCAGCCAAATGTCCAATGTAAACATTGTTATAGCCAGCTGTATTGTAGGAACCGCATTCACGCCCAATAAAAACATTACCATTACCGGTAGTATTATTTGTACCGCTCCAATGGCCAATAAAAGTATTCTTATATCCAGTATTATTAGATTGTGATGCATTCCCTGTTTGAGCTCCTATAAGTGTATTGCCATAGCCAGTATTATATTGTCCCGATTCAGCTCCCAAGAAAGTATTAGAGCTCCCACTTTCATTCATCTCACCGCTAAAAGCACCCATATAGATATTCTTTTCCCCAACTGTATTGCTAAATCCTGCTCTGTAACCTAAAAAGATATTATTATCTCCATCGGTAGGCTCCATATCGTCATGATATCCGGTGGTATTCATTCCTGCTTGGTATCCTATAAAAATATTGTATTCTCCGTTAAATATGCTTTTACCAGCATCCTGCCCAATAAAGTAGTTTTTGGGAGTTAACTGTAAGTAGCTATTTACTGCACCTTTGCTTGTAAGTCCTCCAACAGCAAAACCACCTTTCGCTCCTTTTGTTAAAGGGTCATTAAGACGAACTCTTGCACTATCTGGAGTTATAAGAAAATAGTCTGATGATGCTTTACTTGTAAGTCCTCCAACAGCAAAACCACCTTTCGCTCCCTTAACTGCTAAGTTGTCGACGTACATACGAACGCCGCTTTGGTACACGGCAAATACAATTTGCCCAGCTTTGTTTCTGACCACAAAAATGGGGTCGGTGTCGGTAGCGGTCGCTAGGCTATTAACTTCCTTTACGTTTTCGGCGTAAAGGGCGTAGGGAACAGCTTGTAACTTGGTTGCACTTCCCATTAGGGTGTAATTAGTGCCCCCATCTGGGTCAACTTCGACTTTGAGTGAAACATCACCATTTGCCCAAGGAATGTTTTCAAAGAGGTTACCTCCAATTATGGTTCCAGTTCCAATTACAATTGAAAAGACCCCTTGCTCATTAGTTTGCGTGGAGTGTGTTTCAGTGTAATAGGCAACCTGGGATGCATTTTCGAGAGTAATCTTTATGGCAACAGTTTTATCTGCTAACGATACTCCCTCTGCATTGCGTAAAACTGCTTGATACGAAAAACCCTGCGTATACCCATTTATACTAAAGCTTATCAGCAAGATAAAGAATGCAAAAAGGTTAAATATTCTTTTTGTTTTCATAATAGTTTAATTTTAAACATTAAAGATATTAATTGGGTTTATCTATCTGTTCTCCCAATTAAATTTTTTGATAAAAGGACTTTTTAAAAAAGTGATGAGAAATTCCAAATAAAAAAGCAGGTAACATATTACCTGCTTTTTATGAATATTGAATATCAACCCGATATTTATTTTTTGATTAGTTTTAATACCTCGCTGTTAAAGCCGCCTACAGATACCTTTAACAAGTAAACGCCCGATTTTAAAGTTGATAATGGAAGGCTAATGGTTTCTTGCGGTACATATTGACCCAGGTCTTGGGTCATGATTTTTCTACCTGCAATATCGAAAACATCAACAACAAAATTACCCTTTGCATCTTTATTATTGATTACAAACCAAACCTTATCAGTGGCTGGATTTGGATAAAGGCTGAAAGAATTGTTACTAATTTCATCGATTCCGTTAGGGCTACCACTTTGAGTTACCAATATAGTCTGTGGTGTAACCCATACTCCTGAAACTGTAACGGTAGCAGATCTGTTATTCGTAGATGGATTCAATGTTGCCGTTAAAGTTAATGTTGCATTTCCTGAGCCACTTGTATTGTCAATTGTTAACCATGTTTGATCACTTTCAGCCGTCCAATTGATGTTTGAAGTAACATCAAATGTTGTTGTGCTGTTATTTGGTGCAGCAACGGTTAATGAGTTGGACGAAACCATTAATGACAGAAAACTTTGTTGGAACCCTTGTGTTAAAATAAGACTTCCACCTGAAACATCACCAATCACAGTTTCGCCTAGTGTCCAGTCTATCGAAAGATTTGTTGTTGATTGAGATCCACCAGCCGATGAAACAACCTGCATTACAATTGTAGTTTGCCCAAATGTTTGCAATAGAGCCAAACTTAGTATAAGGGTAAAAATCTTTTTCATGATTTTTAAGTTTTTCTGGGTGCAAAGTTAACAACAAACAAAATTTAGATTTGTTAACAAATTAGTAAAAGTAAAGTTAAGGTATTTATAAATTAAAATGCAATTTTTTTTGATAGATGACAAATATTGATTTATTGTTTATTTTCGACCGTTGATTATTATACGATAGATTAAAGGAATTGTTATGGATAAAGTTAGATTTGAAGAGTTGAGTCTGAGCCTTATGGGCAAAAACCCTGATGAGGTGCTTAAATGGTTTTTATCAAATTATAAAAATAGAATTGTTTTGTCCTCAAGTTTGGGCTTGGAGGATCAGGTTTTGACGGATATGATAGTCAAAATCGAACCTGATACTCGGATATTTACGCTTGATACTGGACGATTATTTTACGAAACACACGAATTAATTGAGAAAACATGTTTACGCTATAAAATCAAAATGGAGATTTACTCCCCCAATCAGCATGAGGTTGAGCAGATGGTTTTACAAAAAGGGATCAACCTTTTTTATCAAAGCGTTGAAAATAGGAAAGAATGCTGCCGCATTCGCAAAATAAACCCTTTAAAAAGAGCTTTTGCTGGTTCGGATGTTTGGATTTGTGGCTTACGTCGCGAGCAATCGGTTACTCGTACTGATAACAAGCTAATTGAGTGGGACGAGGCGAATGGTATGATTAAGCTTAATCCTCTAATCGATTGGACAGAACAACAGGTTTGGGATTATATCAAGCAAAACAATGTACCTTATAATAGTTTGCACGATAAGGGTTACCCAAGCATTGGCTGTCAGCCTTGTACCAGAGCCATTTTCCCTGGCGAAGATGTTCGTGCTGGGCGATGGTGGTGGGAGAGCCCCGAGAGTAAAGAGTGTGGGTTACATAACCGTAAGAAATAAAAAAGTCCCTTGATTTAAGGGACTTTTTCGTTGAGGTACCGAGCGGAGTCGAACCGCTGTACACGGTTTTGCAGACCGCTGCNNTATCATTTTATCAGAGGTACCGGACGGATTCGAACCGCCGTGTAAGGTTTTGCAGACCTCCGCCTAGCCACTCGGCCACGGTACCATTTTGGCTAAACGGATTGCAAAGATATTAAAAAAATCAATCCAGCAAATCTTTGTACTTATTTTACAGTTTTTCGTAATGTAACGCTTACCTTTTGAATCTTTCCTCCCATTGGCGGATTTACCTTCGATACCTTAACCTGAGTTGATTCAACTCCCGGAAGTTCTGCGATTATCGAATCTATAATTCTAGCGGCGACATGCTCCAAGAGATGCGAGCATATCTTCATCTCGCGTTTTACAATCTCATATGCTCTTTGGTAGTTAACGGTATCTTTCAAATTATCGCTCTTTTGAGCATTTTCGGAGTTGTACTCAATTTTCAAATCAACCAAAAAAGTATTACCAATAACCTGTTCTTCGGTAAAGTGTCCATGATTAGCATGGAACTCCATATTCTCAATTTCAATTAATGCCATTTTTTTGCTTTTAAGAACTGCAAATTTAAATGGTATTTTCCTTGGTTGATTAGAATCATTAAAATATCATTCATTTTGCTGATAATCTTATCATTCCAAAACCGTAGATTTGTGTTTGATGAAAAAGTTTTATTATAATTCCGTCTTTTTTAAAATACCTGTGTCTTTAATATAAAGAATTTGAATTGGGCTTAGAATCGACAGATATCAGCGCAAATTTGGTTGAGCGCGCAAAGCAAGGCGACCAACAGGCGATGTACAGGCTATACAAAATGCACGTGCAGGCAATGTACAATACTTGTATTCGAATTGTTGTAAATCAGTTTGATGCTGAGGATATCATTCAAGAGTCTTTTTTAAGTGCTTTCAACGGCTTAGGTTCTTTTAAAGGTGATTCTTCCTTTGGTGTTTGGCTAAAAAGGATTGTGATAAACAAATCGCTAAACGCCTTACGAAAGAAGAGGGAGGTTTTTATGGAGATTGATAATTTAAATATCGTTGATGAGAACGACATTGAGGATTTTCCCGAGGTTACTCCTGAGATTATTAACGATGCCATAAAATCTCTTCCTGATAAGGCAAGGGTTATTCTTAACCTTTATCTGCTCGAAGGTTACATGCATCGAGAGATTGCGGAGATGTTAGATATATCAGAATCTACATCAAAATCGCAATATCAACGGGCGAGGAGTTTGTTGCAGGAGATAGTTAAAACCGAGTTAAAGGTTAAGTTGCTTGAAGAGAGTTGAAAATGTAAATATTAGGTTATGAATTTAGAAACCTACATACGAAACAATCGTGCTAAGTTGGATGTAGATAAACCCGATGAAGAATATTTATGGGCGGGTATATCGCAAGCGATGCATGGTTCGCAAAAGCGAAACCACATAATCCTTTGGCGCTCTATTGCTGCAGCATCTGTAATACTTTTAGTTTCAATGGCTGTTATTTTTTATTACAGCGATAGGAATAAGCAGCAGCTAATTTTTGTAAACATCGACCCAAAGCTTGCCAATCAAGAGGCACAGTTTAAGAATCAGATTGATAACTATTCAAAGCTTATTAAGCAGGCATCGAATAGCAATGAAACGCTTGCAACGGGGAGTAGCGAAATTCAGTATCTAGATGATCTTATTGCTCATTACTTCGAAGATCTTAAAGAAAAAGGACCTAATCCAAAGTTGATTAACTCTTTGATGGATTTATACCGGAAAAAAATAATGTTATTAGAACGTATGTTAAACGAAATTGAAAAAAATCAAAACTATGAAAAACATATCATCAATATTTAAGTTACTTGCGCTAACTGCAGCACTTCAGTATGGTTTCAAACCAGTATTTGCCAGTTCCGATGAGGTAAAGGATAAATTTGAACTTACATACAAGGTTTCGGCGTCAGATAAGTTGGTTCTTAATATGTACGATTCCGATTTGCAAATTAACACATGGAAGAGCAATGAGGTTAAGCTAACTGGCGAAATCATTATTTCGAATGGGAGTAAGGAAGATATCGATAAAATTTTAGCCGCATTTAAAAACCCCAAGGTGGAACAGGGTGGAGGTTCCATTGAGATTAACACTGTTTTTAGCGAGGGCACTATAAAAATTATGGGATTTTATGAAAAAACCAAATTAACAACAGGGGAGTCTGTTTCAACATCATCATTCAAAGCCACATATGCAATTTGGGTTCCAGAAAGCATTGCATTTAATTTGAAAAGTAAATATAATAGTGTAAAGTCGGCTAGTCTATTGGGAAGTATCGATTTTGATTTGTACAATGTAGATGTTGAAATGGGTGATTTTGGCGACAAGAGCGTTTTCGAAACCAAGTATTCAACTGTTAATGCAGGTAAAGGCAAAGATGCTAAGTTTAATATTTACGATAGTAAATTCGTTTTTGATGAGTTAAACAAAGTGATAGTAACTTCTAAATACTCAAAATTTACAAGTAAATCTATCAATCTACTTGTTTTAGATTCATATAACGATACTTACAACATCGAGAATTTAAAAGGGGTTGATATGGATGCAAAGTACACTACGCTTAACGCTAAAGGTACATCAAACCTTGGAAAGTTTACCCTTTACAATTGTAACGTTGAGGTTGGCAGTTTTGCAAAAGTTGAGTTTGATTCAAAATATAGCGAGTTTGATGCTGCTAGTGTTGGCTCATTTGCAATAAAAACTAGTTACAATGATGCTTATACTATTAACGAATTGAACGATATTACCTGCGAAAATTCGAAGTATAATAAGTTTCATTTAGGAACTGTTAGCTCTTCGGTTAATCTACCAAGTTGCTACGATTCAGAAATTTCTGTACAAAAAATAGCTCCAACGTTTACAAGTTTTAAAGGTGATTTTAAGTATGGTTCTGTAAAGTTAAATGTTGATCCTGCTTTAAATTATCGTTTAATTTGCAATAGCACTTATGGAAAGATAAACTATCCAAGAGAACGCTTCAAAAATCGGCCATTAGTTTATATCGAAAAGGATAGCAAAATTGAACTCGATTGCAGTACTAGTACAGATGCTAAGTGTGAATTCAACTTTATTGCTTACGATCTAAATTTTACAATTCAATAATTTTTCAAGTTCATTTTTAAGTGATGTAGCCCCATCAAACATTTATGCTTGGTGGGGTTTATTGTTTAGATTTTTATTTCATAAATGAACCGCAAAGGTCGTCATGAGAACTTTGTCTCCTTTGCGTGAACTTAAGTGGCTTTGCGGTTATATCTTTTGATGATTTAGCATTTTATTATTTAAAGATAAAGGCGCACGCATTGTTTTTTCCATTCGCTGTTAGGTCTTTAAAAAAGTAATCCTCAATACGGTACAATTATCCATTAAAATTCTAATTTTGCGTTTCATTCAATCAATATTTCAAAAATGGAACGCGAACCGCTTAAAAACGAAGGTTTGGAAGAGAAATCAAAAAACTTTCTTGAGGAGATTATCGAAGAGGATTTAAAATCGGGCAAACACGCTGGTCGTGTACTCACACGTTTTCCTCCAGAGCCTAATGGTTACCTACATATCGGACACGCTAAATCGATATGCCTAAACTTCGGTCTTGCCCAGCGTTACGGCGGAAAAACAAACCTTAGGTTCGACGATACCAACCCTGTAAAAGAGGATGTAGAGTATGTTGATTCCATAAAAGAAGATGTTCGTTGGCTTGGATTCAACTGGGCTAACGAGTTTTACGCTTCCGATTATTTTGAGCAATTATATCTTTGGGCCGAGGTTCTTATACAAAAAGGTTTAGCCTATGTTGATGATCAAACCCAAGAGGAGATTCGTTTAAACAGGGGTACTGTTAATCAAGCAGGTAAGGATAGCTCTTTCAGAAACCGTTCGGTTGAGGAGAACCTCGATCTGTTCCGCAGAATGCGTGCAGGCGAGTTTAAGGATGGCGAACGCGTGCTTCGAGCAAAGCTCGATATGGCGCACCCTAACATGCTTATGCGCGACCCAATTCTTTACAGAATTATCCATTCTGATCATCATCGTACAGGCGATAAATGGTGTATCTATCCAATGTACGACTATGCCCACGGGCAAAGCGATTCAATTGAGCAGATTACACACTCAATATGTACCCTCGAGTTCGATGTTCATCGTCCGCTTTACGACTGGTTTATAGAGAAGCTCGAGATTTTTCCATCGCACCAATATGAGTTTGCTCGTTTAAATATGACCTACACCATGATGAGCAAGCGTAAGCTGTTACAGCTTGTTCAAGAGAAGGTTGTTATGGGCTGGGATGATCCTCGTATGCCTACCATCTGCGGGTTACGCCGTAGGGGTTACACTCCCGAAGCAATTCGTGCCTTTGCCGATAGAGTAGGCGTTGCTAAACGCGATAACGTTATTGATATATCATTACTTGAGTTTTGCCTTCGTGAGGATTTGAATAAACGAGCCGAGCGTCGTATGGCTGTGCTTAACCCGCTTAAAGTGGTTATCACTAACTATCCCGAAGGACAAACCGAGGAGCTTGAGGCAGTTAATAACCCCGAGGATGAATCAGCAGGAAAGCGCATGGTTCCTTTCTCTCGTGAACTTTATATAGAACAAGAAGACTTTATGGAGAATCCTCCTAAAAAATTCTTCCGTTTAGCCCCAGGGCAGGAGGTGAGATTACGTTACGCATATTTCATTAAGTGCAACGAGGTGATTAAGGATGCCGCAGGCAATGTTGTTGAGTTACGTTGTACTTATGATCCAGCATCGAAAGGAGGTCAATCTCCCGATGGACGTAAGGTTCAAGGAACCATTCACTGGGTATCGGCTCAGCACGCTGTTAAAACCGAGATTAGGCTATTCGACAGGTTATTCTCGCGCGAAAACCCTGATGATGTGCCCGAAGGACAGGATTGGAAATCGGGAATTAACCCTGAATCGCTAAAGGTGATTTATGGTTATTTAGAGCCTGCTCTTGCCAGCGCTAAGGCGCTAGATAAGTTCCAGTTTGAGCGAATGGGCTACTTTAGCGTCGATTACGACTCAAAACCCGGAGCAATGGTGTTTAACCGTACGGTTACCCTTAAAGATACTTGGGCTAAGATATCGGCACAATAAATAGTTTTTAGTGTTAAGTTGTTAGTTTGTAGAAAACTAGCAACTTTTCACTTATTTCTTACCACTTTTTTCACAAAAACCCTTTGAAAAATTAAACAACTTCGTATATCTTTACAGTTGTATAACTGTCCTGTAGTGTAATTGGCAACACGTCTGACTCTGGCTCAGAAGACTCGAGGTTCGACCCCTTGCAGGACAACAATTAAATTTAAAATCCCTCTTTAAATCAAACGATTAGAGAGGGATTGTTTTTTAAGGGGACAGTAATTTTATTTTTATTCTTTTGCTTTAACAGGAAAATAATGTCTATAAACTAAATAAATAGTGCTGCCTAGCATAGTGTCTAATGCACCATAAATCATCTTAGTGTAATTATCTGGTTCGTTTAATATATTATATAAAACTATAAAAAACGCAACAATACCTGCTAATACAAGTAATAACTGTATAAACATAGAAAAAACAATTTGATAGACTTGTATTTTCTCTTTAGTCAACTCGCTATTTTCGCTGCTGTTGTTCATGATACAGCGGTATTTAGTTTATAAAACTCGACAACTTTAAGTTCATCTTTTCTGAACTCGAATTTATCTTTTTCAAGAAGTTGACAATGCTCACAAATAATACTTTCAGGAATATCATGTTTTGAATTAAATGTAACAATAACCCTTTGACAAGAATCATTAGGGCAATTGACGGCAAAGTTTTTTCTAAAAAGATTATCCTTGGTTGCCATCTCACAGAAAATCTTCGCTACAGATGTCTTTACTCCATAAAAACTTCTAACATTCTCCACATAAATTCTTTCAGGGTCTGTAGAAGCTATTATTTTCAATCTTTTATCTATAAACCTACCAATAAAAGACTTATCAATTTTGTGAAAGAATTCCATCAATAACATTTCTTATTTGATTTTGATTTTTTGGAAAAATAGGCACACTTAGTTCTCCATTTGACGGATCAATTGTAAAATGTTCCGGGAGCAATTCATCATTTAACAAGTATTTAAAAATAGTCTTGTTTAAGGGAGACTTCATTAGGCTTTTATATACATCGGGATATTGACTCTTAAGGGTATAGTCCTCGTCCATAGATTCAGTTGTGGTAGATCTATTCTTCTTCCATTTGACATATTTTGAATCAATTGTGTCCTTCTCCCACATGTGTTTAACCCCTTTGTTTAAATCACAAATATTAAAAGAATAATCTAAAAAATAACCCATTACTTTTAAAATACTTTCAAGTTCGTCATTAACTTTCACAACATCCAAAACCTTTCTATTTGACTCAAAATAAGCACCAATTTTCTTCTCTAATATAGTACTTTGAATAATCAGTTTCTTTTCTTTAAGTCTAATAATAAAAGGTTGATGAAATTGAATATTTGTTTCTTCATAAGGATTTGAAAGCACTACACTAAAATCAACAATAGGTGAAATAACTATAGTAAGTTCGTTGGCAGCTGAACTACTTTTTATGACAGGGAAAGGGAAAGACTCCCTTTTGAAACTATTGATATTAAAAGTCTTATCTATATCATATATGTAAATATGTTGCTTTGTCAAATTAATATTTGAATAAACAAAATCCTTAATTAGTGATTCATTTATATTTTGAATTATTTCATCATATAAAGAATCTGAAGTGCTGGTTAAATTAAATTCTTCCTTTAGCACTTTTACTGGAAATAGTTTAATTAGTCGCTTTAATAAATCCTGTGATGTATTCATATTCTTTTATTTATCAATTTATAAAGGGAAAGATTGTGGAATGTTTTTATTATAATTCTATGTCAAGTTAGTAAAAAAACATTTAAATCTATAGTATACTAATGAATAATATTAACATCAAAATGAAATATTTTTTCATTTTTAATACAATCCTCGAATACATTTTTTATGCAAACTATTCTTTAAAATCAATGTCCTTTTTTAATATGCTTTTTTAAGATAACAAAAAACCCACATTTCTGTGAGTTAGTCACTATCAAGCTGTTTCTATTAAGTTTTTTATCCAAACTCACACCTTGATAGTATTGCATACTCATCACACTTCTTGCAATAGAGGAATCTTGCCCCTTGCTTGTAATCATCCATTTCAAGAAGTTCTTTTGACTCTACCAGTTTTCCTCGTATTCTTATATTGGCTGATAGGTTTAGCTTATGCTTTTAAATGAATCGTTCAATTTTTATAATAAACGCCTGCTACACATAAATATAGTAAATGTTTAGTTTGAAATAAAAGATAGTCTTTGTCAATCATTACGATTTAGGAGCAACCAAGGTCGAACATAGGATAAGCAAACTTTTAAATCTGAAAACTACAAAGCAAAAAACCATATAAAAAGTTAGTACAGTCAATCTATCTCAAAGTTATTAACATTTTTTTCTATTTGGAATAAGAGAAAACACACAGTGCTAATAAACAGTTGTTTATAAAAATTGTTAATATTACGACTTTGTGGTTAAACGCCTATCATTCTACAAATTGCATAAACGCCTAAATGTCTGTTATTTACAGTTATATATTAATCAATCAAGTTCAGTAAAAAAACACTATCAAAAAATGCAGTGAGGCATCTATTTGGTAATAAGACTAATAGATTGTTAATAACAATTGTTTTATGATTATTAAAGTCGTTTGGTGATTTCGTAAATTTGTGCTGTTGGTAGGTACAAAAAAGAGCCAACACAAATCTAAATTGCATCGACTCTAATATGCTTTAATTGTAAATGACAATACAAATTAAAACATTTTATTATCGTTTAGCAATATTTGGGTTACTTTTTTTAGTACCGTTAATAGTATATAATCTTAATACCCATTATTAATGGTATTACTTGGCTTTAAAGATTTCTTAGTAGATATAGAATTATATTTATTAGGATTTCTTGCATTACTAGGTGTAATTTTTATACTTATTTTCTTTATGTATAGAAATAAGCCTACAAAAGGAATTAAGCGTAGGTTTAAAGCTTCTATTGAGTTTGAAGAAGTTTAGATTTATGTAGATTTTTAAGGTTTAACCCCACTTTCCGTGGGGTTTTTCTTAATTATTCCGTTGCTCGCAGAAATTTGAAATCCCTGCGCCTATATATTGTAGTTTAGCAGATTTAGTTAATACATATAAAACCTAAACGGAGTTTTCACCAGCTCCGAAAGAGTTTCGCCCTCCTCCTTCATGCCCTCATCCCTGTTTGCGCGCGTCTTCTGACGCGTGCAATTATCGATTTGCCTTTGTACACATCTGGTGATATGTGTCTCGATGGGATGATTCTATAAAATGACATTAACTTAATACTATGGGTTAGAATATTCCATTATTTATTATTTTTAAAACTTGTAGTGACTATATCTTTCAATTATACATTTAAATCAAAAAAGATGAGGATTCAAATTACTATTCTTGCAGCCGTTTTTTTTATGGCATGTTCAAATCTATCGACAAAAAAGCCAGTAGATTATGTTGATCCAATGATTGGAACAGGTGGAACAGGTCACACATTTCCTGGTTCATTGCTCCCATTCGGCATGGTACAGCTAAGTCCCGACACGCGAATTGATGATTGGCAGCATTGTTCAGGATATCACAATATGGATTCCTCCATTATGGGCTTTAGCCATACACATTTAAGTGGCACGGGATGTTCTGATTTAGGTGATATATGCATTATGCCTACAACAGGAGTAGTAAAAACCGAACCTGGCGATATTGATAAGCCGGGCACAGGCTATCGCTCCCAATTTTCGCATAAAAACGAAAAGGCTGAAGCCGGATATTATCAGGTGTTTTTAGATGACTATAATATAAATGTTGAATTAACAGCCTCAAAAAGAGTTGGTTTTCACAGGTATACTTTCCCAAAAACCGATTCTGCAAACATTATTCTCAATCTGCAGCATGGTATGGATACACCAACAGAGTTAGAGGTAGAAATTGTAAATAACACAGAGGTTGTTGGAATGCGCAGATCGAGAGGCTGGGCAGATGATCATTGGGTTTATTTTGTTATGCAGTTCTCAAAACCATTCAGTTCATCGGGAATTGTTAACAACCAGGTAGTTAAATTGGGCGAAAAGAAGGACTCAGGGCAAGATTTAAAAGCATTTTTTAATTTCGCCACTGATAAAAATGAACAAATACTAGTAAAGGTTGCAATCTCAGCCGTTAGTGTTGAATCAGCTCGTAAAAATTTGGATGCTGAAATTAGCGATTGGAACTTCGATAATATCAAGATGAAAGCCAAAGATGCTTGGAATGAAGTATTATCGAAAATTACAGTTGAGGGTACCGAAGATCAAAAAACTATTTTTTATACAGCAATGTACCATGCTATGACTCAACCAAGCTTGTATAGCGATGTAGATGGTAGCTATCGTGGGAGAGATAAAAATATTCATGTTGCTGATAATTTTAATTTGTATACAACCCTATCACTTTGGGATACATACAGAGCTGAGAACCCATTATTCACCATTCTTGATGAAAAAATGGTAACGGATTTAATTAAAACATTCCTAGCGGAATACCAACAAGGAGGTCGTTTACCCGTTTGGAGCCTAGCTTCGTGTGAAACTGATTGTATGATCGGTTACCATTCAATACCTATTATTGTTGATGCTTACATAAAAGGAATAAAGGATTTTGATACAACATTAGCACTCCAAGCAATGCAGCATAGCGCGGAGCTTGATCATTTTGGCTTGAAGGCATATAAAAAATACGGGTATATACCGTATGATATGGCAAACGAGGGTGTTTCACGTACTCTGGAATATGCTTATGATGATTGGTGTATTGCGCAAATGGCTTTGAGAATGGGCGCAAAAGATGTTTACAATACTTATATACAACGTGCACAATACTATAAAAACGTGTTTGATCCTTCAACAGGTTTTATGCGCGGCAAGAGTAAAGGTATATGGTATGCCCCTTTTAATTCGAAGGATGTAAACTCAAATTATACTGAGGCAAATGCTTGGCAGTATACTTTCTGTGCTCCACAGGATATTGATGGATTGGCTACACTTTTTGGAGGCAAACAGAAGTTTATCGAAAAATTAGATCAGCTTTTTATTGAAGGATCTGACTTAGCAGGTAGTGAAAAACCTGATATTACTGGACTAATTGGACAATATGTACAAGGTAATGAGCCAAGCCACCATATGGCTTATTTATACAATTTTGTTGGTGAACCATGGAAAACGCAGGCTCGAGTTCGTCAATTAACAGAAACAATGTATACTTCCAAAATTGATGGACTATCAGGCAATGATGATTGCGGGCAAATGTCTGCTTGGTACATTTTTAGTGCAATGGGTTTCTATCCGGTTACGCCTGGTTCCCCAATGTATACAATTGGTTCGCCTATTTTTGAGAAAGTCACTGTTAAAATGGCAAACGGAAAACAAATGGTTATTAAGGCAAAGAATGTATCGAAAGAGAATTTATACATTCAATCAGCTGAATTGAACGGCAAAAACTATACTAAATCATATATTACCCATGCCGATTTATTGAATGGTGGAGAATTGATTTTTGAAATGGGTTCTCAACCTAATAAAGAATGGGGTTCCAAAAACGAGGATCTCCCAATGTCAACAATTACAGATAATTTGATTGTATCAAACCCATATTTTACGTGCGCAAATCCTTTTTTTGTTGATACTACATCTGTTAGCATAGGTTGTTTTCCATCTGATGTTAAAATTTATTATACAATTGATGGCTCAGAACCTACCGAAAAATCAATAGAATATACCAAACCCGTAGTTGTTAACTCAACAACAACATTTAAAGCAATAGGTATTAAAGGATCAACAAAAAGTATCGTTGAACCTTTTATGGCACGAAAGGCAAAATTCTATTCATCTGTAAATTTGCCTAATGCAAAGCAGGGTATTAAATACAGCTATTACGAAGGAAGTTTCAGAAAAATGCCCAACATAGATAAACTTACTATTTTGAAAAAAGGGGTTATTCCAAACTTTGATATATTATCAATGAGAAAGGTTGATGATAATTACTTATTAAAGTTTACTGGTTTTATTGATGTTCCTCAGGATGGGATTTATGATTTTTATACAATCTCTGACGATGCAAGTATGCTTTATATTGAAAATGAATTGGTTGTAAATAACGATGGGCTTCATGGTCCAACAGAAAGAGCGGGAAAAATTGCTCTTAAAGCAGGGAAACACCCATTTGTTGTAACTTATTTAGAATCAGGAGTTGATGAAACTTTAAACGTATTGTATGAAGGGCCAGGTATTAATAAACAACCAATTCCTGCAACAAGCCTGTATTATTAGTTTTTAGATATTCGTAATTTTGTTAAAACGGCGAACCTTTTAGGTTGCGCCGTTTTTTTATATTGTTGAGCATGTATTTTTAATTATACATCGCTGCAGTACACTTTTTCTGATACTAATCAGAAGGAGGGCGTAAACAATAGTAAAACTGTGGTTAATGAATTAATAGATAAAAAACCTGAATGGGATTTTTACTAGGTCTGAGAGCGTTTCACCCTCTTCCTTCATGCCGTCATCATCAGGATGATAGTACCAGTCAATGTAAACAGGATTATTTCTTTCGTGAATTTCTTTGCAAATTAAAATTATATCGTGAATTTTCTTTTGCGAAGCAGAATTGATGTATTCCATTTTAAAAGAGATAATTGTCTCGTCATTCGGTTCCTTTGCATATTCTTTAATCCAGTCGACAATTGGATTGAAAAATTCTTTTGGGTTTTCGGGCAGCGCTTTACCGCTAATCTCTAAACAATTCATCTCCTTATTAAGAATAACATCGGGGCAATCGTGTGTTGCCTGAATTACTAAGGGCTCAATCATCGCACTCATGTATTTAAGTATATGAGATTTAGCTGAGGATTTAAATCTTTTTAAAGATAATCCATTTTATATAAAAACTCAATGCTATTTGTAAACAAAATTATTTTTCGGATTCTCTTCCAAACCAAACTACAGCAAATCCTTTATAAACGCCAATTCCGATAGCATTCCAAGGATCTGCCCAACCACCTTGGTTTATAATAACCGCATTGTGGCCAGGGCTCTTTTTCCAAGATTGAATTGCATACTCAGCAGTCATTATAAATTCGCTGCAATAAAGGTTCGAACCACAGGCTATTTCATATCCATTTCCAGCATAGCTTGTAAGTTCCCTAGGTTTACTCCACATACATGCAGCATTTTTATGATCTGGCGTATAGCAACATGCAGTCCAGTTTCCTTTGGACGACCAGCTGTGTGCATTGCAACCCTCTATATAGGGTTTGTTCTCAACCAAGTCCTTTACATGGGTTTGAGCAATAATGGTTAACGATTTTGAAATCGGAATCGCCGGAAGATTATTCTGTTTCCTATATTTCATTAATAGTTTGTAGAGTTTTTCCTCCTTCTTGGATAGTTCCTGAGAAAAAATGGTAATTGTTGCAAACAAACAGAGCACTAATAAAAAAACTTTTTTATATGTAATAGGTTAATTGTATGCAAGTTAGATGAATAATTGTTACAGTTCATTTCTGATTTATTGTTTTTTTCGAATCAAAGTTGAGTTTTGATAAAGAACTTTATATTAATTTTCTTTTTTACTGGGCTCAAAATATTGTTTATCAGTAAAATAAAAAATATTTTCAATTTTCAATAGGGTAAGTTAAATAGCTTCGGCTCATATATGCAAACAGGGTAACAAATTAAAACCTGAAGGTTCTTTGAAGTTTAGGAAACAAAAATTTAGCTTACGTTAGCTAATTGAAGAACAGGATGTTCGTAAATGAACACAAAATTTTAAAAACGAACAGTAGTATAAGAAGTAACAAATTATTAAATATCATAAAATCAAGTTGATAATGTATTTTGGCACGAACTCTGTAAATCAAAAGGCATTAGTTTACAATTATATATAAAATAAAAAAAGTTATAAAAAATTAGAAAATTAAATTATGAAATCACTACTAACAATTTTAATGGTTGCGCTGATTGGCTCAGCTGTTAATGCCAACCCTGGCAGTAAAGGGGATTACCTTTTAACTAATGATGGCAAATTTGTTGCAGCAAATGTCCACTTAGGGGTATTTAAAATTCATGCTAAAACCAATGATGGTTGTGTTTTAGAGGCTAATTACAAAGATGTAATGGCTTACCAAAAAGATGGCGAAACTTACTCAAAGAAGCCATTATACAACGACAGACGTTTTGCAGGAAATGTATTTATGAAAAAGATTAGCTGGAGAAATGGTTTAGGTCTTTACTGCTATGAGGATCCAACTATTAGCAGTACAGATAACAAAAGGTACTTTGTTTTTAAGGATGAGACCACTTTCTGGCTAGAAGTAGATTCAAAATCATTAGGTAATATAAAAAATTTCTTTGGTAGGATGTAATAAAAATTAGGTTAGGTAGGTAAAGGAAACCGTCGAAAGACGGTTTTCTTGTTTGTGCATGTTGATAAGATTAAAGTGGCAAATCCTTAAATTGTTTTATATCTTTGATTGATTAATTGAAGCAATTATGGAATATCAAAAGTATTTTTTGCAAAGTGAACCCATAAATACAGGGCAGGTATTTATCGATTCTTTTACTGGCCTTACATTTGGCATAAGACAAATAACATACGATAGGCAAGCCTTTGGAAGCATTACGTTACCAAGTTCAACATCACAAGAAATAAATAATGTAAGTCCAGGTCAGAAGTGGGTTTTCAATTTTCAAGGCAAAGAGTTTGAACTTGTACTTTTAGAACTAAACTATTTGTACGATAGCTATAAGGTTCAACTCTCTGAGAAGTAGAGAATTATTCTATAACAGGTTTCTTTTTTAGCTCATCGAGCGATAAAATTTGGCTAAGTTCACAATCGGGTAAGGCTATATGCTCATACCTCTGATTACGAAGTTGAGGAATGTATCCAGCATCTACAATGGCTTTTTGAATGCCATACGAGTCCATTCTATTTTTGGCTCCTGCCGATGAAACAACGTTTTCCTCAATCATTATTGAACCAAAATCATTTGCTCCAGCATGAAGGCATATTTGAGCAGTATCTTTACCAACTGTTAACCATGATGCTTGAATATGTTTAATATTATTGAGCATAATTCGGCAAATGGCAATGGTTCGGATATACTCTTCAGGCGAAACAACAGTATTTACGCCAAGGCTTTCAAGTTTTGTTCCTTTACCTTGAAATGTCCATACTATAAAGTTGAGGAACCCAGAGTTTCTTTTTTCTTTTTTTGCCTGTAAATCGCGAAGTTTAATCAAATGCTCAATTCGCTCTTCCATTGTTTCTACGTGCCCAATCATCATCGTTGCAGATGTTATAAGGCCAAGGGCATGTGCTTCAGCCATAACATCGAGCCAAGCCTGTGCATTTGGTTTACCTGGGGAAATAAACTTTCGAACACGATCAACCAAGATTTCGGCACCAGCTCCGGGTAAACTATCTAATCCCGATTCAATTAAGTTTTCCAAAACTTCTTTATACGAAAGGTTATCTATTTTAGCGATAAATGCGACCTCCGGAGGGCCAAGAGCGTGTAGTTTAATATTTGGGTACATGCTTTTAAGTTCCCGAAACAGGGATGTATAAAACTCTAACCCCAGTTTTGGGTGTAATCCTCCTTGTAACAAAAGTTGCTCGCCACCATAACGGCGCAACTCCTCGATTTTTAGTTTGTATTCGGCATTTGAAGTGATATATGCACTTTCGTCGGCAAGAACGCAATGGAAATTGCAAAATTTACACCCCGATACGCAAACGTTGGTGATGTTTACGTTTCTATCAATCTGCCATGTTACTTTGTTCCCGGGTACATGAATCTTTCTTAATTCGCTTCCAACAAACATTAGTTCGTGTGTTGGAGCGTTTTGATATAGAAAAAGCCCTTCCTCTAAAGTTAGCGGGGTTAACAATAAGGCTTTATTGAGTAGCTGATTAACTTCCATTACAAAGGATTTAAAGAGTTCTAAAAGTACTAAAAATATGCAAACCTTTCTTTTTGCTGCGAACAAACGATTAAGTTCATATCTTTCCTAATGTTTGCTACTAAAAGTAAAAACATCGCAACTACTACCTTCCTATCTCTTTGTACCTTGCCCTTTTTTTATACTTTTGTACGATAAACCTTAAAAAGTAAAAAAGGTTGATTATGAGCGAAGAAAAAGTAAGAGTAGGAATAACTCAAGGAGATATTAATGGTATTGGTTATGAGGTAATCATTAAAACCTTTTCCGATCCACGTGTTAACGAGCTTTGCATACCAATTGTATATGGTTCACCAAAAGTGGCTGCATATCATCGCAAGGCGTTAAATGTCGAAAATTTTAGTTTTAATCAGATAAAGGACGCCAGTGAGGCTAATGCAAAACGGGTAAATATTGTCAACTGCATGGACGAGAATGTTCGCGTTGAACTAGGCAAATCTACCGAATACGGAGGATTAGGTTCGTTGCAAGGNNTCTTAAAGCGGCTATTGCTGATATAAAAGCAAAGAAAATAGACGTATTACTTACTGCACCTATTGATAAACATAATGTGCAGGGGCAAAATTTTCATTTTCCGGGTCATACTGAATTTTTGGCTAGTAGTTTTGAATGTAATGAAGTTCTAATGCTGATGATTAGTGAGGTAATGAAGGTGGGCGTTGTAACAGGCCATATACCCATATCACAAGTTCCCTCAATGGTTACAAAGGAGACAATCTTATCGAAGTTGAGAATTTTAAATCGTTCGTTAATTCAGGATTTTGCGATTCGCCGACCACGAATTGCTGTACTTGGGCTTAATCCACACGCTGGAGATCAGGGCGTAATAGGCGAGGAGGAGCAAAAAATCATTATCCCTGCGATCAATGAAGCTAATAACGAAGGAATTGTTGCACTTGGCCCATACCCTGCTGATGGCTTCTTTGGTTCCGAAAATTTCGTTAAGTTCGATGCAATCCTTGCAATGTATCACGATCAGGGGTTAGCACCATTTAAAACAGTAAACTTTAACGCAGGTATTAACTATACAGCAGGTTTACCTGTAATTCGAACATCTCCTGCTCATGGAACCGCATATGAGTTAGCTGGCAAAGGCGAGGCATCGCCGAACTCTTTCCGTCAGGCATTATACCTAGCTGTAGATTTATTCAAAAATAGACAGCAATACGAGGTATTAACCAGTAACCCATTGCAAAGAGTTGATCCCGAAACAATTTAGAACAAACGGATATGTTTGAGTACATTAAAGGCTCAATAGCAGAGTTAACCCCTGCTTATGTAATATTCGAATCCGCAGGGATAGGTTATAATATTAATATCTCACTTCAAACTTATAGTAGCCTTGAAGGCAAGAAGGAAGGGATCGTATATCTTCATCAGGTTGTAAGGGAAGATGCTCATTTGCTTTTTGGTTTTGCCGAGAAGGATGAACGAGAGCTATTTCGCTTGCTGATTAGCGTATCTGGTGTAGGTGCTAATACAGCAAGGGTAATACTATCATCAATGTCTGCTTCTGAAATTCAGAAAGCCATTCAAAATGCCGACATTAATGCTCTTAAACAAATTAAAGGCATAGGATTAAAAACAGCTCAGCGAATAGTTGTTGATCTTAAAGACAAGGTATTTGGCAAAGAACTTGGGGCGTCGCAATTATTTTCGGGTTTAAACAATACATCTAAAGACGAAGCGTTATCAGCATTAGTAATGCTCGGCTTTAATAAAGCTGCAGCAGAAAAAGTTCTTGATCTGCTTCTGAAAGAAGATAATAAACAGAGCGTTGAAGGACTTATTAAACAAGCGCTAAAGCGATTATAGAATAGAAAAAGAAGATTGAAATTTTTTTGTAAAAATAAATTAGCAGGATATATTATCGCTGCCTCTGTTTTTTTTGCTACAACAGCAGAAGCTTCATCGTTTTTTATTACTAGTTCAGCAAACGTAATGAATTGCTTTAAAGCGAATTCGTTTGTTTTTTCTCAAATTCAATCTCAAGATACAACTAAGCTCCCTTATCCCCTTAAGCAGGGAGATGCATTTGCATCTGATAGAAAAACACGCTCATCATTTGATTTAGAATCACCATCGAATATAACAATTACCGTTGAGTACGACCCCAAAGCAAAGCAGTATATTATATACGAAAGGGTTGGAAAGTACAACATTAAACCTCCAAGGGTAATGAACGAGGAGGAGTATCGAAGTTATCAGTTCGAGAATGCTATGCGCGAGTATTGGCTTAAGAAAAGTGCAGGCGAATCGTTTGATGCAGGATCAGGATTGCTTCCTAGAATGCAGGTGAACAGTGAAACGTTTGATAGAATTTTCGGGAGCAACGTAATTGAAATTATCCCTGAAGGAACCGCTGAGCTGAGTTTTGGTCTAAATCACGTAAAAACGGATAACACCTCAATTCCTATCGAGCAACGAAAAAGCACAACTTTTGATTTTAAATCTAAAATTCAAATGAATGTGAACGGTAGAGTTGGCGATAAACTTAGAATGTCAGTCCAATACAATACCGAGGCAACATTTGATTTTGAGAATAATGTTAAAGTTGAGTATACGGGTTACGAAGACGAGATAATTCAAAAGATTGAAGCAGGTAACGTTTCACTTCCTTTACCAGGTACCCTTATCACAGGAAGTCAAAGTTTATTTGGTTTTAAGACGCAGCTAAAATTTGGAAGGTTAAATGTTACATCGGTTGTATCAAAACAAAACGGACAGAGCCAAGTTATTGAGGTGAAAGGGGGTGCTCAAACTACCGAATTTTCTGTTAATGCTGATGAGTACGATGCTAATAAGCATTACTTTTTATCACCTTATTTCAGGGGGAGATACAATGATGCTCTAAAGTATTTACCTGTTGTAAACTCTCAGGTTAGAATAACAAAGGTTGAAGTTTGGATTACAAATAGTAACCAAAACTATGAAAACTCTCGCGATCTAATTGCATTTGTCGACATTGGAGAATCAAACGAAAATCTATTCGAAAGCTCATTTGGGAGTGGAGTAGGGCCTCCAAGTAATAATAGAAACGCTCTTTTTTCGATACTCAAAATATTTGATACTGCATCAGTATTTAGGGATATTAAGAAATTAGAAATAGAGATGGCTGGGTATCAAACACCCAACTTTAAGCAGGGAAGGGGCTACGAAAAATTGCAAATTGCAAGGAAACTGCTTCCAAACGAATATAGCGTAAACCCTTATCTGGGTTACATCTCATTAAACTCACCAATAGGAAGTAACCAGCAGTTAGCGGTTGCTTATGAATATACTATTGATGGACAGCTGTTTCAAGTAGGAGAATTCTCGACTGATGGTATCGATTCGCCAGATGCTTTGTTTCTCAAACTTTTATCAGGTGTAGATAAAAGCCCAAAGATTAAACCACTTTGGGATTTAATGATGAAAAATATTTATAAACTTGGGAACGTTTACCAAGTTAGTAAAGAGAATTTCTTATTAGATGTTTATTATCATGATGATGCTATTGGAACAGATCTTAGGTATATTAATGGTGTAAAGAATAATACCCCTTTAATTAGATTATTAAACCTTGACAATCTAAATTCCCAGAACGATCAAAAACCCGATGGAATATTTGATTTTATGGATGATGTTCCTAATAATACAAGCGGTATAAAGGTTCCAATTACATTTAACTCGCAATATGGACGTGTAATCTTTCCGATGCTTGAACCATTTGGTAAAGATCTTCATGAAAAAATTGGGAACAATGCATTGGCCGATAAATATGTTTATCAGGAAATATACGATTCAACGCTTAGCAAAGCACAAAAGGTATCGCGGAAAAACAAGTTTAAAATAGCGGGTTCGCTTAGTTCATCCTCAAGCAATGAAATATCACTTAATGCAGCAAACGTTCCAAAAGGCTCAGTAGTTGTTACAGCAGGGGGAGCTAAACTTATGGAAGGGACGGATTACACTGTAGACTATAATTTAGGTTCAGTAAGGATTATTAAACCGGGTCTTATTGAATCAGGAATGCCAATCCGAATTTCATTGGAGAATAATGCTCTTTTTAACTTTCAAACCAAAACGTTAATTGGCACGCACTTCGACTATAAAATATCCGATAAGTTCAACGTAGGGGCTACAATTATGAACCTTACTGAACGGCCTTTAACCCAAAAGGTTAACTTTGGCAATGAGGCTATTTCCAATACCATATGGGGTTTAAATACATCATTCGAAACTGAATCGAGTTTCTTAACAAAGCTGGTTGATCTACTACCGCTAATACAAACTAAGGAAAAATCGAAAATTACATTCGATGCCGAGTTTGCCCAATTAATCCCCGGATACTCAAAATCAATTGGAAAGAATGGTACAGTATTTATAGATGATTTCGAAAGTAGTTCAACCCCATTCGATTTAACTCCGCCACTTCCATGGAAACTGGCAAGTATTCCCAAGGGTCAAAACGATATTTTTAGCGATGCATCATATATTGACGATATTCGTGGTGGACAACGAAGGGCCCAGTTAGCTTGGTTTAAGATAGATCCTCTTTTTTTAAGAGATGACGCTCAAAACCCTTCATACATTAGAAATAGTGATAAACTGCGAAGTAGTCATTGGGTTCGTGAAATTTATGAGCGGGAACTTTTCCCATATAAAAACACACCACAAGGTCAGCCAACTAATATTCCTGTATTGAATTTAACCTTCTACCCTAATGAAAGGGGACCTTATAACTTCTCAACAGACCTTAATTTTAATGGATTTTTTGATTCTGATAGGGCGAGGCAAAACTGGGGAGGTATAATGCGTGGGATAACCTACTCTGATTTCGAAGCTCAGAATATTAACTACATTGAGTTTTGGTTGATGGATCCTTTTGTTTACAAAACCACCGATGATGGTGTACTTTATTTTGACATAGGTACTATCTCAGAGGATATTCTCCCCGATGGTCATTATGCTTATGAGGGCAGATTGCCTGTAAGTACAAATCTTGATGAGATTGATGTTACCAATTGGGGACGTCAACCCAAGTTAGGCCTTCCTAACTATTTCGATCAGAATAATAAAAAGTATCAGGATATTGGACTTGATGGATTAAGTTCGAAGTACGATATCGATGGTGATGGTGATGATGACGAAATTAAATTTTACAGCGATTATTTAACCCAAATTCAGGGTATTGTTGGCGCTAACCCGACGGTTTACGAACAGTTTCTAACCGACCCATCAAACGATGATTACAGGTATTTCTTAGACTCATATTATACAACGATTGAAGCTACTATTCTGGACAGATATAAAAAGGTCAATAATACAGAAGGAAACTCTGCATCAAGCACTACAACAAATCAACAGGCAACTCCATTGCCAGATGGAGAAAGCATCGATGATAACCCAAGTCAAAATACTGTTGAAAATTATTTTCAGTATAAGGTAATATTAAAGCCAGAGGAGATGGAGGTTGGGCGAAATTTCATTACAAGTAAAATTGATTATTACGCCGATATGCCTGCATACTCTACTAAGCAAAAGGTTTCGTGGTATCAGTTTAAAGTGCCTATCGATAAGCCTGAAAGAGTAGTTGGCGATCCAAGTTATACAAATATTACAGGTGTTAGAATGATTCTAAAAGGTTTTTCCGACACCTTAAATTTAAGGTTTGCAAAATTACAATTCATTAGAGACGAGTGGCGGAAGTATGATAACCCTATGATTGAAGGGCAAGAAGGAATGCCAAGCGCAGATCTATCAAATGGAATATTAAATATATCTGCGGTTAGTTTAGAAGAGAATAGCGCGCGAACTCCAATAAACTATGTACTTCCTCCAAAGTTAAGCCGCTCAACTGATCCATCACAGAGTCAAACGGTTGAGATGAATGAGCAATCGATGGAATTGAAAGTAACCGATCTTGCTGAAGGTGATGCTCGTGCTGCTTTTAAGAATATTAACTACGATATTCGAAAGTACCGAAAATTGAAGATGGATGTTCATGCCGAGGAAATTCCAGGTTTTCCTCTCAGCGATGACGAAGTAACCGTTTTTCTTCGTTTAGGTAACGATAATACCGATAACTATTACGAATACGAAGTTCCATTAAAGATAACTCCTCCTCCAGCTGGTGGTGGTCGTTACAATAACAACAGCGAAACAGACAGACAAATTGTTTGGCCTCATGAAAACATGCTAGATATAGACCTTGAGAAGTTTACCGATACAAAACTTGCTCGAAATGACGCTATGCGAAAGTCGGGTTCAAATGTTTATATGAGTACAATCTATACAACTAATGATGGAGGAAATAAGGTTAAGGTTAAAGGTAATCCAAGTTTAAGCAATATAAAGGTATTGATGATTGGAGTTAGAAATCCTGGGAAATCAAATGATCCGAATAGCGATGGTTTATCAAAAACAGTTATTGTTTGGGTTAACGAGCTTCGAGTATCAAATACTATAAACGAGGCTGGGTGGGCTGCAAACGCTAGACTTTCTGCTAAACTCGCCGATCTTGGTATGTTTACAATTACAGGATCAACGAGTAAACCTGGTTTTGGCTCAATTGAATCTAAAGTTGCAAATCGAATTTCAGAAGATTTTTACCAATACGATTTAACTACAACAGTTGAGGTTGGTCGGTTTTTCCCTTCAAAGTGGGGAGTTAAAATCCCTATGTATTTTGGCTATGGTGAGTCCTTTTCAAATCCACAGTACAATCCTTTAGATCCAGATATTCCTCTTCGGACTGCTTTAAAGAATGCAGCAAGTGAGGCTGAGAAAGATTCAATCAAACACTTTGCACAGGATTATACTCGTAGAAAGAGTATTAATTTCACTAATGTTAAAATCGACAGACAGGGAGAAAAAAATTGGCCTTTAGCAATTTCAAACTTTTCGGTTAGCTATTCTTACAATGAAACATTTGCAAGAAATATTAAAACAGATCATAAGATAGATAGGGAAATACGAGGAGCCCTGACCTACAACTATAACTCCAATGTAAAACCCTTTTACCCCTTTAAGAAGGTTAGTTTCTTAAACTCTAAATATTTAAGGNNAAAAGATTTCAACTTTGGGCTTATTCCTACCCAGTTTTCGTTCAGAACCGATTTAACGCGTAATTATTTTGAACAGCAGCTTCGAAATATTACAAATACTAGTATTCAGTTTGAGCCAACCTATTCGAAAGATTTTCTATGGAATAGAGTATACTCTTTAAACTGGGATTTATCTCAATCGTTAAGATTTGATTTTAATGCTAACAACTTAGCTATTATTGATGAACCCGAAGGTATTGTTGATAGAAAGTATAGGAATGCTTATGATCATTGGAGAGACTCGGTTGTTCATAATATTTTGAATTTTGGGCGTACCAAGGAGTATGCTCATCAGTTTAACTTCACATATAATGTTCCATTAAACAAGATCCCTTTTATTGATTGGACAGCACTTCAAGCTAAATACTCGGGTAATTACAGATGGGAAACTGGTCCAATTCTCTCTGATACTTCTAGGTTTGATCCTGGTAACATGATTCAAAACTCAAATATTATACAGTTTACTGGACAGTTGAATCTTCAGGGGCTTTACAGTAAATCAGGTTATCTNNCTATCTTAAAAAACTTAACCAAAAATTTGATCAAATTGCACGTGGTACTCCGCCCAAAAAGGCAATGAAAACTGTTAAATACGAAGAGAGCGGAATAAAATTAAGACCTAACCTTTCTAAGTCGATCAACCATAAGTTGAAAACAGAAAGCGTAACTGTTAAAGCATATACTGATAAGGGAGTAGAAATTAAGGTTAAGATGGATGTTAAAAGTCCTGATCGAATTACTATTAAGGCAGAAAATGAGTTAGATAATGTTAAAGTTGTTGTTGAAGGTAAAGTTCCAGAAAAGATAAATCCTTTTAAAGTAATTGCCGAAAGCTCAATTAGAGTGTTAATGGGCTTAAAGAGCGTTTCAGTCTCACTGTCTGACAACAGAGGAACGGTTTTACCCGGATACAAGCCGAATACCAAATACATTGGTATGAACGATGTAAATGGTGTTTATGCACCGGGATTGGCATTCGTTTCGGGCTGGCAGGATCCGGAATTTGCATGGTATGCAATTAATCATGGATGGTTAACCAAGGATACAACTTTTAACGATGCATTTCGATTGACCTATAGTGAGAATATAACTTTAAGAGCGCTCTATGAACCTATGCCTAATTTTAAGGTCGAGATAAATGCCATTCGCACCTACTCAAGAAATAAAGATCAGAATTATAGAGCTAACGAATTTGGACAGTATCGTACAACTGTTCCCGTTATTAATGGTAATTATAGTTTAAGTATAATTAGTGCTGGTTCTGCTTTCAAGTCACCTAAAAAAGTGTTTAATCGTTTTAAGAGTTCGCGATATACCGTTGCTAAGAGGTTATTTGATCAGAGGGATAAAAAAGCACTTCGGGTATATGAATGGGGCCCAAATAAGTTTCCAACAGGATATAGCGAACTTTCGCAAGAAGTACTAATACCATCATTCCTTTCTGCATATTCACAATATTCATCGAGTAACGTTCCTTTAGATAATTTTCCACGTATCCCAATGCCTAACTGGCAAATAACTTACGATGGGTTAGCAAAGTTGAGTTTCTTTAAAAACTATTTCAGAACCTTTACTCTTACTCATGGTTATAGGTCGGTATACTCCATTGGGGCTTATGCTGCTAATTTAAAGTATGATGAGGAAGAGGATGGATTAAACTGGGTAACTAATTCAATTGGTGATTTTATTACAAGACGAGATATTACAAATGTTTCAATAATTGAGCAGTTCTCGCCATTAATTGGACTTGATATGAACTGGGTAAATAATCTTACCAGCAGGTTCGAGGTTAAAACAAGTCGTTCGTTGGCCATGAGTTTCTCAAACAATCAGCTTACCCAAACCAATGCTTGGGAGTATATCATTGGCGGAGGGTATCGTTTTGAGAATATGCCTTTAATATTTGGTTCCGAGGAAGGTCAACAGCGAACGCTTAAAAGCGATCTTCGTTTAAGGCTAGATTTCTCTATACGAAAAAATGAAACGGTGTTACATAAGATGGTTGAGGAGGTGAGTATTACCAATGCAGGTATGATAACTACATCAATAAAAGCATCAGCCGATTATTTGATTAGTAACCAAGTTACATTCCGCGCGTTTTTTGATTGGGGAAAAACAAAACCAACGGCATCAGGTCCATCATTCCCTCAGATTAACAGTAGTTTTGGCTTTAGCCTTCGCTTCACAATGATATAATTTTAATCGTTTGATTTTTTTGAATTGTTTGTCAATCAAAAAAATAATAGCATGAATAACTTTAAGGTTTTACAAAAAATAGTAATTTTGAGTCGCTAAAACTAAAAGTTTCCTATACTTAAAAAAATTATAATCATGAACGTTCCCGCTAATTTAAAGTACACAAAGGATCACGAGTGGATTAAGGTTGATGGCAATAACGCAGTAATTGGTGTAACTGAGTTTGCTCAAAGCCAACTTGGTGATGTTGTTTTCATCGAAATTGAAACACAGGGCGAAACTCTTGCTAAAGAAGAGGTTTTTGGTACAATTGAAGCTGTTAAAACCGTTTCGGATATGTTTATGCCAGTTGGAGGTGAGGTTCTTGAAGTTAACCCAAAACTTTCAGATTCTCCAGACGTAGTAAACAAAGATCCATATGGTGATGGTTGGATGATTAAAATTAAAATGTCCGATCCTGCACAGTTAAACGAACTCTTAAGCCCTGAGCAGTATAAAGAGCTAATTAACGCATAACAATAGAAACCCTGAGAAAATCAGGGTTTTTTAATAATTTGTGATTACAAACTCTTGATAAAATGCTAAAAATAGAGAACAGAATTGCTGTTTTTGGGGCTGGGGGGTTTGGCAAAGAAACAATTTGTTACCTAATTGATGCCATAGCCGAGTCTAATCGGAAGATTGAAGATATTGCAGTTTTTGTTGTTGATGATGAATGGTACTTATCAAAAGCCGTGATGGGTATTCAGGTAATCCCAAAATCCAAATTCTCTGCAAAAGATTATGAAGTGATTGTAGCTGTTGGAGATCCTTTAGAAAGAAAGAATATTGTTGAAAACCTTCCTTCCAATACAAAGTACTTTACCTTAATACATCCGAACTCTGTTGTTTCGAGGTATGTTGAAATTGGAGAAGGAAGTATTATTACACCCGGAACTGTAGTCACTTGTGATATCAAGATAGGGAAACACGCTCATTTAAATTTACATACAACCATTGGGCACGATTGTATCATTGGTGATTATTTTACTACAGCACCTGGTGTAAAGATTAGCGGTAAATGCCATATTGATGATTGTGTTTACTTTGGCACAAACTCATCTATCCGCGATAAGATAAATGTATGTAAGAATGTGACCATAGGAATGGGTGCAGTGGTTATTAAAGATATTACCGAGGAAGGAATTTATATTGGGAGTCCTGCAAAAAAACTTGAGCGAAAGTAGTGTTAGGTATTTGCTTTTATAACTTCAACAATCCTTTTTTGCTCTTTCCATTCTAACTCACCAAATAAAGGTAAACATAATACTCGCTTCGATATAGATTCAGATATTGGTGCACTCTGCGGTTTTACGTAGTTAAGCCCTTCAAGTGATGGATAGAAATACCTTCTTGGAAAAATTTCTATCCCATTTAGAACTTCTTTAATTTTTAGCAATATCTCTTCGTTTTGAAATACTACTGGGAAATAGGCGTAGTTATTGGTTGCTTCTGGATTGAATCTTTGAAGTGTTAATGATGTAAGAGGTAAAAGCTCATTTAGGTACCTTTCAAAAACTTTTTTTCTGGATTCTATAATCAAATCTAGGCTATCTAATATGCATAGTCCCATAGCTGCCTGAAACTCATTCATTTTTGCATTAATGCCAAGTTCTGCGATTTGATCATAACCTGGTATCCCAAAATTGATAAGGAGTTTAGCCTTATCGTAGGTTAATTTATCCTTAACAACAATTGCTCCCCCCTCAATGGTATGGAAAATCTTAGTTGCATGAAAACTGAAAGTGGATATATCACCAAGTTTAGCAATTGATTCGCCTTTATAAGTAACCCCAAAAGCATGAGCCGCATCGTATATAATTGGGATTGATTTCTCCTTCGAGATTTGGTTTAGCGATTCATGATCGCAAGGATTACCAAATACATGAACAGCCACAATTGCCGAAGTGTTCTTAGATACTAGTTCTTTTACTTTACTGGGATTAACATTAAAAGTATTTGGCTCAATATCTGCAAATAAAGGCTCAATGCCCTCCCAAACCATTGAACTAGAGGTAGCAACAAAGGTAAACGGAGTAGTTATTGCTTCGTTTTTGATATCAAGTAATCGGTAAGCGATTTGGAGTGCGAGTGTTCCGTTTGAAACGAGTACAACATATGGAACTTCAAGGTATTCAGCTAAACGTGCTTCAAGTGCCTGAGTAAATCTACCATTGTTGGTTAACCAGCCCGATTCAAATATCTGGCGGACATAATCCTGATACTTTTCAAGCGATGGCAAGTATGTTTTGGTTACGTTTATCATTTTAAACTGAATATATTATTCCAAAGTTCTTTATAACGTTGTTCTGAAAAAGCACTCAAAACTAAGTTTTTATTTCTAATTGCATCATCAGGGTTTTGGGCTACAAAACTTTCAAAGGATAGGTTTTTAATCTCAAGAGTATCCCAAATAGTGATGTTTTCTGCCTTAAAGAAGTTAAAAGATGTTGTATCGCTCCGAACAAATACCTTTTTACCTAACGATAGCACTGACAGCAGATTGCCAAGGCCCTGTTGACGTTGATGGTTCATCACTGCGATATCAACAGATTCAAGTATTTTACCATAGTCATAGGTAGATAGGAGTTCAAGTAATGGCTTAAACTTGTCGCCAAAAATTCTAAACCCCTCCTCTTTGACCTTCAATAAGTAGTCGTTATAGTGACCATAGGAAAGAGGACAAATTAGCTGAATATCCTCATCTTTAAATATTGACAGTTGGTTTAGCAATTCGAAATGATTATTGGAGGGATCGGCTGAATTGCCTACTAATATATGTATTGTTTTTCCTTCTTTAGGAATATTATTTGTTGAAAGGGCTGAAAAATCAACAGGTATAGGATAAATGACTTTGGTATATACCGCATTAGTATTGTAAATCTCTTTTATTAGCTCGTAATCTTCTGTTAAAAATCCGCCAATATTTTTCAGACGACGAATTATTATCTTTCTACACTTTTCGTAAAATCTAGTCTTTAAGTTTTTATTCTTTTCCCTATAAATGTAAATATCACCACCCCAAAAAATCCATACTAATTTTTTTGAAAAGATAGAGAATATTAACCAGAATGGAAGTGAATTTCCGTAGGGTAAATAGTGAAGATAAATCTTGTTTGCCTTTATAAGTTTTGGAATGAAAAGAAATAGTGAAATAAAATTTGACTTAGTTTTCACTAATGTGGTACTCATATAATTGTTTCCATTAAAGCTCTTTGAGCGAAAAATGAATTGATGCTCATTGGTGGGAAAATTTCTTTCAATAAGTTGGATATAGCTTATATGGTAATAATTCTCAGATGTCATTATATGGATAAACATATCAGGCCTATTAATTTAATGATTTATAGAGCAAATCAAGTTGTTCCCCACAAACCTCTAGGTTATATTTTTCCATAACGGCTTGCTTCCCTCGTTTTCCCATCTCCTCACAAATTTGAGGGTTTTCATGAAGGTAACGGATTTTCGCTGCCAAATCATTAGCATCATTGCTTTTAAAAGCAACGCCACAGGCATTTCCCTCAACAATCTCAATTTGAGGCTCACAATTCGATACAACGAGCGGTTTAGCAAATAGCATATACTGAAAAACCTTATTGGCTACCCCCGATTCGTGCTGCTCATTCTTGAAGATAGGCGATAAGCAGAGATCGCTGGCCAAAGTGTATGATGGAAATTCGCCAATATCCTTCCATCGAAAATGTGTTACTCTTTCCGATAAAATAGGATCTTCCAAGAACTTGTTAAACGTTGCTTGCTCATGCCCATCGATTGGACCGATTAGTAGCAAATGGATGGATGGAATTTCCTCGTAAAGAATCTTTATAGCCTCAAAGCACGTGAAAATCCCCCTTCGCTCGCTTATCCCTCCAAAGTAGAATAGAACGAATCGATCCTGTTTTTGAAAAATATTGGGATTAATGGCAAACGATAACATCCCCTTTACATCGGGGACATTAGGGTAAACATAGATATTTTCGGAATTTAAATGGGAATAGCGCTTAACCAGAGTATCCTTAAACGATTTGCTAAGCACAACTATTTTACTGACGTATCCAAGATATTTACACTCTTTCCTTTTCCATGCAGCGGGTCTGCTTAGCTGTCGGTATGGAAATTTCGACGACCATCTATATGATAGCACTGCTGCAGGAAAGTTTTCGTGAAGATCGAGAATAACCGGTAATCTCTTACTGCCTCCCATGTAGGCAATTTTTGCCATGTAGAGATCGTGTGCATGAAGGCAATGAGGGTTCACCCGGTTAACAAACCTCTGCACCTTCTTAATCCAGAATAACTCGTACAAAGGAATGATATTCATCACCCCAAAGAGTTTATTTTTTATCGATTTGCTTAGGCTAAACCGATAAATAGATACCCCATCGACTACTTCAAAATCTTTTTGTTTACTGTAACTTGGACAAAGTACATGTACTTCATGGCCAATAGATTTTAGGTAGTTAACCTCATTGGTAACCCTTATATCAATTGTGAATTCATTATCGAGAATAACTCCAATCCTCATGGTTATTAAATAGTTTATAAAATATATATTGATTGCAAAGTACGAATAAAATATTTTGTAAAAGGAAAACTGGAGTAGTGGCTTTCTCGACTATTTTCACTCCATTGATCCATCATCCCATCTCTCCATTTCAAATAAGACATAACCGCTTTCGTTAAATGATATTAATGCATGTTAAGGTTTGACAGATATTCCCTATTCAGTTTCTTCAACCTTCGAAATCTCTTCGTCAATCTCTTTGGGTGCAGTATGGCTGAATATATTATTAATGCTAGCAATAAACGATTTTAAAGCATCAATCTCCGATTTATCAAATACTCTAAATGTAAATAAGAGCAATGGATATAGGAGTAGTATAATAAATTTAATCAGAATTCTTACATCCAAAGAGTATCCATTAAATAAGGAGCCTGCTATAAATAGTGCAATACCAATAATAATTATAGAAAATACCCTATCGAGTCGGTAAGGGATGTGGTAGTGCTTTTGTGCATATTTGTGGATGATAATAAAAAAGATAATCTGAGAAATTAATGATGAGAGTGCTGCTCCATAAGTTCCGAGTAACGGGACGAGTAGAAGATTAGCTCCTAGGCTAAAAACAGCAATTCCTGATATGGCTATCCCGATAATCTTTGTTCGTTTTGTAATCTGTAGTCCAATTGCCGATGTATCTTTTAGCATTGAGAAAATGATTCCTAAACTTAGTATGGGGATAAGCTTATAGGCATCCCAGTAAATAGTTCCTTTAGAAAAAACCTTAGTTATTTCAAGCCCAAATAGCGAGAGGAATAGCGTTGAGTAAACAACTAGAATGGTAAACCATGTCATTATCCTCGAGTAGATGGACTTATGATCGGGGTGGTTCATCAGCTTAAAGTAGGTGGGGGTTAACGCAATCTGAATGGAGCTGATGATGAAAAGTTTTGTGATGTTTGCAATTTTAACACCTAATGAGTAAACCCCAACGTTAAGCATGGTCGACGAAAAGTTAACGACATATCGATCCAATACATTAAGCAGAACACCAGATATCGACGCTAACGCTAATGGGAGGCTAAAACGAAGCATCTCCTTAATTATTGGGAGGTTAAATTTGGCTTCGATATGCTTTAATATGTATGGAATGGTGACTACCATAAAAGCAAAATTTCCCAAAAGAAGTGCTTCGTAGATTCCCACTAAACCATGATGAGCGTATTTAAGGAGGTAAACCGTTGCAACCAGCGAAACGGTAAGCCGAATTATATTCGAAGTGATGTAGAAGGTAGGTTTTTCTTCAACCCTCATCTGCGAAAGGGTAAGGTCAATCAGGAACTGAACCGAAGAACCAACTATCATCAATGTTATGGGTAACGCAAAAGTTTCTTTTCCAAAAAGGATTATTGAAAGCGTTTTGGAACAGAAATACCCCGAAATTGAGAGCATTACTCCAATTCCAAAGAGCAGGGTGTAGCAGGAGAATAGGATGCTTTTTCGCTTATCGATATACTCTTTATCCCAGTACCATCGTATGTAAGCAGTGTAAAGGGCAAGGCTGAAAAGCGAAACGATTATTAGAGAAGTAGATTCTAGTATTAACGATGTAGCGAATTCATCAACTGTAAGAATATTGGGGTTGGTATATAGTTGAAGTAGTACAAACCCAACCAGTTTTACGGAAACATTGCCAAAACCATAAATCAGAATACCCTTCAGTAAATTTTTAAACTGCTTTTGCATTTTTAATTAGCTTTTATTCGCTTGCTATTGCATTCCAGCCTTGCGCCTTTAGTTGAATCTCATTTCCATCAGGTGTGATAAGGAATGCGCCTGTATTTTCAGGTGTTATATGGCCAATAACCGAAACACCCTCCATATCAAGGAGCTTTTCATGATGTTCAATGGGTACTGTAAAAAGTAGTTCATAATCTTCGCCACCATTCAATGCTGCAACTACAGCATCAATGCTCATCTCTTCTGCAATCTTGAATGTTTGCTGATCTATAGGAAGTTTTTCGAGGTAAATACGGCAACCAACTTTAGAGTTTTTGCAGAGATGCATCGCTTCTGATGAAAGACCATCCGATATATCTATCATAGCATTAGGCTTTATGCCCAGTTCTTGAAGTTTTTCAAGAACGAGTTTTCTTGGTTCAGGTTTAAGAAATCTTTCAAGAACGTAATCCCAGCCTGTGAATTGAGGTTTAACGTTTGGGTTACCTTCAAAAACTTTTTTCTCGCGTTCAAGCAGCTGCAAACCCATATAAGCGGCACCTAAGTTTCCAGTAACACAAAGTAAATCGTTAATCTTTGCACCGCTTCTGTAACAAAGTTCATTCTCGCTGGCCTCACCAATGGCTGTAACGCTAATGGTTAATCCTGTATATGATGTTGAGGTGTCGCCTCCAACCAAATCTACTCCATATCTCTCGCAAGCTAAGTAAATACCGTTATACAGTTCGTCTAAATCTTCCAAACAGAAACGCTTTGAAATGCCCAACGATACAGTAATCTGAGTTGGTATTGCGTTCATGGCATAAACGTCACTTAAGTTTACAACCACGGCTTTATAGCCAAGGTGTTTTAACGGGAAATAGGTGAGGTCGAAGTGCACACCTTCTAAAAGCAAATCAGTTGTAACTACCATGCTTTTACCTGTGGATCCTATTACTGCAGCATCATCGCCAACTCCTAGAACTGTCGACTTGTTTACTGATTTTGCATTTTGAGTTAGGTGATCGATTAATCGAAACTCACCCAGTTCATGAAGTTCTGTGCGCTTTGGTTTGTTTGGCATCTTTGACGAAAATTTGAACGCAAAGATAAGCAGATTAAGTGATAAGTTTTAAATGGATTAGTTAACAAGTTTATAAGTTAGTAAGTAAAGCATCTATCAACGTGAAATCACAACAGACAACTATTAAAAACTGATTCCTTCCTTTTTCAGCGAGTTAATAAAGTATTGTTTATCGGGCAAAGGAGATTTTTCGAGTTGTTCAAACCAAAATCTGGCAGTTGCTTTATCGCCACTGCCATAGTATATTCTTACAAGGTTAAAGTAGGAGTATCCGTAAACATGTGTTGGCGATGATGGGATTGCTTCGACAACTTTGCTAAAGCAATCAATAGCTTCTTTATTTTTATTAGCTGCGTAAAGTTCGACTCCTCGTGTGTATAAGTTGATATCTTGGTTTAGTTTTAGATCAAGAATAATACTCTTAAAGCTAAAGCATGATTTGTCACAATCCTCTATTAGATTTAGTCGGTTAATGCCTTGTGGTATGGCAGGGAAAACTAGCGTAAAAGATAGTTTTTCCCCAATCTTTTTAAAATTATGAACTGCTGGGCAACGAGGAATTCCCCTTGCTTTGATAATATTGTAACGTTTGTGCTCCTGTGTTGTTTCAATATAAATCTTCCTGTCGGCACAAAACCAGCCCCCTTGAGCCAGTTTGTTTTCAACAGAAAGATTGACAACCGTTGAATCGCTATAAAGTGCAATATAATTAATGTTTAAATCTTGGTGTGTTTGCTCAGCTACAGCTGGTTTTTCTATTATTTGCTGAGCAAAGGAGTATTGTAAGTAAAGTAGAAATATAATTAGTGTTGCTAAATTTCTCATGGTTTGCGTTTTATTAATGTAACAAGGGTCGGAATGCTCCGACCCTTGCAAGGTAATTATTTTTTAAATAACCTGTTTAGAAGTGGTAATCGACACCTACCGAGAAAACAATATTTGTTCTGTTATAGGTTTCTTTAGCACTAGGAACTCCGTATGCAGTATAATCTATACTTTTTGAATCAGAAGAGTACATTGTATATAGCATACCTAAGTTAATCTGCATTTTTTCAGTTGCTTTAAATGCTCCCCCAAAACCTACAGTACTTGATGTTAAACTGTGGCTTAGATCGGTTTGGTATCCTTGACCAACACCTGTTTTAGCGTAAAGGTAACCAGCAGAGATTAAAATTTTATCTGTAATATCATACTCACCACCTAAAGCTATTTCATATAAGTTTCCTTCAATTTTTTTCTTTTGTCCAGGAGCAGTTTCAATTGTTGCATCCTTATCAAAATAATAGTGTAAGCCAGTACTTAGTCTCAATTGAGGAAGAACTGCATAAGCAATACCTACTGAAAGAATAGCAGGAATGTCGCTTCTGAATTTAACACCATCGGTAAACATTCCTGTTCCATCGATTTTAGTTTTATTTTCAAGAGTAAGTTTGGTTTTAAACTCATACTTAAATCCAATGTTTAACTTTTCGCCAATTGTTAAATTTGCTCCTAAAATTGGGGTATAACCTGTTCCTGTTTGTTCTGCATCAACCTCCACGTCTGCAGTTGCAGCTGCATTTGCGCTCATTGCATTCGCTTTACCTGTAAAAACAGGAGCGGCCGCAGTTAGAGTTGCTTGTGCTGTTTGTAAATCAATTGCTCCGATTTGTGCTGGAGTTAAACCTGCAGCACCTAATAAACCCTGAACTGTTCCAATTTGAGTTGGAGTTAATGTTGAAGCAGATAGCAAGGTGGTTCCTGCCTCACCTCCACTAATTTTTCCAGAAATTATCGTAGAATAACCTGTTGCACCTGCAGACCAGCCGTTTAGAGCCGTAGCAGCATCAGCAAAAAATGTAGGAGCCGAAACTAAGTTTGAGCCATTGTAAGCAGCACCAAATGCTGGTTGGTTCGGGTTAATCATGATGTTTTTTAAATACCCTTGGTATGTGTTTTTTGCAAAGATCATTCTTACACCTCCTGAAACAGAAAGCATCTCTGTAATTGCATAACTAGCATTAACCTGTGCGCCCCAGAATACACTTGTTCCCTCAAAATTAATATCTGCAGAATAGTTATTGGTAGGTATCCCATTTGCTGTTAATGAAGCAGGAATAACTGAGACTGGAATTTCAAAACTTGGTAATCCAGTTTTATAATCAGCAGAACCACCTCCAGCATTTGGATTAAATCCAAAACTTAGGGCTAACTTATTCTTCTTATATACTGCATATAAACTAGGGAAAAGGGGAGCTGCAACGTCACCAACATATTTTGACTCGTGGAGATATGGAAATTTATTCTCGATGGTTTTCTTCTGGAAAATTGATTGGTTTGTTAGAGATAGGTGGAAACCATCTGCAAGTTTGGTTAAACCAGCAGGATTGTAATAAACCGCATCAAGGCTTGTTGATGCATCGCGAGCAAGCATTCGAACGTAAGAAGCGCTTTGATTAGCGTTTGTAACAATACCACCCGCTAATACTACAGCTGGGCTTACAATACCTGTAAAAAGTAATGCAATCAGTAATTTTTTCATACACATCAAATTAGGGTTATTAATATTTTCGTTTAGGTTGTTATTTACTGAACGTATGTTTTAAAAAGGCGTTTGAGTATTGATGCCTAAAAAATACATTGCCTAAGAAAGAAGCGAAAAATCAAATTAAAAGATGGCGAGTAAGAAAACCGGTATGTAATCCTAAATTATTGGAATCGTTATGTGAAAAGAATTTCTCAAGGCGATTAAATTTGAAGGAATGGGCATTAGGTTTATAGTTGTCAACAGAAGTCTCTTTAGGTTCGGAATTGTTATTAAACACATATTGAAACGACCTATTTATAAGGCGTTTAATAAGAACACAGTATGCTACAATTGCTAAAAAAATCCTTGCCTTTCGCATTAAACAGTAGAGTTTAGCAAACGCTAATATAATAATTATTAGATATAGTCCACATATCTATGATAAAAATCATTAATTATGGTGTAATGGATCAAACTAGAATGGGTTTTATTCTAATAAAATATCAATTTACCAACACTAATTGTAAAGTAATTAGTAACTTGATTGGTGTTTTAAACCAAGTGTTAGTTAAACACATCTAAAGAAAAATTGTTGTTAAAGTACTTACTTTCGATAAATTAAAAACCTATGAAGTTATTAGCTGGATTGTCGAGATTAGCCGTTGTTGGCATCATCATCATTTCGTTATTTGGAAAAGGATACTCACAGAGTTCCACTGCGGGTTATAATTTTACCATGCTTAAGCAGGTAAAAACTACTCCTGTAAAGAATCAGCAAAGTACAGGAACATGTTGGAGTTTTGCTACAACATCTTACATTGAGACTGAATTGTTACGGTTAGGACAACCCGAATTAGATCTTTCAGAAATGTTTTTTGCTCGTATGGCTTATGCTGATAAAGCAAACCTTTACGTTCGTTTCGATGGTACTAACAATTTTGGTCAAGGAGGCCAAGCGCACGATGTTTTAAATGTAGTTCGAAGATTTGGATTCGCTATAGAAGAGGCATATTCTGGCAAAAATTATGGTTCAAATGATCATAATCATGGTGAACTTGAAGCAAATTTAAAGGCCATTGTTGATGCTACAGTAAAAAAGGAGGGTGGAAAAATTACAACCGCTTGGGCACCAGCTTTTAATGCAATTCTTGATACCTATTTAGGAAAAGCTCCTGCTGAAATGAGTGTTAACGGCAAGAAGCTATCGCCTAAAGCTTTCTTTGAATCAACAGGAATGAAATTAGATGATTATGTTGAGATTACTTCTTTCAATCATCACCCGTTCTATCAAAAATTCATACTTGAAATTCCCGATAACTGGTCGCGCGATCAGTATTATAATGTCCCTCTTGATGAGTTAATGGCTATTATAGAGAATGCACTAATGAATGGATACTCTGTATGTTGGGATGGAGATGTGAGCGAAAAAGGATTTGGATATAAAAAGGGAGTTGCAATTCTTCCTGCAGCAAAAGTTGAGGATTTGAAGAATACCGATATGAGTCGTTGGACAGAAATGAGCGAGAAAGATAGAATTTCTCAGATGTTTAGTTTTGAGAAACCTGTTCCTGAAGTTAATGTTACACAGGAGAACAGACAAGCTAACTTTGATAATCAAACCTCTACAGATGATCATCTTATGCATTTTACGGGAATTGCAACCGACCAGAATGGAACAAAGTATTACTATACTAAGAATAGCTGGGGTACCGAAAATCACATTTATAGTGGATATCTATATATGTCTGATTCGTATGTAAGAATGAAAACCATTGCAATTCTAATTCATAAGGATGCAATTCCTGTTGAAATTGCCATGAAATTAGGAATTGTTAAGACACGCAGTGCAGTAAAATAGATTAGAAGTACAAAATGAAAAGCCTGATAATATCAGGCTTTTTTAGTATACTAAGAGGTTACATCCTCGGAGTTGTGCGTCGTTCATTCTGCCTAGCACCTCGAATGAGTTATCATCAAAAACTCTACCTAAATCTTCAGTTTGAATGAAAGAGCAAGAGTTTACATTTGCTAAGTCGATAATGTTAATTGCACCGCTTCGTTCCTTTGGAAGGGTTGTAAATGGATCGTAAGGATCTCGAGTGATTATTCGCATCCAAGGGGGGCATCGGAAAATTCCATGTCCATTGGAATAGGCTTGGGAAAGGAGTTCTGTCATTCCGTACTCCGAGTGGATAGCATCAACGCCAAAGGAGTTACAAAGCAGTTTGTGCAGTTCTTCACGTACCATCTCCCTCCTTCTACCCTTCATCCCACCTGTCTCCATAATGATAGTATTCTTAAGTTTAATCTGATGCTTCTCGGCAAAATCAGCGAGGGCAAATGAAACGCCGATTAGCAGACACTTTTGTCCTTTGGTATCCAATCGTTCCAAACGTTCCTTGATGAGATCAAATTCATTTAGAAAGAAGCCGCTATCAGGATGATTTGAAAGTTTTATTAACCTATCGGTCATATATACTAACGATGAACCTTGGCGTTCAAGGTAGGAGGGAAGAAGCGCTATAATACAATAATCGGATGGATTGCCATAGAAGAGGTTAAAAGTCTTTGTAAAGCTCTTTTCATATAGATTGGTATCTGCAACATAATGTCGACTAGTTTGATTCCCTGTTGTCCCGCTGCTTGTAAAAATTGCTTGAGCTGTTGTGTCAAGTGTTTTTATCTCGTGGGTTTTAAAGAATTGAATAGGGAGGAATGGGATTTTATCAATACTGGTAACATCCTCCGTTTTAATCTTTAACCTCTCGATGTATTCTTTATAGATTGGTATATTAACCGATTGATATCTAAACACATCGAGAGCAATTCTCTCAAACTGCTCATTGTTTTTAATATCAAATATTGATGAGATTATTCTATTCATTGTGCAAAGATAGAACTTGTAAGCAACAAAAAAGAGTTCCGATCTCTTAATGAGATCGGAACTCTTTTAAATGTTCTTTTATAATTACCCTCTAATCGCTTTAACACCGGGAAGTTCTTTACCTTCCATATATTCTAGCATAGCACCGCCACCGGTTGATACATAGCTAATTTTATCGGCAAGATTAAGTTTATTAACAGCAGCAACTGAATCTCCTCCTCCAACAAGGCTAAATGCGCCTTTTTCAGTTGCTTTAGCAACTGATTGTGCAATGGCTTTAGTACCATTTGAGAATTTTTCCATCTCGAATACTCCCATAGGGCCATTCCAAAGGATCGTTTTTGAGTTCTCGATAACCTCCCCAAACATTTTAATTGTTTCGCTAGCAATATCTAAACCCATCCAGCCATCAGGAGTTACATCAATTTTTTGAACTTGAGTATTCGCGTTTGCATCAAATGCATCAGCATTAACTGCGTCAACTGGAAGGTATACGTTTACACCTTTCTCTTTTGCTTTTTTTAGTATTTCAAGTGCTAGCTCAAGTTTATCCTCTTCGCAAAGAGATTTACCTATCTTTCCCCCTTGAGCTTTGATAAAGGTATAGGTCATTCCGCCACCGATAATAAGGTTATCAACCCTATTCAAAAGATTCTCAATAAGCAAAATTTTATCAGATACCTTTGCTCCACCCATTATTGCAGTTAAAGGTTTTTCGTTTGAGTGAAGCACTTTATCCATCGCATTTAATTCGCTTTCGATAAGGTATCCAAACATGCTATCGTTAGGGAAATATTGAACGATTAGAGATGTTGATGCGTGTGCTCTATGTGCAGTTCCAAAAGCATCATTTACGTAACAATCGGCGAAACTAGCCAATGTTTTTAAGAAATTCTTTTGACTTTCTTTTACTCTTGTCTTTGCCTCTTTCTTTTGCTCGTCAGTAGCATCTTCGGCTAAACTGTATGCTTTACCTTCTTCCTCCTCGTAAAATCTCAGATTTTCCAATACAAGAACCTCTCCAACCTTAAGTTCAGATGCCAACTTTCTGGCTTCTTCTCCTATACAATCTGAAGCGAACTTCACCTTAACACCAAGATTCCTCTCAATGGCGGGTAGAACATGCTTTAACGAATATTTTTCTTGTACTTTTCCATCAGGACGACCAAGATGAGACATTAAGATGGCTGAACCTCCACCATTTAGAATCTTTTTTATTGTTGGTAGTGCACCGCGAATACGGGTATCGTCAGTAACCTCAAAGGTTTTTTTATCTAGGGGAACATTAAAATCAACCCTAACAATTGCCTTTTTGCCGGCAAAAGAATAATTATCAATCTTGTTCATGAATTATACTTTTATTTAAACAAGTAACAAATATACATTATACTTTACCAAAAAAGTATAATACCTACCAGTATTCATCGCAATCGATTGATGGAAAAAGTTAAAATTATTAGGTTATTTTGCTTGAAGAGTTAACATTTTGGGTAATCTCAATTTATTTGATTCAGGCGTATAGTCGTTTTAGAACATTACGCTATTTTTCGTACTTTTGATTGCTTTAGAAATTAATACATCTATTGAATTATGCTTTTTAAGGATATTGTTGGACAGGAACAAGTTAAGCAAAAGTTAATTAAATCGGTTAAAGAAGGGAGAATACCTCACGCTCAGCTATTCACCGGACAGGATGGAACCGGTAAATTAGCGCTTGCCATTGCCTATGCACAATATATTAGCTGTCAACAAAAAGGAGAGGAGGATTCTTGTGGAATTTGTCCTTCGTGCCATAAATTTAATAAGCTGATTCATCCTGATTTACATTTTGTTTTTCCAATAATTTTATCGGAACGAAAATCTGATGACGATGAGAAGGGACCATCAGGAAAACTTAGCGATGCATTTATGGTTCAATGGCGTGAGGTACTTCTTGAAAATCCATATATTACTGAGGCTGATTGGTACGAGATGATTGGTGCCGAAAATAAGCAAGGGATTATTGGTACAACAGAGAGTTCAGATGTGATCCGAAAGTTAAGCATGAAGAGTTTCGAGTCGGATTATAAAACTATGATTATCTGGCTTCCTGAACGGATGAATCAACAAGCAGCCAATAAACTTTTGAAGTTAATAGAAGAGCCCCCACAGAACACCACTTTTTTAATGGTAAGCGAGAATCCAACTCAGCTGCTAAAAACTATTTTATCGCGTACTCAGGTAATTAAAGTCCCTCCAATTCATCGCGAGAGTATTGCCCTTGCATTGGTCGATAGGTACCAAATGAATCCATCGAGGGCAAATGACATTAGCCGAATCTCAAATGGGAACTATCGTAAGGCGATGAGCCTTATTTCGGTTGAGGAGGAGAATCCATACTTCCCATATTTTAGATCGCTCATGAGGCTTTGCTATTCAAACGATGTATTAGGATTGCTCGATTGGGTTGGAGAAGCATCATCGCTTGGACGTGAGCAGCAAAAAGAGTTACTAACCGAATCGCTTCGGTTATTGAGAGAGAGCCTAATGCTCAACATGAATCTTGAGGATATATCCTATTTGGCAGGAGAAGAGATCGATTTTGGTAAAAAATTCTCTCCATTTATTAACCAGTCCAATGTTTATCAGGTTTTTGCAGAGTTTAATTCTGCCATCGACCATATATCAAGAAACGGTAATGCGCAGATTATTTTTACTGATATGTGTATGAAGCTAGTGAAGATGATTAATAAGTAGATATAATCAAAGTATAAAAAAAGCGGTAAAGTTTTCTTTACCGCTTTTTTGCTTATAGTAAGTTTATCTTCTAGAGTTTACGTTTTACCTCAACTTCAGTGAAACTTTCAACGATGTCTCCAACTTTTATATCATTAAAGTTCTTGATGTTCAAGCCACACTCGAAACCGTTGAGTACCTCTTTGGCATCGTCCTTGAAACGTTTAAGCGATTCAAGTTCACCAGTGTAAACCACAATACCATCGCGGATAAGACGAACTTTGTTGTTACGAACAACCTTACCTTCTCTAACAATACAACCAGCAACAGTACCAACTTTGGTAATTTTGAATACTTCGAGAACCTCTGTTGAACCAACAATTTCTTCTTTAAGTTCAGGTGAAAGCATTCCCTCCATCGCATCTTTAATCTCGTTAATTGCTGAGTAGATGATAGAGTATAGCCTAATGTCTATCTCCTCTTTCTCGGCTAACTTACGTGCACCCATCGAAGGACGAACTTGGAAACCGATAACAATAGCGTTTGATGCTGCTGCAAGTAAAATATCTGACTCTGAAATTTGACCAACTGCCTTGTGAATAACATTCACTTGAATCATTGGGGTTGATAGTTTGATAAGAGAATCCGATAGCGCCTCAATTGAACCGTCAACATCACCTTTTACGATAATGTTAAGTTCTTGGAAGTTTCCAATTGCAATACGACGACCAATTTCATCAAGGGTAATATGCTTTTGTGTTCTAAGACCCTGCATACGTTGCAACTGCTCGCGCTTATTGGTAATTTCTTTCGCTTCACGGTCAGATTCCATTATATTGAAATAGTCACCTGCCTGTGGAGCACCATTTAATCCAATTACCTGAACAGGCATTGATGGTCCAGCTTCAGTTATTCTGTTACCACGCTCGTTAAACATTGCTTTAACGTGCCCGAAATTGGTTCCAGCAATCATAATATCACCCTGTTTAAGGGTTCCTGCATGGACAAGCACTGTTGCAGTATATCCTCTACCCTTGTCAAGGGTTGATTCGACAACTGTTCCGGTTGCTTTTTTCTTTGGGTTTGCTTTTAGATCGAGTAACTCTGCTTCAAGAAGAACCTTGTCGAGTAGCTTGTCTATATTGGTTCCCATCTTAGCCGATATCTCCTGACTTTGGTATTTTCCACCCCAATCCTCAACGAGGTAATTCATGTTTGCAAGTCCCTCTTTGATTTTCTCAGGATTAGCTCCTGGTTTATCAACCTTATTAATTGCAAATACGATTGGAACACCTGCTGCACTTGCGTGGTTAATTGCTTCAACGGTTTGAGGCATTATGTTATCATCAGCAGCAACAACAATAATTGCAACATCAGTAATTTTAGCACCACGAGCACGCATTGCTGTAAATGCTTCGTGACCAGGAGTATCAAGGAAAGTAATGTGTTTACCCTCTTTAACTTCTACGTTATATGCTCCAATGTGCTGAGTAATACCACCGGCTTCACCCGCGATAACGTTTGTATGGCGAATATAGTCGAGCAATGATGTTTTACCGTGGTCAACGTGACCCATAACGGTAACGATTGGTGAACGATGAACTAAATCCGCTGGGCTATCTTCGTCTTGCTTTATTGCCTCTTGTAGTTCAACGCTAACGAATTCAACCTTATAGCCAAATTCATCGGCAACTAAAGCCATTGTTTCAGCATCCAAACGTTGGTTGATTGAAACCATAAGACCAAGGTTCATACAAACCTCAATAACCTCAGTTGGTGAAACATTCATCATGGTAGCAAGTTCGCTCGCCGAAACGAATTCAGTAACCTTGATGGTTTGCTTATCGATTTCTTGTTGCTCAAGCTCTTGCTGCTGACGAACGCTTACCATATCACGCTTCTCGCGACGATATTTTGATCCTTTCGATTTACCTCCTTTTGAAGTTAGGCGTGCAAGGGTTTCCTTAATTTGCTTTTGCACATCAACCTCGTTAACCTAAGGCTTAATAATTTTACGTTTCTTCTTATTATTGGCATTGGCGTTTGAAGGTTGATTTCTTCTATCTGGTAAATCTGCTTTCTTCGTTAATGTTGGTGGAACTGGAGAAGATTTTTGCCCTTCATTAGGGATGTTAACCTTAAGGTTGTCCTTCCTAATACGTTTACGGCGTTTCTTCTTATTGTTATTATTTTTATCAGCGTCAGAAGAAGATGCAACAGGTTGTTTCTTTTTAACCTCAAAGGCTTCAAGGTTAATCTTACCTACAACTGTTGGTCCCGAAAGTTTTTCAACTTCTCTTCTGAATAGAACAGCTTCTTGTGGTTCTTCCTTAACCGCTTCTTGTTTTTCAGCAACAGGTTGTGGAGTAATCTTTTCTACTGGTTTTTGAGGTTCATGACTCTTAACCTGCTGATGACCCTTATGATCTTTCTTTTCCCCTTCTTGTTTATGAGGCTCTTGCTTATGCTGTTTTTGCTGAGGATGTTGGTGCTCGTGTTTTTGAGTTGGGCGGGTTTTCTGGTTTAGCTGATCGAGATTCACCTTTCCAACAACCTTGGGTTGCTCAACATGAACTGGAGCTGTATTTATATGTTCAGGTTTCTTTTCAACCTTAGGTTGTGCATCATGTTGTGGTTTTTCCTCTTTCTTCACAGGATGCTTTGGCTGTTCTTTCTCTTGCTTTTCTTTTGCCTCTTGCGTTTTAGACGCTTCAGGTTGATGCTTTTTAGGTGCAAGTGCATCTAAATCAATTTTCCCTTTTAGCTTGAGATCGATTTTTGGTTTTTCGAATGCAGCAACATCTTTTTGTTTAGGAGTTGAGAGTATATTTTTCATAAACTCTTCATCTTCTGCATCTGTTGAGTCTACATCTTCCTCAACCACTTTTTCTACATCGTCAATCGAGATGGTTTCTTTTTTATCCCTAAGGCCTTTAAGGCTAACTTTCTGAGATTCCATTTTAAGGTTCACCTCAGCGCCATACTCTTTCGCTAGCAGATTATAAAGTTCAGCATCTACTTTTGAGTTTGGATCGCTAGTGATTTTGTGACCCTTTTTATGTAGGAACTCTACAATAGTTGATATTCCTACATTAAACTCTCGAGCAAGTTTACTAAGCCTTAATGATTTTTCGACATTTGTCATACCAGGTAATCCCCGTTATTTAATAATAATTGCAAAACTAAGCTTTAAACCCTACTATTCAAACTCTGATTTCAATATTCTTAGAACTTCTTTGATAGTTTCTTCCTCAAGATCAGTACGTTTAACTAGTTCTTTAAATGGTATCTCGATTACGCTTTTAGCGGTATCGCAACCAATCCCTTTAAGAGCATCAATAATCCATCCCTCAATTTCATCTACGAATTCGTCAAGGGTTACATCTTCCTCATCCTCGGTATCAGATTCACGATAAACATCAATTTCGTAACCAGTAAGCTGGCTAGCAAGCTTGATATTGAATCCACCTTTTCCGATAGCAAGTGAAACCTCGTTAGGTTTTAGATAAACCTCGGCACGCTTTTCTGCTTCATCAAGTTTAATTGAAGTAATTCTAGCAGGGCTAAGTGCTCTGGTAATATAAAGTTGTGTATTAGTAGTATAGTTGATAACATCGATATTTTCGTTGCGTAGCTCACGAACAATACCATGAATTCTGCTTCCCTTCATACCTACGCATGCACCAACAGGGTCTATTCGTTCATCATACGATTCAACAGCTACTTTTGCCCTTTCGCCTGGCATACGTACAATCTTTTTGATTGTAATTAAGCCATCAAAAATTTCTGGAACTTCGAGTTCGAATAATCTTTCAAGGAATACGGGAGATGTACGTGAAAGAACGATTAATGGGCTATTATTACGCATTTCAACTCTGATAACAACTGAGCGAATTGCATCCCCTTTACGGAAATAATCGGTTGGAATTTGCTCAGTTTTTGGAATAATAAGTTCGTTACCTTCATCGTCAAGAATAAGAATTTCTTTTTTCCAGACCTGATAAACCTCACCAGTAACGATTTCACCAATTCTATCTTTGTACTTATTGTAAGTGTTATTCTTCTCTAGTTCTAAAATTCTTGAGGTAAGGTTTTGACGAAGTGAAAGAATAGCCCTACGTCCAAAATCAATGAGTTTAACCTCATCAGTAACTTCTTCGCCAACCTCATAATCATCATCTATCTTTTTTGCTGCTGACAGTGAAATCTGACGGTTAGGATCCTCTACGGCTCCATTTTCAACCACCTCGCGATTACGCCATATTTCAAAGTCCCCTTTATCGATGTTGATGATAATATCGTAATTATCATCTGAACCATACATTTTAATAAGCATATTCCTGAAAACATCTTCTAATACGCTCATCATGGTTGGACGATCGATATTTTTCAGCTCCTTAAACTCGGCAAATGTGTCTATCAGATTCAGGTTTTCCATTTTGTTAACTATTTACAAACTATCTAAATGAAACTACAATTTTCGTTGATTTAATATCAGAATACTTAATGCTATCAATTTCTGTTACATTTTGTTTTCGCTTTTTACCCTCAAGCAGAATACTTTTTTCTACTTCAACTTGAAAGCAATCATTATCAGCCCCAACAAGTTTCCCTGTAAATTTTTGTCCTTTTTTGGTGACAATATCAACCATACGACCGATATTCTTCACATATTGTCTTACCACTTTTAGGGGTAAGTCTAACCCTGCAGATGAAACGTCAAGTTCATAATCCTCATCGTCGCGGTTAAAGTTTTCCTCAATAAATCGACTTATGGTTATGCATTGATCAATTGTTACACCTTTATCTCCATCAATAAAAATGGTTATTTGGTTTGTTGCACTTACTGTAATTTCAACAATAAATAACCCTTCCTCTTCCACTTTAGGAGCAATAATGCTTTGTATTTGCTCTTTTGTAATCATGATTTTACAAAGGTTTGGTTAACAAAACAGGGGACTCCGTCCCCTGCGCAATAACTTCAAAACCGAGGCAAAAGTAGTTATTTTTTGATTGTAAAACAAAATATTTACTTGAAAATTAGATAAGTAGTTGTAAAAAACTATGAGAAATCCTTATGATTCATTGGTTTCCCAAATATTCAGAGATAATAAATTGAAAAATGCATCTTAGAGCGTTCATCAAAAAACTTTTTAATAAAGTATTTGTTAAATTCATATTACGGATATTTATATTCGATTAAAAAAAAGCAACCTAATTAACATTTTAAATACCTAGAAACAATGAAATCAAAATTATTAACCATAGCTATAACGCTTGCAACGATTTTGCAGGGAATAGGGCAGGTTCCTCAAAAAATCTCTTATCAGGCAGTGCTTCGTAATTCCGATGGAACTGTAATTGCTAGCCAGCCTGTAAATGTGAAAATAACTCTTCGGAAGGCTGCTGCCGATGGCACTGTTGTTTATACAGAGACTATCAATCAAACCACAACGGCACAGGGTGTTGTGAATTTATCGGTTGGCGGTGGTGATGCTGTAAGTTTCGCTGCAATTCCATGGGATGAAAATATTTTTATTCAAACCGAAGTTAAAAAAGAATCTGATGCAAGTTTTCAAGATTTAGGAACAACCCAAATTCTTGAAAACTTGCATCAGATTCTTTTTTAACTTCGGTT
>DQHR01000067.1 GCA_003531155.1 Bacteroidales bacterium | reverse complement strand
TGGCCAGGCAATATCAGGGAACTTCAAAATACTGTAGAGCGAGCAGTTATACTTTGCGATAATGATGAAATTGTAATTGAAGATTTCTTGTTAAAGAAAACTGAATTACAAACTTCAACAAATGAAGATCAACTTAACCTCGACGAAATGGAGAAAGCAGTAATAATGAAAGCTCTTCATAAAAATAATGGAAATGTAACCAAGGCAGCCATTGATCTTGGGCTCCAACGAAATGCATTATATAGGAGGCTCGAAAAGTATGGTTTATAAACGATTCTCGTTTCAACTTTATCTAAGGTTTTTGCTAATTCTAGCAAACCTAATTGCTCTTGCATTAATACTAACCAATGAGAATCGATTCTTTAGCACCTTGGTTTTAAGTGTTATTTTAATAATCCAGCTATTCGAAATTGTTCGATTTATTAATATCTCAAATAGACAACTTACAAGGTTTCTTCAAGCAATACACCATTCCGATTTAACCTTTTCCAATAAAGAAGAGTCATTAGGAGACTCCTTCAAAGAATTAAATCATGAGTTTAAGAAAATTCTTAAAGAAATATCAACGGCCAAAATTGAAAAAGAGGCTCAATACCAATATCTTAAATTGATAATTGATCACATAGATATTGGAATTATTGCTATCGATAAAAATTTAAGCATCACCCTCTTCAATAGTTCTGCCCTTTTAATACCAGGAATTGATGAGTTTAGCACATATGAAAAGCTATCAGCTAAAAATCCTGATTTGGCTTTAATCATCAAACACATTGAGCCCAACGAGAAACGGCTTTTTGAGTATAGAATTGCAAATAACAACATTACGTTATCAATTCAGGCTAGTAAAGTTAAGGTAATAAATAGCGAGTTAAAACTCATTACCTTTAGCAATATTGCATCGGAAATGGAGCAAAAGGAGATTGAATCGTGGCATAAACTTATTCGAACTATGGCACACGAGATAATAAACTCCGTTACACCAATTTCCTCGTTAACCGAAACCTGCTTGATGCTTTTAGAGGATGAGGAGGGTCAACAAAAACCTACTTCTGAAATCAACGAAAAACATATAACATCAATACGTACAGGTTTAAAAACTATCGATAAAAGAAGTAATGGTTTATACACTTTCGTTAACGACTATCGTAAGCTCACCAAATTGCCAACTCCTGAGAAACAAGCCATAAACCTCAATTCTTTTATCGAAAATGTATGCACTTTGATGCATGCTGAGGTATCAAAGTTTGGTATTGACTTAATAAAAGAGCCAATAGAGCGTACGCTCACATTACATATGGATGAAAATCTGATTGAACAAGTAATGATTAATTTAATTAAGAATAGTATCGATGCACTAGCAAATAAAACCAATCCTCTTATTACGTTAAGGGCATTTACATCGAACAATTATACAATAATTGAGATTGAAGATAATGGTGAAGGAATCCCAAATGAGATAGTTGATAATATCTTTATCCCTTTTTACACAACCAAGAAATCAGGTTCTGGAATTGGACTTAGTTTATCACGACAGATCATGAAGCTGCACGGTGGAACGCTATACTTTGAATCGGAGCAAAGAGTTAAAACGGTTTTCAGGCTGCAATTTAAGTAGGAACGTTTTTAATGAATTATTCTGATTTACAATTAGTATTGACAACTAGCCTATATTACTTGCCATTTTGTTTAACAAAACCATTAACTATTATAATCTCAATTTTTTAATAAAACTATTTTTCTTTTATACATCTTACTGAGAATCCCATCGCTTTTGGGTGAATATTTCGAATCATTTTCTTATCAAAAAAAACTAAACACCTGTACCAAGCATTAAAAGTGTCTACATCAGTACTACTCCACCAAAAACCGTTATTACCCTGATGATGGAAATTTCCTGTATTGCTACTCCGTTCTCCATATGGCAATGCCGAAAATTTATAGATATCAGTACCTCCACCTTCAGAATTCCAACCAATTTTTGCTTTCAATTTAAGTCCAACATCACTTCCTCTACTCATAATACCATTCCATTCAGGATTGCTAGTTTTATATATTGAATCTACAAAACTTTCTAAATTTTTCCATTCTTCATCGGATGGAACTCGCCAACCATCTGGACAAAGGTTTTGAGTATTTACTGCATACCAGTTATACAATGCGCCAAAATAGAATTTATTACTATCAATATTATTATACCAACAGTATGCCCCTGATTTACAACCCTTCCATATTTCCTTATCCTCTATTTTTTTAATCTTTTCACCTGTATTATAGTGTGTGACCTTTAAATTCTCTGCCATCCATTCATAATTCCCTATTACAATAGTTTTATATATATTACCATCAATATCCTTAAGATTTGTTTGAGAATAACTCCATGATATTGTCATTAAAACAAGAACCCAAGCAATTATGATAGATTTAATCATTTTTCAAGTTCATAATTCGTTAACTCAAAATCGTTTTAAATATTCTGCAAAACTAAAATTACTTTCTTCTAATTAAAAGTTATAAAACGTTCCTATTTAAATGTGTAATAAATATGATATGTACTACTAATTAGAAATCTCAATCTTAACTTTTTTATTCTTTATTTTCTCATCCTTGACCAGCTGAAGTGTCTTAAAAATCCTGCTTCTTCTAATTGCCACATAGGCTGTATGGTCAAGTACCTCAATCTTTCCAAGCTCATCCTTTTGTAATTGACCTTTCTGCATTAGCATTCCAACAATATCCATTTTGTTAATTTTATCCTTTTTTCCTGCTCCTATATACAAGGTTTTCCATTCGCATGGCTTTGGTAAAATCAATTTATTTGGAAGTTCTTCCTCCTCTGGTATACCCTCAACAAAAGGAGGCAAATAATCGTCCACATCTAATAAGAAATATACTGTCCCATCGGCATGCATACGGGCGGTACGACCGTTTCGATGTATCATCACATCTTCGGTGGTAGGCAATTGGTAATGGATTACGGTTTCAATTTCAGGTATATCCAAGCCGCGAGCGGCTAAATCGGTAGTGATTAATATATTTATACTCCCATTCCTAAACTTAATCAGTGTTCGCTCCCTATCAATTTGCTCCATTGCTCCATGGTAAAAACCATGCTCAACTTTGTTAAAAGTCAATTGCTCAGAGATTCTATTTACAGCATCGCGGTGATTGCAAAAAACAAGCGTGGCTTGCGATTTAGTATGACCGAGCAAAAGCATTAACGCTTCCAACTTATCGTCGCCTTTTACTCTAACCGATTTAATGGATAGGGTTGATTTTGACTCAATCTGACCAGCCGTATAGTTCAACTCAACACAATCGTTAATACCAACAAAATCGGGAATTTCATCTAATGCTGTTGCTGAGGTTAGAATTCGTTTTTTGATTTTATCGCATTGCTGGATGATAAATTCCATCTCATCCTTAAACCCAAATTCTAAGGATTTATCAAACTCATCCAAGATTAGAATTGAAGTATCATCCAATACCAAGTTTTTACGACGTAAATGGTGCGCTAATCGACCTGGAGTGCCTACCAAAACGGCTGGCGGATGCTTTAGGTTATTCTCCTCGATATAAACCGCATGACCACCATAACAACAATTTACTTTGTAGGCAGTTCCCATCTGTTTAAATACCTGCTCAATCTGAATGGCCAGTTCGCGTGTTGGCACAATTATTAAAACTTGAACTCCTGCCTATTCTGCAGCTAATTGAGGTTGATAAGGCAGGAGTTCAAGTTTTAATAAT
>DQHR01000165.1 GCA_003531155.1 Bacteroidales bacterium | reverse complement strand
TATTTATAACCATAAGCATTCTCCTCGTTGCGCAAATACTGCTTGGGCAGGTTAACCAAGAGGATAGCTTAAAACAAATCCTTAAGAACTCAAAGGATTACGAAAAATTACAAATTCTTTTCAAACTTTCTGAAATTAGGGAAACTGACCCTGAAGGCATTGAGTATGCAAAGGATGCTATTAGTGTTGCTGAAAAATTGGATGATAAAGCGAAATCTGACGCTGAGTACAACCTTGCATTCACCTATAGTAGTCAGGATGACAATGAAAAAGCTTTAAAAGGTTTCTACAAATCTTTAGATATTAGCGATAAATCAAACTATCTGTTTGGAAAATTCAGAGCATTAAGGGCAATATCTGAATTCTACCTTTACCTCGATTCATTAGAGCTAGCCCATAAAACTGCAAAACAGCTTTTATCTCTTGCAACAAAAAACGATAGCGTAAAGCATCAAGCTAACGCGTATTTCATCCTGGGCGATCTTTTCGACAGAAATGGACAGCCCGATTCTGCACTATTTCTACTCAGCAAATCGCTTGATTTGAGTAAGTCAATCAATAGCAAAGAGGACATTGCCGTTACTTACAACCGAATTGGAAGATTTTATTTTGATAAAGCTGATTACCCTAAATCAATTGACTGCTATACAAATGCCATTACAATAAGAGAGACTCTGAATGATCCTGAAGGGTTAGCGATAGCCTATTACAATTTTGGGAATACCTACACCTACATTGGCAACTACCAACTTGCACTTGAGCAGTATCAAAAAGCATTACAAACTTTCGAAAAAATAGGGAATAATGAGGGCATTGCCAAATCGTGCAATGGCATTGGAATGGTTTACGAAAATCTATCGCAAAGCACACTTGCAGTAAAGGCTAACGAAGCAAACTATAAAAAAGGGCTTGAATACTACTTGCGATCTCTTGACATATTTCAAAAATTAAAATATCGCCCCGAAGAGGGTCGTGCAATGCAAAACATTGCCAACCTATATTCACGACTAGCAACAAACCAATTTGCTGCACAATATGGCGAAGAGTGGATGGACTCTCTGGTTAAATTACCAAGTAAAACGATACAAGCCTCATTCGAAACATCGATTGAGTATTACAAGAAATCGCTTGAAATTTTTAACGAAACAAAAGAGGAAGATCAAATATCCACTGCCAGCATAAACATCGGAACTGCCTACAGCACAATTAGGGATTGGAAAAAGGCAAACAAATACCTTAACGAGGCTTTAGAACTTGCACGAAAACTAAATCTTCCCTACGAAACAGCAAAGGCATTATTTGCACTTGGCGAAAGTAATTTATGGCAAAAAAATATGCCACAAGCAGAGGCGAATCTCCTTGAGTGCCTTACACTTTCCAAAAAACTTAAAATGAAAGATGATGAACGCTATTGCTATGAACGTTTATCAACACTATACGAAGACTTGGGAGATATTCAAAAAGCCTTAAATTACAACAAGCTGGCAGTAAGAATAAAAGATAAAATCTTTACCGAGAAAAGCCAAAAGGCAATTACCGAAATGCAAACCAAGTACGAAACTGAAAAAAAAGATTTAGCATTAAATCTACAAGAGTCAGTTATAAAAAGACAGAAACTTACAATTATTGGTGCAATTATCGGTGTTGTTTTAGTACTTCTTGTAGCGCTCCTCCTTTTAAAGATGATAAAAGAGAAACAAAAGGCCAATCGAATTTTAGAGGAAAAGAACGAACTTATTACACTACAAAAGAAAGAAATAACCGACAGTATTCGCTATGCTAGCCGTATTCAAAGGGCTATTTTACCTTCGGATGAAATGCTGCTTCAAACGCTACCACAACACTTTGTTGTCTTTTTACCAAGAGATATAGTTAGCGGTGACTTTTTCTGGCTAAGCCAGAATGGTGGAAAAATTGTTATTGTTGCTGCCGACTGTACCGGACACGGGGTTCCTGGCGCATTTATGAGTATGCTTGGCGTTTCGTTCCTATACGAAATTGTAAACAAAGAAGGGATAATGCAACCTGCAAGCATTCTTAACTTTTTACGAGACCATGTGAAGCACACACTCTCACAAACGGGTAAAAAAGACGAAGCCAAGGATGGTATGGACATTTCGCTTTGCGTATTCGACCCACATGAGATGAAACTTGAGTGGGCAGGGGCATATAATCCTCTTTACCTAATTCGAAATGGTGAACTAATAGAGTATAAAGCCGATAAGATGCCAATTGCAATACATATGAACGACCACATGTCGTTTACTAATCATGAAATTGCGTTGCAAAAGGGCGACTCGTTCTACATCTCGTCAGATGGGTACGCCGATCAGTTTGGCGGAGCTGATGGTCGCAAATTCATGTCGAAAAAATACAAGGAGTTACTGCTCCAAATATGCAATAAGCCAATGGACGAACAAAAGTCCATAATCCTAAAAGAGCATCTCGATTGGAAAGGACATCACGAGCAAGTTGATGATATACTTGTAATGGGCGTGAGAGTTTAACCAATTGTATAATTGACAAAACAAATAGTTTCGTTTATGTATATATCCGAAACTATTTGTTTTTTATCTTACCTTTGCCCCCTTAAAAATTGATTATCGGCCATGACAAATTCTTGCAAACTCATTATTTTAGCGATATCAGCTACAATTTTTACTATTGGATGCTCAACCACGAAAAAGATAAGTTCATCTAAGACTGACATTACAGCTCAAAAACATCAAGAGGCAAATAACGCCTTTAATCTTGGTGAATACCAAAAGGCTTTGAACATCTACGAAGAAGTAATGGAGATAAAAAAAACGCAGAATAAAAAAGTAGATAGTACTATTTACCAAAATGCGGGTTTAGCAGCATGGGAACTTAAACAAACTGATAAAACCATTCAATACCTCGAGATTGCAAAACGTTACCCAATTGCAACCGATAAAACTTATTCAATATTGGCAAAGGCGTTCCTTGAAAAAGACAATCTTTCGAAAGAGATAACCAACCTCGATATCTATATTACCAAATACCCACAAGGTGCAGAGTTTAAGGATATGCAGAATCAGCTATTTTTTGCCTATATAAAGAGCGAAAATTGGGAATCGGCATATAAGTTATGGCCATCGCTAGAATCAACAACTCAAGGTGAGGCAAAATCTTTAGTTGGATATTTTACTGTATGCGAAAAACTGGGGTACAAAAATCAGCTCGATAAAGTTGCACAGCAGATATTGAAACTTGATGCCAATAATATTGGAGCTCTTGAGCACTTTGCAGAGAAGTACTACTACCTTGCTGAGAACTCGTATGTTAAGGAAATGAAAGCTTATCAGGCTAATAAAACAGAAAAGCAGTATCAGCAGCTACTTGCCGCATACAAAATCTACTTCGAGAACTATCGTATTGCAAAAGATTATTTCCTAAAGCTTTATCAACTTAACCCAAAATCTCGCTATGCAACTTTCCTCGGGAACATCTTTACTCGATACGAAAACAAGGAAAAAGCTGATTATTACTACAATTTAGCCAAAAAGAAATAGTTTAAAACGAATGGCTAATAGTTAAAGGTTCTGACATCTAAAATCTGATGTCTACGATCTTATTTAAGCATTGTTTTAAACCCCAAATCCACCCCCGGGACAGGTAACCGATAAACCACGTAAAGGCTCGTGAATAATGGCTATATTACGACATATGGCTAATCCAACTGCAATACTTGAGCAAACCGACCATACCAAAAAGCATCTTTTATTTCAATAATACTGCAATATATCCTCTTAATACAACCGTAAATACATCTGGACTAACTAAATGCAATATCCTATAAAAAACAAAAGTAATTACAGGGTTAAAATTTAAGGTAGGCATTATCAGTCCATAACAAAAAATTAACAGCTGCTAAAAAATTTCCAGATTTTTATTAACTTTAAAATAAAGTGAAAAAGATATGGAAACTATACAAGTCGAGAAAATTACCCATAATGACGAAAAACGATTATCGCTTCGTTTTGGATTCAACCCACCCTTGATCAAGGCAATAAAAGATATCCCTAACAGCCGATGGAGCCAATCGCTTAAAGCATGGCATCTCCCTGATACAACAGAGAGCAAGGTAGAGCTATCTAAACTAACATGTAAGGGTCTTACGCTACGTTGGGCAGATAAAATTGAGGTTAATCCATCAACAACCACTTTAACTTCAAATCAATTTGATTCGAACCAGAAAAAAGAAAAAGAAGGGTTAAAAAGAGATAGCATTAAAGACTTCAGAAAATCCAACGAATCAAATAATCAATATAAAAGTGAAATAGATAAATTCGAACGCTACCTTACCCAGCGTCGGTATAGCCCAAATACAATAGCAATTTACACCGAAGGGCTAAAACTATTTCTCAACTACACAGCAAAGCCTGTTGCAGATATAACCAACAAGGACCTTGAGGAGTTCAGCCACGATTTTGTGATAAAGAATTGCTACTCCTTATCGTTTCAAAATCAGGTTATCAATGCGGTTAAGCTCTTTTTCAGAAGCATATACAGCTGCAAATTTGATATTGATGCCGTTGAACGTCCTAGGCGAGAGCACAAACTTCCAAACGTTTTAAGTAAGGAGGAGGTTAAACAAATACTCTCTACACCAAAAAACTTAAAGCACAGAGCCATGCTCAGCCTGATATACGCCTGCGGCTTACGCCGTAGCGAACTGCTCAACCTCAAACCGAATGACGTTGATAGTAAACGAGGGTTGCTAATTGTACGGCTATCGAAAGGGAATAAAGATAGAATTGTGCCATTATCGGAAAAAACCATACTGATGCTCAGGGAATACTATAAATCATACAGACCCACAGAATGGCTATTTGTTGGGCTATACTGTTCTCCTTTTTTCTGCCCTTCAAATAGCCATTCTGTGGGTCTGTA
>DQHR01000091.1 GCA_003531155.1 Bacteroidales bacterium | reverse complement strand
AAGCCTGAGTATATTGAATTAATTAGTAGAGGAACGCCATTAGAAAAAATCATTCAGCAGGCTTATCATGAACATGATAAGCCTGCTGAATGATTTTTTCTAATGGCGTTCCTCTACTAATTAATTCAATATACTCAGGCTTGTAAAAATAATTGTCAATCATCATTTCAACATCTTCATTTAAAGTAGCCGAAAACATTAAGTTTTGACGCTTTGTAGGAATCTTTTCAAGCAAATTTATGATCTGTGCACGAAATCCAAGGTTAAGCATCTCATCGACCTCGTCAATAACCAATTTCTGAATGGATTTGAATTTTAAAATTCCGCTTAGGATTAAATCAAGCAAACGACCTGGTGTGGCAACAATCACATCAAGCCCATCGTAAATTAGCTGCTTTTGAGTGTTGATATTTGTTCCGCCATAAATACCTCCAACCCTAATACTGCTGTATTTTGTTAACTTTTTTATTTCTCCTTCAACCTGAATAACAAGCTCTCTTGTGGGTACAAGTATCAATATACGAGCCTCGCGCTGTTTCGAAAATGTTAGCTGACGAAGAATTGGAAGCAAATAAGCAAGCGTCTTACCAGTACCTGTTTGCGCAACGCCAACGGCATCACGACCCGACATTATGATTGGGAATGCTTTTGCCTGAATTGGTGTTGGATATTCAAACTCAAGGTCAGCAAGGGCCTGGAGTAATGGCTTGTTTAAATTTAGGTCGTTAAAAGTCACAATTCAAGTTTTTAAATTCGGTGCTAAGTTAGTCATTCGAGGTTACTTTTTCGAAAAGAGAATAAAACGTGTGATTTCTCCTCTTTTTTTAATTTACCTTTGCAGCCATCAGATATCAAATCAACCCGTTAATGGCTGAGCACAAAAGCAACGACCCTTTGCACGGTAAAACGCTTGAGCATATTGTAATTGCTCTTGAGGATTATTATGGCTGGGGATTGTTAGGAAAAAAAGTAAAGATTAACTGCTTTATAAAAGATCCAAGCGTTAAATCGAGTTTGAAATTTTTGCGCAAAACCCCTTGGGCAAGGAAACAGGTTGAGGATTTGTATATCGAAATGCTAAAGGAAACATCATCTTAAATACGATTATGAGATTCGATAAATATAACTTTTCTCCAGCGCTAAAGCGCAATCTCGAAAATTTGGGTTTTAAAAAACCTACCGATATTCAGTATAGGACTATTCCACCCATTGTAAATGGTGAAGATGTGCTTGCAATTGCTCAAACCGGAACTGGAAAAACAGCAGCCTATGCAATACCTGTAATTCATCTGCTTAGTTTAAGACGAGAGGAGATGGAGAGTTATGGCGTTCGCTGTATTGTGATGGTGCCAACCCATGAACTTGCTATTCAGGTAACAGAAGTTTTTGAGAAACTAGTAGCCGGTATGGGTATTAATGTTCTTGGAATGCATGGTGGAGTTGATCAGGCGCCACAAATCAAAAGACTTAAGAATGGGATGGATATTCTTGTTGCCACACCTGGAAGAATGTTCGATTTAGCGAGTCAAGGTTTTCTTTCGTTTAAAAGCGTTGATATACTTATTCTTGATGAAGCCGACCATATGCTTGAATTAGGTTTTATCACCGATATGCAGCAGTTAATTAGGCGAATTCCTAAAGGACGTCAAACCTTGTTTTTCTCAGCAACAATCAATGAGCATATCAAAGATTTGGCCTATGGTTTAGTGCGTCATGCTGTTCGTATTCAGATATCACCTAAAGATCCAGTTTCGAAAAATATCGATCATTCTGTTGCTTTTATCGAGATGGATGATAAGCGCTTTTTCCTTGAGCGCATGATTAAAGAGCATCCTGAGAGCAAGATGCTTGTATTCGTTCGCACAAAAGTGCGAGCCGAACGTGTTGCTAAAGCTTTGGAGCGAGTGGGAATATCAAGCCAAACTATTCATGGCGATAAGGTTCAGGATGAGCGTACGGATGTAATGGCTAACTTTAAATGCGGAACAAATAAAATCCTAATTGCAACAGATATAAGTTCTAGAGGTATTGATATTCCTAATGTGGAGTATGTTGTTAATTACGATTTGCCCGAAGTTGCTGAGAACTATGTGCATCGAGTAGGACGAACTGGACGAGGAACTCAGCGTGGGATTGCAATTTCTTTCTGTAGCAAGGAGGAGCACGAAATTCTTGATGAAATTGAAAGTTTCCTGACAAAACCAATTGATGTTATTGCCATTGATAAAGCGGAGTACGAAGAAACTATTGATATTTCAGAGGATAGTGAACACGATTGGAAATCGTTAATTAAGGAGCATGAAGCTAAAATGGCAATGCCAATTAAGAAGAAGAAAAAAAAGAAAAAGTAAAAAACATATAATTGTCTTTTGGTGTTGGATGCTAATCTCGCTATCGATAAGTTTAAGGCATTTTTAAAGTCTGTGCAAGGATATACTGACGATGCTTTTGAGTTGGCTTTGCCATTTATTCAAGTTAGAGAGTTTAAAAAAGGAGAACATTTTGTCGAACGAGGAAAAACCTGCAAGCATTTTGCTTTTGTTGCCGATGGGATATTGAGAGCCTATAACCTTTATGATGGTGTTGAGAGCACAACTTGCCTTTGCAGCAATAATACATTTGCAACTTCAACTGTAAGTTTTATTACGCAAACGCCGTCCAATGTTGCCATTCAGGCTTTAGAAGATGTTACTTTAGTGCTGATTAAGCACGAGGATTTAAACACACTATATTCCAAATCAACTTTCTGGGAGAAGGTAGGGAGGGTGGTTGCTGAGCGCGAGTATATAGAACTTCAGCAATCGTCATGGCGAAATGGACCATTGCCTGCAAAAGAGAAGTATTTAACCCTTTTAAAGGAAAATCCTGGAGTTGTTAATCGTGTCCCTTTGCATTATATCGCCTCATATATTGGAGTTACCCCCGAAACGCTAAGCCGAATCAGAAAAAAGATAGCCACCAGTAATTCTTGATCTAGATCAAGAGAGAACGATTCTCCACAAACGACCTTTGCATCATAAAATCAAACAAAAAAAGGAGGTCGTTATGATATCAAAAATTTTAGATGGGTTATTAGGTGTTTTAAATTACCTATTACAAACTTTAGCGGCAAATTGGTTTATTCTTCTTTTCGGAATACTTATAGCCGTTGCAATATCTGTTTATGTTGATGCTGAGAAAACCCGAAAACTTTTTCTTCGTCGTCCACGATTCTTGGTATTGGGAAGCGTTGCTTTTGGCGCATTTACTCCGCTTTGTGCTTGTGGAACGATGGCTGTTGTGCTTTCGCTTGTTTCTAGTACAATCCCTTGGGGAGCAATTATGGCATTTTTAGTTTCGTCACCCCTTATGAGCCCCGACACCTTCGTGATATTTTCGGGTTTTATGGGTTTAAAGTTTGCAGCAGCATTGGCAGCATCATCCATCATTATTGGACTTGGGGCTGGTTGGATTACCCATTTAATCGAGAGGAAAACCAAGTATCTTGATAATCAACTTCGATTAAACGGTGATTCTGTAAAGAAGACAAATGAATCAATCCTTTCGAGCAAAGCAGAAAGTAATGCCGCCAACCTAAAGGCGGTGACTCTGATGGTTGATGAAAAATCTGCAAGTTCATGTTGTTCTAAAAGTTATGCAACTCAATGCTGTCGAGAGCAGAGCGTCTCGCTAGGTTTTACCGAGAGTTCATCGCTTGAAAACTTATCAAAGTTTATCGAAAAAATTAAACTTAAGAAGGTTATGTTAAGTTTTATAGAACTTGGTATTATAAAGGTTTTCCCACTGTTTATGCTTTTTGTTGTAATTGCCTATATTGTTAAGGAGTATGTGCCGACTGAATGGGTTGTTACTCTATTCAACGGAAAACACTTCTACTCGGTTCCTTTAGCTACGCTAGTTGGGTTACCCATGTATGTTTCCGACGCAACAGTTGTTCCTCTATTGCAAGTTCTAAGAGATGCTGGAGCAAGCGATGGTGCAATTCTTGCCTATATGATATCTGGCCCTGCAACAAGCATTGGCGTGATTGGTGGACTAACGGTGATCATGAAGCGCCGAGCAATTATACTTTACTTAACGATAATTCTTATTGGGTCTGTTCTGTTGGGATATGGGTATGATTTGTTTTTAGCATTGATTTAAGAACGTTTAAAACAAACAATATTTCAGCATTAATATATTAGGGTGGTTATTTAAAAAAAGGTAATTTTGGATGAAATTTATTGGTCTTGCCTATTAAAAAGCACAATTAATTTTAGGATGTAGGCTGAAATATTATAAGGCTCTAATAATTAAAAAATAAAGATAGTGTTATGCTTTCACCAAGATTTAAATATGACTCAAAATCAGCATTAAAGCTCAATAAAATCCAATTAGATACCAAAAGTAGGGTTGAGGGAAATATTAAAAGTGGTAACTATAAATTTGAAAGCATATGCTGTGCCATATGTGGATCTGTGGATTCAGAATTATTGGCTGAAAAAGATAGGTATGGTTTAGAATGTCATGTTGTTATATGCAGAAATTGTGGATTGGTATATGTAAACCCTCGTATGACCCAAGACTCTTATAACCAGTTTTATGATGGTGAGTACAGAAAACTTTATATAGGAGTTGAATCTCCTGCTGAACTTTATTTTAAAGCTCGTCATAAAAAAGCTAAGAAGATTTTCGATTTCATAAAATTAGCTTATCCTACAATTGATTTCAAAGGCTTAAATATATTAGAGGTTGGCTGTGCTGATGGAGGAATTCTGCTTTATTTCAAAGAGCAAGGATGTAATGTGAAGGGGGTTGACCTT
>DQHR01000084.1 GCA_003531155.1 Bacteroidales bacterium | reverse complement strand
AGCATCAACGCAAGCAACAACATTTTTAACTCCTCAAAGTGTTATGATTTTCGGATTAGGTGCAGCATCGTTTGTAATTGCAACTTTTGGAGGTGTAATGTTTGTAAAAATTTTCAACCTTTTCCTCAAAGAGGGAAACAAAATAAATCCTCTTATTGGTAATGCCGGCGTATCAGCTGTTCCTGATAGTGCACGCGTTTCTCAAGTTGTCGGATTAGAATCNNAAATCCCAGCCTAGGCTGGGATTTTTTTTAAACGAATGTATCTTTTTTAGCTTTTAACTTGTCGAATCTTCTTTTCCCAGTTCCAAGCGGATAGTAACGCTTCCTCCAAAGTACTTTCTACCTTCCATCCCATCTCTGTGTTAGCTAACGAAGTATCAGCCCAAACTTTTTCGATATCTCCAGCCCTGCGTCCTACAATTTCATAGTTTAATTTAACACCACTCACCTTTTCAAAGGTTTTAACAATCTCAAGAACGGTTATTCCTTTTCCAGCACCAACATTAAATACTTCAAACCCTGTTTTATTTCTAGTCTCTTCAAGTCTTTTTAACGCTAAAACGTGCGCTTTAGCCAAATCAACCACATGAAAATAATCGCGTAAGGCGGTGCCGTCCTGTGAATCATAATCGCTGCCAAAAATCTGTAATTTTTCTCTTATACCTATTGCCGTTTGGGTAATAAAAGGCACAAGATTATCGGGTTTTCCTAACGGAAGCTCTCCTATCTCAGCTGATGGATGCGCTCCAATGGGATTAAAATACCTTAAAGCAATTCCTCTTATCGAGTCATTTACATTGATAGTTTCTCGCAATATATCTTCTGCTATTTTTTTTGTATTACCATAAGGAGAGGTTGCTGGTTTATATGGAGATGTTTCAGTTACAGGCAAAATATCGGGTTGACCATAGACTGTACAAGAGCTTGAGAATACGATGTTTCCTCCACCTCCATTCTTCATCAGCTGCAAAAGATTGATTAGCGAAACTAGGTTATTACTATAGTATTCAAGAGGCTTCTCAACCGACTCACCAACTGCTTTAAGTGCTGCAAAATGTATTATTGATTTAAAACCATCATACTTGCGAAAAAGGTCTTCCATCTCACTTAGATTGGAGCAATTAGCTTTAACAAAGTCAGGACGAACTCTTGTTATTCTCTCAATACCATCAATTGAATCAACAGTTGAATTAGAAAGGTTATCAACAATAACAACCTTATAACCAGCATCAATGAGCTCCACTGCAGTATGTGAACCTATGTATCCTGTTCCTCCTGTAAGTAATACTGTTTTCATTTCTACATTTTTATGTAAAGATAACAATCTTCAAATTCAATGATTCATTATACAATACAGTTAATTGTAAAAAACATGTTTTACTAAATGAAAAAAAACTCTAGAATAATCTAGAGTTTTAATAGTTCAATAAACAATAAGTGCTATTTCCCTTTTATCCATTTAATAATCCTTTCGGAATCGGGTTTTTCTTTTGAGAAGGCAACATCAACCAACTTACCATTTTCATCAATCAGATATTTCTGGAAGTTCCATTTCACCTCACTATCCATTACTCCATTTTCAGACTTTGAAGTAAGCCACTTATATAATGGATTCATATCATCACCCTTAACAGATATCTTCTCCATCATAGGAAATGAAACGCTAAACTTCTCAGTGCAGAAATTCTTTATTTCAATATTTGTTCCAGGTTCTTGATTTCCAAAATTATTTGCGGGAAATCCAATGATGACAAAATTCTTGCTCTTATATTCCTGATATACTTTTTGTAAAGTCTCATACTGAGGTGTATAACCACATTTTGAGGCAGTATTAACCACCATTACCTTTTTACCCTTAAGTTGTGATAGAGAGTAGTTTTCTCCATCAATGGTTTTAACAGTAAAATCGTAAAATGATTTATTTTGGGCTGAAACTAAGTTTACTACAAGCAAACTTACAGTTAATAACGAAAAAATCTTCATAATCTATTAGTTTTAAGTTTATTACTACTAACAGATTTGAAGATAATTTGTTTATCAATATTTCAAATTCCCATCTTCTCTATCAAAAAAATGAAATAAAAAAAAGAAGAAGAGAATTATATTTTCTCCATTGTTTCTTTAAGAATCCACCCCATATTGCCATCGGCAATACGCACCTCATACCAATCTCCTATTGAATCGATAATCTTTACTTTTGTTCCAGCATGAAGAACAAAAAGATCTTTACCCGAATCACCAGGTGAACTCTTTACGGCAATGACTGAAGGTGTAAGTATGCCATAGCCATGCTTTTCGATATTATTCTTTTGTTGAGAACTAAAAGTAAATGAAAGCAAAACAATTACTATTGCAAGAATTCCTGTCGAAAAAGTGATACGTTTTACGCTAGGATTATGCGTAAACCAAAATAAATAAGCAAGAGTAAGGCTGACAATAAGGAAGAAAATGCCGGTATAAGCCCATTGGTTGGTTGACATTAAAAGCCGGAAGTTTTTAAAAAAGGAAACTAAAAAGAACTCTGGTAAAGGTTCAATCCTATCAACGGTAAATGTTTTAGCCAAATCTAGGTTAAACTTAATATTCTCATCCCCCGGATTATAAAGCAAAGCTCTCTCATAGTTTAGGATTGCAAAAGGAATATTTTTAGTCTTATAGTAGGCATTCCCTAAATTATAGTATAGTATATAAGAGCAATAACCCTGTTTTACTATTGATTCATATGATTTTACTGCTTCATCAAATTTCCCATCAGAGTATTGCTTATTAGCCTCAGCCATTTGCTGATCGATATTGGCAGCAAATAAATTGCCTAACGATAAAACTCCTACTACTATAGTGTTTATAATAAATCTAAACATAATTTGATAATTTTAATATGATAAATTAAAACTCTCATTTCTTAATAATACCTTCAAATTTCATAATCAGCTCATGTGCTCTATTAAATAATATGCTCATCTCTGAATTATCAGCTGCAGGAGCAAATCGGGCAAATTCGCAAACAGAAATAATCTGCATAAACTCTTCAATATCAACATAAGTTATACCCTTAGTGCTCATCTCGGTTCGTGCGTTATCGCTAGTTAAATTTGAAACGGGTATGCTCAATTTATCGGATAGATAGCCCCACATTGCTTTATGGATCTCCTCAAAGAATAGCTCACGATTATTTGCTTTTAAGTGCGATTCAGCAATATGAAGTCGTTTTCGAGCAATTTTGTTAGCTTTCTTATTTTTAACTAGCATTATATCAGAAAGTTCTTTTTGATACTTGCTCATGTAGTAAACGGCAAAAGCAAATCCACCTAATAGAACAATTATTATTATATAAAACAATACTGATCCAATAAAAAATGAAGCATAGGGCTTAGTAGCTAATTTTGCTGTTTTAATGAAACGAATATCCTTTCCAATGAATTTAATATCCTCTTTGCTGTATCCATACACCTGCGCAGTTCCTGAATCAGATCCATCAGAAGTGACCTTTATACTATAGGGTTCAGATTTAAGGGTAACATACTGAACTTTAACTGGGTCAAAATAAGTAAACTCAATAGATGGAATTGTAAAGTTTCCTGGAGTTCGTGGAATTGCAACATACTCGAATATTTTAGAGCCAGAAGCCCCATTAGTCGATGTATTTACATTATCGCTCGTCTTAGGATCGTACACTTCGAAACCTTCGGGAAATCCAATTTTTGGAGAATCAATAAGCTTTATATTACCATTCCCCGATATTTTAAGTTTTAGCGTAATTGCTTCATTGGTTTTAACCACCTTTTTATCGAGTGATGGCTCAAGTTTAAAATTGCCTACACCCCCTCTAAAGGATTCAGGAGCATTTGCTGGTAAGTCCATTACATTAATTGTAATTGGCTTACTAACAAGTTTTTTTCGGTATGTTTCTACTGACCCAAAAAAATCGTCAAAAATAGATTGTGAACGATTAACCCTTTGCTGATACAAAACCACCAATTCAAAAGGATCAATCTCAAGGGTTTTATTCTTTTGAGGAAAAAGAAGGTACTTCTTTATAATTCCTACATTATAAATTTTCCCGTTTATGTTCTCACGTTGAAATTCAATATTTGGTGTTGTCTCAATCTCTTGACTCCAGAAGCCATTGAATGGGGGAAACTTTGAGTCTTCAAAATTTGCAAGTGAAACCCTAGTATAAAGTTTTAATGTTGCAACAATAGGTTCGCCAAGGTAAACTGATCTGCGGCTAACATCAACGCCTACAAAAAGTTCAGAATTTGGTAAATCATCTCTTGTTTGTGTCCTATCCTGCTGTTCAGACCCTTGGCTTTGTTGCTGACTTGAGTTATTTTGCTTGATAACTTCTATTGTAACTGAGTTTGATTTCAACTCTTTTCCATCAACAATAGCAGTGGCAGGATCAATTGTGAACTTTCCCTCTTTTTTAGCTTCAAGTATATAGGTGTACGAAATAGTCTCACTTTGAGTCACACGCCCATTAATTACCTGAACACTAGTGCTATGAGATGAACTAGGGCCTGCAAGTATTTCAAAGTTTTTTATTTCTGGAGGTGTAAGCGATGTTGGTTGCTTATTAATTGAGTAGCTTAACCTAAATTGCTCTCCAACAGCCACAAGACTTGGAGCATACACCTCAAGTGCAACTTCTTGAGCCGAAGAAAAATTAACTGCAGCCAGTAAACTTAAAAAAAATAGTACTCTGTTCATATCTTATGATATATATACTTTACCAATTCTTCTCAACCCTAACCTTTGCAGCCTTTGCCTGTTGCTCTCTCAATTTTTGCTGAATCTGCTTTTCATTGTTTTGCAGAGCCTCTAACATTCTTCGAGCATCCTCCTGTGAAATCTTTTGTTGCTGAGGTTGAGGCTTATTTTTATCCTTTTGATCTTTGTTCTTATCCTTGTCTTTATCATCCTTTTTATCTTGATCTTTCTCATCCTTGTCTTTGTTGTCCTTGTTATCTTTGTCTTTATTGTCCTTATTATCTTTTTTATTCTTATCGTTTTGCTGCTGTTGTTGCTGTTGCTTTAACATGCGTTGTGCTTCCGACAGATTATACTTAGCATCGGAATCATTCGGATTTAATCGCAATGCTTTCTTATAAGACTCAATGCTTTCTTTCAACTTTTGCTGCTTCAAATATGAATTACCCATATTGTAGTATACACCTGATTTTTGAGCATCATCAACATTTGCAGAAGTTAATCCATCAAAAAGTTTTACAGACTCTTCCTGCTTATCTTGCTTGTAAAGAGCATCAGCAAGGTTGAAATTTCCCTTAAAAGATGAAGGGTTTTTTTCCAATGCCTTACGGTATGAAATTTCAGAGTTTGTAAAATCATTCTTCTTAAACTCTTTATTACCCTGACGAATAGATTTCTTTTCGCTTTGAGCAAATAGAGCAATTGCAATAAGAACAAATATCAAAGAAAGAGCAAATCTTTTCATAACTACCTCCTATTAACACCAAAAAGGTTCAACTTTGTTAACCACTTATTTTTACGTTCAAGAATGATGAATTCTAAAACCAATAGCAATAAAGCGAATGCAAAAAGATATTGAAATTGGTCGTTATACTCAGAGTATATTTTTTCTTTCATTTCAGTTTTCTGCATTTTATTAACTTCATCGAATAAAGGAAGTAAACCGAGTTGAGTATTAGTTGCCCGGATATACTTACCATTCCCTGCAATTGCAACTTTTGATAATGTTTCCTCATCGAGTTTAGAAACAACTACGTTACCATCTTTATCTTTCCAAAAAGAGGTTTGATTCTCCTGCGATGCAGGGATTGGTGAACCCTGAGGAGAACCAATACCAATAGTGTATACAAAAATCCCTTGGTCGGCAGCACGTTTTGCAGCCTCAATAGGATCGTCCTCATGATTCTCTCCATCAGAAATTACAACGATTACTTTACTTGTTTCGCTTTGTGGGCTGAACGAACTTGATGCTAAATTTATGGCACTACCAATTGCAGTTCCTTGCTTTGGTACCATACCCGGATTAATCGATGAAAGAAACATCTTTGCCGATATATAATCGTTTGTAACAGGTAATTGAACATAGGCATCCCCTGCAAAAACAATTAATCCAAGTCTATCATCAGAAAGTTTATCGACTAAACGAGAAATTGCCTGTTTAGCTCGTTCCAACCTGCTAGGTTGAATGTCCTGAGCCATCATACTATTGGATACATCCAATGCAATAATTAACTCTATCCCTTTACGCTTTACTTCTGTAAGTTTAGAACCAAATTGAGGACCAGCTAGACCAAAAATAATTAGTGTAAGAGCTATGCTAAAAATTATAACTTTTAGCCATCCTCTTTGAGTTGAAAAGCCTGGCATAAGCTGAGCAAGGGTTTCAATATTTCCAAATCGCTTAATGGCACGTTTCTGTAAAATGGTCACAAACCAAAACAGGCTAATAATTAGCGGTATTAAAAATAAAAAGTATAAATAATCTGTATGTGAAAACCTAAACATATCTTTTAAGTTTAATTATCCTTAAGGAATGCTCCTGAATATTGTTGAACGTAAAGCAAATTCGAGTGCAATTAAAGCAAGGGCTATTAGTCCAAAAATCCTAAACCTTTCTTCTCTTTTATTATGTTCCGTTACCTCAATTTTTGAGCGTTCAAGCTTATCGATTTCAGAATAAACCTGCTCAAGTGCCTTGTTATTGGTTGCCCTAAAGTATTTTCCACCTGTCATTTCAGCCACTTGTTGAAGCATTTCCTCATCAATTTTCACTTCCATATTCTGGTACTGAACTCCAAATGGAGTTTGAACAGGATAAGGAGCTGTTCCAATAGAACCAATACCAACAGGATAAACCCTTACTCCATAACTTTTTGCAATTTCTGCTGCTGTTAAAGGAGCAATCTCACCTCGGTTATTAACNNCTCTGCTAATAGCACTACTCTCCTTTAGTCGAGATATTGAAGTTGCAAGACCTGAACCGATAGCAGTTCCATCTTCTAGAATACCCATTTTGATATCCTTGAACATATTAATCAACGAAGCATGATCGGTGGTCAATGGACAAAGAGTAAAACTCTCTCCAGAAAAAATTACAAGCCCCATTCTATCATTTTGTCGACCGCTAATAAACTTGATACCTATCTCCTTTGCTGCTTCAAGACGATCGGGAGTAAAGTCTCGAGCTAACATACTACCTGATACGTCAATTGCAAGGATAATATCAATCCCTTCTGTAGTAACATTCTTCCATGTATTAGTCGATTGCGGACGGGCTAATACCACAATAATTAAAGCAATAGCAATTACACGTAAAGCAAATAAAATATGCCTTAAATAAACCTTTATGGAAACAGGTGATTTTGCAAAACTCTGTAAAGTAGATATTTGCAAACTTGCCTTTGAATCCTTTTGGCGAAAGATATACCATGCTATCATTGCTGGTATCAGCAATAGCAGATAAAGAAATTTTGGGTGTGCAAATATATATTGGCTCATCACTAATTTATCATTTTATCGTTTTCAACGGATAGTTCAGCTGTTTCATTAGGGCTTTCAATTTTACTTTCTTCAATGTTAACCTCTTCCTTTACTTCTTCTANNGAGGTTTAGTTGATTCAACAAAATCGAAAGCGACCTTTAAGCTATTCTCGTTATCCGACACAAATGGGGTAAACTTGGCAAACTTAACCAAATCAGCAAGGGTTAAAGTTTCTTGAAGTTTATGGTACTGTTCATCAACAGGAAAACCAACCTGTTTCAATCCAATTAGGATCTCTTCAGTAGTTTGCTCCATTGCATTTACCTGGTACCTACCCTCGATATAAACCCTCAATATATCTACTAATCGAGTATAATAATATTTGTGGTTCTCTGATGTGTACAACTTCTCTTGCTTAATCCTTTCGAGTTCCCTAAGCGCAATAACATGAGGAGGTTCAACTGTTTTTTGCAAGAAACTGAATGGGCGATTCTCTTTCCTTCTTTTTAAATAAATAATTAGCAAGAAAATTATTGCAGCAATAAGTAATCCTCCAAAAGCAAATGGAGCGACCTCTTTAAAGGTAATTGGTTCCTCAATAGGAGGTTTCACATCCTTAATGTCCTTAACATTTTTATCTCGAGGAATAGAATTAACAGTTAATGTTAGCGGCTTAGAAAGTACTGAATCAACCCTATTCCCATCAGTAATAGCAATCTTAAGCTCTGGTAAATTATAAGCACCGCTATCGAAAGAAGTAATAAGTAATTTAAGAATCTGTTCGTTTTTTTTATCCTCTAGCCTAACTGTTTCAACTTTTGGTTGCTTAACCAACTCAATTCCTTTCATCAACGAATCGCTAAGCACGGGGAATGTAACCTTACAAGACTCTGGCACAAGAACCGAAATGGTTAACTCCACCCTATCACCAACCAAAATAAAATCGTTTGAAAGTTTTGTCTTAACTGAATAGGATGATTCCTGTGCAATGGCTGCAAGGTTAGCTAAAAATAGTATTATGAATAATTTGATCTTCATAGTTCACAAATATTAACCTCGATGCTTAAAAAGTAGGATTAAAGGTTTCACATAATCTTCCTCGGTACTGATGGATACCCAATCAACCTTACACTTATTGAAAACTGTTTTCAGGTTAGAACTGGCTTGGTTCCACCAATCGGCATACACCTTACGGGTTGCAGTGCTTGATGTATCAACCCATTTGTAAGTATTAGTTTCAGCATCTTTAAGTTTTACCAGTCCTACCGAAGGCATTTCGCCCTCACGTTTATCGTAAACTCGTATCCCTACCACGTCATGTTTATTATTGGCAATGGTTAATGCATCTTTAAACCTTGGGTTTGAGGTTACTGTATCAACATCAATAAAATCGCTTAAGATAAATGCTGTGCAACGCTTCTTAATGGCGTTAGTAAGATACCTTAAAGCCTCGGAGATATTGGTTTCCTGACTTTGAGGTTCAAATTCAATAAGTTCGCGAATAATTCTAAGAATATGCGTTTTTCCTTTTTGTGGCGGAATAAACTTTTCAACCTTATCACTAAATAGTATAGCACCTATCTTATCATTATTTTGAATAGCAGAAAATGCAAGCACTGCTGAGATTTCTGCAATAAGGTTCTTCTTTAGAATATTTGTTGTTCCAAACATTCTTGATCCGCTAACATCAATCAAAAGCATTACTGTTAGCTCTCGTTCCTCCTCAAAAACTTTAATGTAAGGGTGATTAAAGCGTGCTGTAACATTCCAATCAATGTTACGAATATCATCGCCATACATATACTCGCGTACTTCGCTAAAAGCCATACCCTTACCCTTAAATGCGCTATGGTATTGACCTGCAAATATATGTCGCGATAAACCTCGCGATTTTATCTCAATTTTTCGTACTTTCTTTATGAGCTCTGTGGCTTCCATATGATCGAAAAATTTATTTTTTTGGACGGGTTATAACGGTTATAAACCATTTTCCCTTTTTTAATACAATCTCAAAATCCTTACCATTACTGCTGTCGAGCCAAGTAAGTGAATCTTTACTTTTGTACTTAGAATCGAGGTCCCTTTTAACCTGCGATAAAAGCCAAGAATTGTACATTCGAGCCATTGAAGTGCAATTTCCTTTCTCATCAAGTATAAACAGAATGGTTTGCTCCTCAAAAGTGTTCACATACTTTAAAAAACTCTTTTTACCATTTACAACCTCTTTATCAAAGTTAAAACCGGGGTAAGCCTGTTTTATATTCTTTCGAATTTCCTCCTTATGCTGTCCAATAAAGTTTTGAGCAATTCCCGAAATGGACAAAAAGCTCATCAGCAATACACAGAGTATATTCCGATTGAAGGTTGTCATTCAGTCTAAGGTACTTCAACAGTATTTAAAATCTCAGAGATAATATCTTCAGTTGTAATATTCTCGGCTTCAGCCTCATATGTTAAGCCAATACGATGACGAAGTACATCGTGACAAACGGAACGGATATCCTCAGGGATAACGTATCCACGACGTTTAATGAAAGCGTAAGCTTTAGCAGCCAAAGCAAGGTTGATACTTGCCCTTGGAGAGGCACCATAACTAATCATGCTCTCGAACTTCTCAAGCTTAAACTGCTTAGGAAAACGAGTTGCAAATACGATATCAAGAATATACTTCTCGATTTTCTCATCCATATAAACCTCGCGAACAATGCTGCGGGCTTTGATAATATCTTCAGTCTTTAAAACCTTTTCTGCTTTTGGGAATGTATTTGCAATATTCTGACGCATAATCAACTTCTCCTCCTCCTGCTTTGGATAGGTAATTTTAACCTTAAGCATGAAACGGTCTACTTGTGCTTCAGGAAGTGGATATGTTC
>DQHR01000059.1 GCA_003531155.1 Bacteroidales bacterium | reverse complement strand
TGGTAATCCACATCTTTTGTCCGTTTAGGATATAGTGTTTACCATCTTCAGAAAGTTTAGCATTTGTTTTGCCTGAGTTTGCATCACTACCAGCACCTGGTTCAGTTAAACAGTAAGCACCAATAAATTCACCAGTTGCTAAACGTGAAACGTATTTTTGGCGTTGCTCCTCGTTACCATAATACATAATAGGCATTGTACCAATACCGCAGTGGCACATGTAAGCAACAGAGAATGAATAACCTGCACCAGTTGTTTCGGCTACAAGCATTTGGGTTGCAAAGTTTTGTCCAAAACCATTGTATTGCTCAGGTATGGCAACCCCTAACATACCGAGTTCACCTGCTTTATGTAGGATACTTTTCATTAAAGCCCTATCACCCTTTTCTGTTTTTTCTAGGTTAGGATAAACTTCAGTTTCAAGAAAATCGCGACAAGTTTGAGCAATCATTCTTTGTTCTTCATTAAACTCCTCTGGAATGAAAATGCTATTAGCATCAACATCTTTTACAAGAAATTCACCACTTTTTAGGTTTACAGTATTTTCCATTTGTTTGATGGTTATTATGATTTATTATAATCCAAGTGTAATAGCGATAAGCTCTGCAATATCGTAATTTTTAATCTCCTCTTCTTTATTCTTATACTTTAGACCGTCGGTCAACATGGTCATACAGAAAGGACAAGCGGTAGCAATGATCTTAGGATTAGTTTTAAGAGCATCCTCTGTTCGTTCTATGAATACCTCTTTATTTCCATGTTCTGCCTCTTTGAACATCTGAGCACCACCAGCACCACAGCAAAGAGCGAAGCTCTTATTACGCTCCATTTCAACATAGTTAGTTGTCATGGCTTTAAGCAGATGACGTGGTTCATTGTAAATATCGTTTGCTCGGCCTAAATAACAAGGATCGTGGAAAGTGATTCTATCGTTATTTAAGGTTGAAGCATCGATCTTAAGTTTACCCTCTTCCATAAACTTATCGAGCAACTGAACGTAATTGGTAACCTCGTAGTTACCTCCTAAATCGGGATACTCATTTTTGAAGATGTTAAAACAGTGAGGGCAAATGGTGATAATTTTGGTAACCTCGTACATCTTGAATATCTCAATATTCTGAAGTGCTTGCATTTGGTAGAGCATCTCGTTACCAGCCCTACGAGCAGGATCGCCAGTACATGATTCCTCTTTACCAAGAACGGCAAAGCTTACATTAAGGTGGGTAAGAATCTTTGTGAATGCGCGTGCTACCTTTTTATATCTATCGTCGTAAGCTCCAGCACAGCCAACCCAGAAAAGATACTCTGGCTTTTCGCCTCTTGCAAAAAGATCGGCCATTACTGGTACTTCTATTTTACGTGTTTCCATTATGGTTATTAAGTTATTGAGTTATTGAGTCTAAGTCTAAGTCTTAACCTTATCCTCAACCTTATTTCACATTCATTTCTAAATCTGCAGCCCATAGTAATCGGTCTTCAGCAGAGTACTGCCATGGAGCACCATTATTCTCTATATTGCTGAACATCGCTTTTATTTCTCCAGGTGCAGAACCTTCTTCCATTACTAAATATCGACGCATATCGATAATTAATGTTGGATGATTGATATTGATTGGACACTCTTTAGCGCAAGCGTTACAGGTTGTACAAGCCCAAAGCTCCTCCTCGGAGATATAGTCGCGAATTAACGATTTGTTATCAGTATAATCTTTGCCATTCTTAACAAGCATAGGCCCTTTCTCTTTCATGCGAGCACGTAAATCCATAATTATTTTACGTGGAGAAAGTTTCTTACCTGTGATGTTTGCAGGGCAAACAGCAGTACAACGACCACATTCGGTACATGCCAATGAATCAAAATAATTCTTCCACGAAGCATCCTCGCAATCCTTAACACCAAAACGCTCAATTGGAGCATCGGCAGCAGGTGCTGCAAAAGCAGCATTTGGGTCCATCATCAGCTTAACCTCACGGGTTACATTATCCATATTTGGTAACTTTCCAAGTGGCTCAAGTCTTGATAGGAACACATTCGGAACCGACATGAACACATGAAAATGCTTGGAGTATGGAAGCATATTTGCAAAGATGAAAATCAACAGGATATGCATCCACCAATAAATCTCATACTGTACCAAAGTTGACTCTGCTGATAGACCAGAGAATATTGCTGATAAATATTTGCTAACAGGATATACACCTTCAATTGTTCCTCCTATCAATGAAGTATGAGCCACATAAGCCGAGTTCATTCCCAAAAGCGAAAGCATCAGCAATAGGATAATTGAAAGAGCAACGTTTGCATCGAGGTGAGAGATTTTTTTCATCTCAATACCCTCGAAACGCTTAACATGTAGGAAAACCCTACGGAATAGAAATACTGCAATTGAAATGGCAATTAGCAGAGCGAAAATATCGCCTGATGCCATAATAATATCATAAAGAACACCTAGAAATTTCAACGATTTTTCGATACCGAAAAGGCCATCAATAACCATTTCGATACTACCAATTAGAATTACACAGAATCCCCAAAAAACAAGGGCATGTAAGAAACCAAGGATTGGTAGANNCTGTTTTTTGGGGATTCTGAAACCAAGGATTGGTAGACGGAAAATTTTTGTTTGTCCGAATGCAACCTCCATCATCACACCAAAACGCTTTCCAAAATCACGAACTGGAAATGCCTTTTTGGTTAGTTTAAAAAAACTAATAATCCTCAAGGTCGTAAATGTAAAGACCCCAAGTGTTACTAGTAATGCAATTGCAAATACAATTTGTTTAGTCATATTTTTATAAATGAAAAAACTGACAGGTCTTGAGAACCTGTCAGTTTTAAGTATTTATTATTTACCTTTTGCTTCCTTAACAGCCTCAACAAGCTTAGGAAGAATCTTGCTAGCATCGCCAACGATACCATACTGAGCTGCACCAAAGATAGGAGCATCTTTATCAGTATTAATTGCAACGATATACTTCGATGAGCTAACACCAGCAATGTGCTGAGTTGCACCAGAGATACCAATTGCAAAGTAAAGGTTTGGAGCAATAATCTTTCCAGTTTGACCTGTGTGCTCCTCATGAGGTCTCCAACCTTCGTCAGAAACTGGACGAGAACAAGCTGTTGCTGCACCTAAAAGGTTTGCTAGTTCTACAAGTGGACCCCAGTTATCAGGCGATTTCATACCACGACCACCAGAAACAACGATTTCGGCATCGGTGATAAGAATCTTACCCGTTTGCTTTTGAACCTCTTTAACCTGAGTTTTTACAAGTGAACCATCAACTTGAACTGAAGCGTTCTCAATTGCAGCAGCATTTGCAGTCTCAATTAGGTCGAAAGAGTTTTGAGCAAGAGTGATAATTTTAACATCAGATTTTAAAACCAAGTGAGCATAAGCATTACCAGAGAAAGCTCTCTTGTAAACAGTAAATGGGTTGGCATTTAAAGGTAATTGGCTAACACCAGCACCAATAGCGGCTTTTAAACGAACCGATAGTCTTGGAGCAAGACCTTTACCTGTATTATTGTTCGAAAGAACAATAACTTTTGAACCCTCTTTTTGTGCTATTTCAGCGATAACGCTGGTATATGCTTGATTATCGAGACTTTTAAGCGCATCATTATTAACGCTAATAACCTTTTTAACACCGTAGTTTCCTAATTTCTTTAATTCGCTTTCGTCAACATTACCAATAGATAAAGCAACAGCGTTTGTGTTGAGCATCTCAGCAACTTTTGAAGCGTATGATGCCAACTCGAAAGAAAGTTTCTTAAACTTTCCATCCCAATTCTCGGTAAATACTAGAACTGACATATTTTATAATGTTATTTACGATTGATAATGGATTAGATAATTTTTGCCTCGTTTTGTAAAAGTTCGATAAGCTGTTTTGGATTCTCAGCATCAACAAACTTACATGCAGCACGTGATTTTGGCATCTCGAAGCTATCAACCTGAGTTAAAGCATCAACTGCAACTGGTTCGTATAATTTGATTGGCTTAGTTCTTGCCATCATAATTCCACGCATAGCGGCAATACGAGGCTCTTTAGCGATACCCTTTTGAACAATTGCAACAAAAGGAGCAGGAACGCTTACTACCTCTTTACCACCATCAATCTCGCGGTTGATAACAACCTCACCATTCTCTATTTTTAAAGAAGAAACAGCGGAAACAGAAGGTAAACCTAAGAACTCTGAAAGCATACCACCAACAGTTGAACCGTTGAAGTCGCTTGATTCTATACCACACATGATAATATCAAACTGCTCTTTTTTAACAACTTCTGCAAGCTGAGCAGCTACAAAATATGCATCAGCAGGCTCCGCATTAACACGGATTGCATNNAGATTGCATCATCGGCGCCAATTGCTAAGGCTTTACGAATAGTTGGTTCAGCAGCAGCGCTACCAACATTAGCAACGGTTACAGATTTAACACCTGTTGAAGCATCGTCCTTCAACTCAAGCGCTCTGGTTAACGAGAGTTCATCCCATGGATTGATAACCCACTGAATCCCATTTGTGTCAAGTTTAGTATTACCATCAACAAACTTAACCTTTGTAGTGGTATCGGGAACATTACTGATACAAACTAAAATTTTCATCCTGTTAAGGTTTAATTATCGTATTAAATTATTTTTCTAATTGCTGTATAACAATCAGTTATACTTTGAAAAGGTGATATAAAACTTTAAAACGAGCGTACAAAGATAAAATAAAATGGAAAAATACCACACGCTATTATAGTAAGATAGAAATCATATTATTATCAGTTTCTTGTCAATAACAAAAAATATGTATTTTATATTAGTACTGTAATATGATGAGAATCATCAACAAAATCGGCTTATTCATCAACTTTGGAGAAACTATATTGTAAATCCTCTGTTAAATAGAATAAAGACTTAAATTAAACGAAGAAAGGAATAGCACTATGGAAGAGCAGATGAAATTAATGATAAATATGCTTAAAGAGCGAATTAAGCATAACCTACAAATCATTAAAAAAAATGAGGCGGAGATACGTGGTATTCTAACTCAGCCCGTATCGAACAAACGATCGGAAATTCTAAAAGAGATGTTTCATACAAACCGAATCCTTCTTGACGAGAATCAAGATTCGTTAGCAATTGAATTACAAATAATTAACTTTATAGTTAAATTTAAAAGAACTCTCAAGCATCAGGCAAACAATGTTCAATCGACTAAATTTATTGAGAACTCCAATACCATCTCAAAAGCCGATGCTATTAATGAAGAACAACCTGATAAACAAGAACAAGATGACACTCAAGAGCAAGTTGATGCTCATGAAGAACTTGACTTATTGAGTTTAACTGTTATGGGTAATTTACCATATAACCAAAGCCATCCGTTGTTCAACGATGAGGATTTCTTTGAAGATCTAATGGAATCATTCAAACAATTAGAAAATTACGAAATGTGTTCAGAAATTCTTAGGGTAAAAGGTAGGAGATAATTTTAAATTATTTTGATTATCGTAAGGAGGGCAAGCCCTCCTTTTTTTATTTTAATGAATCGAAAATAATTTAAATGGTTACTTTTACACCATATATAATAAGGTGTTACAATTGTATGAGTTCATCAGAAAAACCAAGCATTGTTTTTATTGGTGCAGGAAATATTGCAACAAGCCTTGCTATTTCTCTGTATAACGCCGACTGCAGAATTCTTCAAATCTTTTCACGAGCTATTGGAACAGCTCAAACTCTAGCAAAAAAGGTAAATGCCAAGGCAATAAATTCTATCTCAAATATTGATAACAGCGCTGACTATTATTTTATTTGCGTCCCAGATAGAGTAATTAAAGGTGTAACCGATGAGCTAGAAAATATCAATGGCATTGTGGTGCATACGAGTGGAAGTACTGATATTTCTATACTTTCAAAATTTAGTAAATATGGAGTTTTCTATCCTTTCCAAACTTTTTCAAAAAATAGAATAATTCCATTAAATGATG
>DQHR01000175.1:1514-2753 GCA_003531155.1 Bacteroidales bacterium | reverse complement strand
CCTACAACAGAATTCGTTGAAGTTAGCCCATTTAAAAATGCTGTTTGGTTTAAACCAAGTCGAGGTATTGTTTCTAACGTTATTAGTGGTCCGTTCAGTGATATCCGTACTAGCCCATCCGTTTATGACCAGGATGGAAAACCTATTCCACAAAAGAGTGTAGTAGCTTTGAGAGAAGATAAACTAACTAGAGTATATTTGCCAACTCCAGTTGGCAGTAACTACGAAGTCAATGGGGTAGAAACAATAGGATTACCATTAAAAGATAATGACCACATAGGTGGAATTAAACTTTTCATTGATGAATATGAAAATATTATTATTTTCAATGATTATACAGATGCTGGAGAATTGATATATGATCCATTCTTAGGTCTTTCTGTTGGTAAATTTACCATTTCATTCCAACGTGTTTCGGGTCTTACCTTTAGACCAAATGCCGGTGGTTACTTCTTGAGCGGTAATGACTTAATTCAAAACATCGAAGCATCTGTAGGCATGGTTCCGTTGTTCTACGATACTTATGTAGTAAATGAACAAGCTCCTTACGTAAAATATGCAAGAGCCGCTGTAGGATATCATTNNACTTAGGAGCAAATGTTGATGAGTTTTGGGCATATAAACTTGCTGATTATGGTGATTCCAGAACTAAGATTACTCCAGAAATGAAATTGTTTACAACCGATGTTGTAAAAAATCAAATGCGTTTCCAATTCACAAGCCCAGGCGATCCATTGGAAAATACTTTTACTGAAGTTGTGGTAAGTGATACAAATCGTTGGTATAACCAACCAGACCAAGCAGAAGCCATTCGTGAAAATAGCAGAAATGGTAACTTCTATTTTGATACTAGAACTCTTACAAAAGAAAGAAAACCAAACTTTATAATTAATGGCAGTGATTATTTTGTAAAATTAGCAATTCCGGTTGACGATGTTAATTTCACATTTGCAAACGNNTAATTATACAAAAACGTGTTGGATTGTTTGTTAACAACGTACATTATGAATTTGTAAACTCTAGAATTCTAAAGATGTTATTCACACCAAATGATACTCCAGGCTCAGAATACAATCTATTGGATTACACCGTTTACTTGATAAATGTAAACAAAAAGTCTTGCAGCCCAATTACTTTAATCGATTACAAAGCCGGAACAATTTTGGATAAAATTCAACTATGGCATCCAGCTATTGGGTTCCAATACAATGAATCATTGCAAGCAATCGATTTACTACA
>DQHR01000175.1:0-1488 GCA_003531155.1 Bacteroidales bacterium | reverse complement strand
GCAAGATGCAAACAACATGACAATACCAAATGATGAAAAACATACTGGTACTCCTCTAAAACGTCTTTATGTTCGTTATCAAAATCAATTAACAAATGTGTGGGGTCCGTGGATAGAACTAGATAACGATTTTTATCAAGAATATGACATGGCTTTAATAGGCCCTACCCAGACTCTAACAATAACAGACTTTGATGCAATTGATGGAGAACTTGTTAACATATACATCAATGGATTCTTTAAAGAAGAAGTTACTGTTCAACAAGTTGTTGATACTGATACTCTACCAGATACCATAATCAAAACGGTTACGATAGAAACAACTTTAAACCCACAGGACACAGTTCGTGTAATCAAACCATTGCCCGCATTTACTAATGATGAACAATTTGCTCAAGCAACAAATTCGAATACTAATGTTCAATTCCAGACAAATTATCCATACAGCACAATAAATGTTGTAGATAATCAAGGTGAAATTGCATCAACTTTATATTATTTCTGGGTTCAAGGAAAACAGTCTATTTCTGATGATAGAGATTTGAGTATTCTCGATGCGGCTACACAAATGAAAATTCTTCCTGTTCCATATATGTTCTTACAAAACTTTAATTCTCTATCTGGTCCAGAACCTCTTGTAGATGAATTANNAATTCTCAAATCATAATAAATGGGGTTGGAAACAATATTATTCAAGAAGATAATCGTTACAAAATTCGATTTGTTAAAGATTTAACTTTGCGTGATGTTCTAATAGACGGAGTTAATCTCAAAAACAAACATGAAGAATGGGGTATGATTCGCCAAAACCAAAACGAGGTCATTCCTCGTGAACTTTGGGACAGAATTACTGAATCCTTAGTAGGTTATAAATTAGCAGATCCAACAGTACCAGTTCCATCTGTAGATCGTGAATTTTATGATCAACAATACGGAACCTTTACCCGTTGGGGATTAGGAAATGAGCAATCATTTGTTGATCCTAACTTAGCTGTAAATACTATAATTAATGAAATCTTGGATGAGTCGTTTGATATTAGTCCTATTGACCGAGATATATTTTTTGAAATATACACTTTTGATAGACCAACCAATATAGAAGAAGCTATGAATACAATTNNGCAATAGATGACTAGTATAGTAACCAGTGATCCAATCCAAGGATTGGTCGATTATATTCTTGATATTAAACCATATCATTCCAAAATTGCAGAAGTGTCAATGGACTTGGTCCTTAGTGATGACGTTGCTGTAACTATTTTAGATGCTAATGAATTAATTGGCGAATTCGTACAAGATTGGAGAGCCCTTTTTGCCTGTGATGAAGGATTTGGTATTGCTCCTTTTGGTGAAGAAGATCAATCTATTAGTTATATTCCAGACCTTGGAACCAAAGGGGTAATGACTCCAGTTGATGATGGTGGGGCTTATCCAATTCTTTTTATCGACCCATTTAACACATTGTTTTTTGTTGAAGGCGATCAAACG
>DQHR01000118.1 GCA_003531155.1 Bacteroidales bacterium | reverse complement strand
GAAAATAACGTAAATAATAACTGGTACACTAGTACAATTGCCTGTTGGTGTTTAGAGTATACAGAGCAAGCCATAAATATAGTTAGGAAAAACGATCCAAGTAAATACAATAATATTGTTGAATTGATCTTTTTCAATGAAACCTCAGAGGTTGCAACATGGAAGCATATTAGAGCAAATGTATACCTTCCTTATGATGAGCAGCATAAGGTTTTCTTACAGCAGGAAGGTTATATGGATAAAGAGCAGATACTCGTAAAAGACCTCGAGCCAAGCCAACGTCCAATTAACCAGAAATGGAGTTGGGATCGGATACTTCGTTCCTGCTTTATCAAGCAAGCTGATGTTTTGCAAGGCATTTATCTTTTTGAAGATAGATTTGACATAGAAACAATCAAAAATAACTTTGAATTTTACGAGAGTAGAACAGTTCATGAATCTTCGTTATCACCTTGTGTTCACTCAATTATAGCTGCCAAAATAGGTAAGATTGATCAAGCCTACAACCTTTACCTTCGTACTGCCCGATTAGACCTTGACGATTACAATAAAGAGGTACACGAGGGTTTGCATATTACCAGTATGGCAGGAACATGGATGTCAATTGTTGAGGGTTTTGGTGGTATGAGAATTCAAAATGATATGCTTATCTTTAACCCCAGTATCCCAAAGGGATGGAAATCGTTCAGTTTTAAAATTTGGTTTCGCGAGAACTTAATAAAAGTTGTAGTTGCTCACGAAGAGATTATTATTATCAACGAACAAGGACCATCCTTAAATGTTAAAGTATGGGATAAGCCTTTAAAAGTTAACAGTAGCAGCTTAATTAAGATTTAATTGATCTGCTCAAAAGATTATTTAATTTATCGTTATTATGAAAAAAATTTCATCTGGGGTTTTAACAGGNNTAAATGTTACAGGTACAAATACTATGAATGCTGTTCTTGAAACAGCAAAGATTGTTAATTCACCTGTTATAATTCAGTTTTCCAATAGCGGAGCGTCTTTTCTTGCCGGAAAATCATTAAGCAATGATGGTCAAAGGGCTAGTATACTTGGTGCAATAAGCGGAGCAAAGCATGTACATCTTCTTGCCGAAGCATATGATGTTCCAGTAGTACTTCATACCGATCATGCTGCAAAAAAATTGCTTCCTTGGATTGATGGTTTACTTGATGCTGGTGAAAAACATTTTAAGGAAACTGGTAAACCTCTTTTCAGTTCTCATATGCTCGATTTATCAGAGGAGAGTTTAAAAGAGAATATCGAAATATCAAAGAAGTATTTAGAGAGAATGGCCAAAATGGGCATGACTCTAGAAATTGAACTTGGCGTTACTGGTGGCGAAGAGGATGGTGTTGACAATACTGGTGTTGATAGTTCGAAACTATATACTCAACCCGAAGAGGTTGCCTATGCGTATGAGGAGTTATCGGAAATAAGCCCTAATTTCACAATTGCTGCTTCGTTTGGTAATGTTCATGGTGTATACAAGCCCGGAAATGTTGTGTTAAACCCAATAATTCTAAAGAATTCACAGTCACTTATTGAACAGAAATTTGGAGTTAACCATAACCCTGTAAACTTTGTATTCCATGGCGGTAGCGGTTCTGAGAAGGAAAAAATTGAAGAAGCTATTGGCTATGGTGTAATTAAAATGAATATTGATACTGATCTTCAGTGGGCATACTGGGATGGCATCCGTCAGTTCTACATTGCAAAGCAAGGTTATCTTCAAGGACAAATCGGAAACCCCGAAGGACCTGATTCTCCAAATAAAAAATATTATGATCCACGTGTTTGGCTTCGAAAAGGAGAGGAGTCAATTGTTGAACGCTTAAAAGAGGCTTTTGCTGATTTAAATGCGTTGAACAGGTGGATTTAATTGTATAATCTAAAGTATCAATGAAAAAAAGTATTGCTGTTGCCCTATTTCTAACTTTAATTAGTACTGAAATGGTAATTTCCCAATCAATTTCAAAAGTAGAGCCACTTTGCTGGTGGGTTGGCATGAAAAATCAAAACCTTCAGCTGATGGTCTACGGAAAAAGTATTGGAGAAGCTAGTGTTGAAATAAATTACCCTGGGGTAAAGCTATTAAAAGTAAATAGGGTTCAAAACCCCAATTACATTTTCGTTGATTTGTTAGTTAGCGGTGATGCTAAACCTGGCACATTTGATATTAATTTAAAATTTAAGAGTGGAAATCCTTTGAGCTATAAATATTCCCTTTTTGAACGAAAGAAGGAATCGTCGCTTCGGAAGGGATTTAGTTCAAAGGATGTTGTCTACCTCATAATGCCTGATAGATTTTCCAATGGTGATACATCTAACGACTCACTCGATGCTTATAAGGATAAACTTAAGAGAAAAGAGCAGTATGGTCGTCATGGTGGCGATATACAGGGCATAATGAATCATATTGATTATTTCAACGAATTAGGGGTTTCCACGTTGTGGTTAACGCCCGTTCTTGAAAATGCTCAACCACAGGCATCTTATCATGGATATTCTATTACTGATTATTACCATGTTGATCCTCGGCATGGTTCGAATGAATTGTATAAATCCATGGTCGATTTAGCCCATAAGAAAGGTCTTAAGGTGATTATGGATATGGTTTTTAACCATTGTGGGAGTGGGCATTGGTGGATGAATGATTTACCTTCGGCCGATTGGATTAACCAATGGCCTGAGTACACCAACTGTAATTTTAAAGCAGCAACACTTTCGGATCCTTACGCCTCTGAATACGATAAAAAGAGGATGTCAAAAGGATGGTTTGTGCCAACTATGCCAGACCTTAATCAGGACAACCCTTTTGTTGCTCGTTATTTAATCCAAAATAGCATTTGGTGGATTGAATTTGCTGACCTCGATGGCATAAGAACAGATACTCATCCGTTTTCTGAGAAATCTTTTACCTCTAATTGGGCTAAAGAAGTTATTGGTGAGTACCCAAATTTTAACATGGTTGCCGAAGCATGGTTTAACGATATTCCAACATGCGCCTACTGGCAAAAAGATGCAAACAATCGCGATGGGTATAACTCGAATGTTCCAACTGTAATGGATTTCCCATTGATGTTTACTCTTCAAAAGGTTTTTAATGAGGAGCCCGCATGGGATAAGGGCGCTAATAGACTTTATGATCATTTATCCAAGGATTTTCTATACGCCAATCCTGATAATATTCTAGTTTTTGCTGATAATCATGATGAAACAAGATTTTTCTCATTTTTAGATAGCATCAATAAATATAAGATGGCTATGGCTTTTTTGCTAACAACTCGCGGAATACCGCAAATTTACTATGGAACAGAGTTGTTAATGAAGGGGCTTAAATCGGAAGGCGATGGTAAGCTCCGAAACGATTTCCCGGGAGGATGGGAAAGCGATAAACGTAATGCGTTTGTAGATGAAGGTAGAACAAAAAGGGAAAAGGAATCCTGGAACTATATTCAGAAGATTCTAAAATGGAGACAATCTACCGATCTGATCGCTAGTGGTAAACTTAAGCAATTTGTTCCCGAGGATAATATCTATGTATATTTCAGGTATACAGATGCTAAGGCTGTAATGATAATATTGAATATCAACAAATCATCAAAGAAACTTAAAACTGCACGTTTTGAGGAGGTGCTGTCTAAATACACAAAAGGACATGATGTAGTTTCTAATACAATCATTGATATTCCGAAAGAGATNNGATTGATCTTTCACCTGAATCGGCTACAATTTTAGAGTTAATACCCTAAATATCAATATAAATTTAACGTTATGACAAAATGGTTACTGCTTGTTGCTTCAACATGCGGTCTAATAGCATGTTCTAGTAACGATTTTAAAATCAACACTCCAGCGAGTTCTGAAATTAGGGGCTTAGCAACTCCAATACAGCTTGTTGGTGAGCAAACAGACATTAACCTTGAGGATTACTTTCTCGATGTGTCAAAAATTGACTCTATTGTTGCTAATCCGGCCTTCAGCATTGAAATCTCACAGGATAAAAAGATTCTTAATGTCAATTATGAGACTGCAAAGGCTCCTTTGCTTTCAGAGTTGAAAGTGTGGATTAAGGGCTCATCTTACTCCTTGCTTGTCAAAAAAAGCAAAAAACTTCTTGCTAACTTCACGTTCGACCCAAAGTCGAAAAAATACAAAACGGTTCAAATTAAGGGTCAAATGAATGACTGGAATCCGTCCAAAACAGTGCTAGAACTTAAGGATGAAAAGTATGAAACATCAATGTGGTTAAACCCTGGTATATATCAGTATTTATATGTAATTGATGGCAAAGAAATACTTGATCCTGAAAACTCTAAATCTCAGGATAATAATATTGGCGGAAGAAATTCTTTACTAACTGTTGGAAATAATGTTGACAGTCTTAAACCCNNCCTATATCAGTACACTAAATTCTAGTAACCAAATCGTAATTGGAATTAAAAATAGCTATAATGATCTTTTAGTGTTTTGGGAGAATTATCGATTAGATGACAGGTTCATTGCTGAAGATGAAGATAAAGTATTTATTAAAATTCCTACAAATGCTTGTGATATTAAACGCTCAAGTATTAGGATTTGGTCATTCAATAATTATGGATGCTCCAATGATGTGCTAATACCCTTAGATTTTGGAAAAATCATAACTCAGGTTTCACAGCTACAACGAACAGATAAGCAGGCGCAGATTCTTTATTTTTTGATGGTTGATAGATTCAATGATGGAAACACTGCAAACAATAAACCAGTAAACGATCCTGAGATTCTTCCAAAAGCAAACTATTTTGGTGGCGATATTGCTGGTGTAACTGAAAAATTAAAAGATGGGTATTTCGATTCGCTCGGAATTAATACGATTTGGTTATCACCAATTTCTCAAAACCCTTTGGGTGCTTGGGGATTAAATAAGGATCCTAAAACAAAATTTTCAGGATATCATGGTTATTGGCCTACATCATTAACTAAGGTTGATTTTAGATTCGGTACATCTGATGAGCTGCATACTCTCATTAATTTTGCTCACGAGAAAGGGATCAATGTTATTCTCGATTATGTTGCACATCATATTCATACAGAGCATCCAGCATGGAAGGAACATCCAGATTGGTTTACATCTCTTTATTTATCAGATGGTACAATGAATACCGAGAAATGGGATGAGTATAGGTTAACAACTTGGTTTGATACATTTCTTCCAACCTTGGCTCTTGATAAACCAGAGGTGTACGAACCTATGTCTGACTCTGCTTTATATTGGGTTAAGCAATACGATATTGATGGTTTCCGGCACGATGCAACAAAGCATATACCAGAACCATTTTGGCGTAGATTAACGCAAAAGATTAAGCAACAGCTCCCTGCTGATAAATCAGTATTTCAAATTGGCGAAACCTACGGCAGCCGTGAGTTAATTAATAGTTATATCGGTAGCGGAATGATGGATTCTCAGTTTGATTTTAATGTATATGATGATGCTGTTGCTGTATTTGCAAAACAAAACACATCATTTTCAAGTTTGAACGCATCATTGCTTGAGAGTCTCAATTATTATGGTTCTCATAACCTAATGGGATATATTTCAGGAAATCAAGATCGAGCAAGATTTATTTCTTATGCTGGGGGTTCGTTAAAATTTGATGAAAACACTAAACTAGCAGGCTGGAAAAGGAATATTGAAGCAGGTAATCCTGTTAGTTACAAAAAACTATGCATGCTAAACGCATTAAATATGACTATTCCCGGTGTACCAACAATATACTATGGCGATGAATTTGGCTCTCCTGGCGGTAACGATCCTGATAATAGACGTTTAATGAAATTTACCAACTTAAATAGCAATGAGAAATCAACAAAGGATTTTACTAAGAAAATTGTAAATATTAGAAAGAACAATCTTGCTCTTATTTATGGTGATTTCTTGCCACTTATTGTTGAGCAGGATATTTATGCATTTGCTCGTGGTTATTTTGCAAACAGGGTAATCGTTATTTTTAACAAAAGCAATCAACCCAGAGAGGTGAAAATTGAGTTGCCAAATGAATATGAAGGGAAAGAGTTTGCGGCGTCTTTTGGATCTAGTTTCTCCATTATAGGTAAGGAACTTAATATTAAAATGGCTGAAAATCCCTTTGAGATTTTTATTGCCATTAAATAGGTCAATCGATAAATCGTAAAAAAGGCTAACCAATTGGTTAGCCTTTTGCTTTTATAATCATTTTTTCTTAAAAAATCTATGCCCCAAAGCTAATACCAACTCCCTTAGCAGTTTTAAGCAGGTCGCTAGTTGTATCAACAAAATTTGGTTTGTTTATCGCATCAATCAAAGGAACCGAAATAATATCGGGATGGCGATAAGCCACCATTTCACCAAATTTCCCTTCGAGCACCATTTCGAATGCCTTAACACCGAATTGGGTTGCAAGAATTCTATCGTATGCTACAGGAACACCACCACGTTGTAAGTGGCCAAGTACAGTTTCACGCATATCAGCTTCGAAACCTGCATTTTTTAAATCATGCATAAGTTTGTGTGCAACACCACCAAGACGAAGATTATGGTAACCAACTTCATCGCTTTGTTCGGAGATTAGACTACCGCCTTGAGCAATTGCACCTTCAGCAATAACAACGATTGCATTTCCTTTGCCTTTATCGTAGCGACTGTTCAGCTTATTCAAAACTTTTTGTGTATCGTAAGGTATTTCAGGAATTAAACAAACCTCGGCACCACCAGCAATTGCTGCGTGTAGAGCAATCCAGCCTGCATATCTACCCATTACTTCTAGTATTAATACTCGATTATGACTTGCTGCTGTTGTAACTAATTTATCTACTGCTTCAGTGGCAATTTGAACTGCTGTTTGAAAACCGAATGTAAAATCGGTTGCCGATAGGTCGTTATCAATAGTTTTTGGAACGCCGATAATATTTAACCCTTTTTCATAAAGATCTTGTGAGATTTTTTGTGAACCATCGCCTCCAATACTAATAACAGCATCAATACCCAAATATTGTAGTTTACGAATCATCTCATCAGAGCGATCAACCGAAGTCCAACTACCATCCTTATTTTTAATTGGCCATGAAAAGGGACCTCCCTTGTTTGTAGTACCTATTATTGTTCCTCCCTGTACATGAATCCCTGCAACAGCTCTTTCATCTAAAACTCTAATTTCAGTTGGTTCGCGAAGAATACCATCAAAAGATTGAATACTTCCAATAACTTCCCAGTCGCGTTCTTGTGCAGCACGTTTAACAATTGCCCTTATTACAGCATTTAACCCAGGGCAATCACCTCCACCAGTTGCAACCATTACTCTTTTCATAAAAAACTTAATTTGAATTAAAAAAACTTATATAAAAAAATACTTTTTTAAAGTATGCCAAAATTTTCCATTATCGCAAAAATATAAAAAAAAGCAATGCTATATTAGCA
>DQHR01000013.1 GCA_003531155.1 Bacteroidales bacterium | reverse complement strand
GAACATCAACCCTAATATTCTGTTTACTTAAAGCACTTGTTAAGTTGATTTCAATGGAAAAAGGAGTAAGATCAAGGAAAGAATAATCCTGAATAACAGGCCAAATAAAAGCAGCTCCACCATGAATACACTTAGCCGAACGAGACTCCGCTTCATCTCCCTTTCCTACCTTACCATAAATTACTAATATTCTGTCGGATGGGCATCTTTTGTATCTTCTAAAAAAAGAAACAATTAGAATGAATACAAAAACAATCGCCGCAGCTACAATCAAAACAATGTATTGTTCCATAATTAATTTTATTTAATGTATAATTTATTTTCCGCTTTGTTTTACGATTAAAATCTCATTATTTAATATATCAACAATCTCAACGACAGAACCTGTTTTAATCTCTTCATCATTATCTGTCAATGCATCTAGCGTTTGNNATTTTTTAGGTTTAAGGTACCGCTATCAGTTAATTTACTCATGAAATAAATTATTGATGCCATAATAGTCATCATAAGCAAACCTAAAATGGTTGAAATAAATACCGTCATTCCAATACTTAAGCCACCGCCAAGACAAGCAACTCCAGTCCAACCAAAAATGGTAAAGAAGGCAATTAAGTTTTTTAAAGTAATGAATTGAAAATCAATACCAGTATCTCCATCAACGGAAACATCGGCGTCTCCGTCAGCATCTACACCACCTACAACACCACCAAAAAAGGTAAGGAAGATTTGAATAATGAATAATAAAGAAAATGGTATTGCAATGCACCAATATATTTTTTCAATAAGCAATAGTGATTGCCATGACTCCGAGATAGTTAATATCATAATAGATAAATTAGATTTTGACAAACTAAGTTAGTGTAATTTGTCGATATATCAAGGTTTTCGAATATTTTAAGTGTTAAATATAATTAACAGGGTTTTTAAAACCATTGTCGTTCAAAAATCGTATTGATAAATATCATTGCAAATGACCCTTGCAAAAAAGTATATTTGCACAAATCGATAGCCAATGTTCCGTTTATTAACATCTACTCTCTACCATAATAACGGCAAAGGTTTATTCTCTTGCTGGATCTGCTGATACATCATTTCTTTTTTCTATAAGTACACTTATATCCTTTTTTAACATTAGGATATTGTGTCTTCACAACCTATTAAACTTTTCATTTATTAGTTTTAAAACTATTTTTCAAAAACAAAATCATGTTTGAAAAAATAATACCCCACACTAACACTCCAGAAAGACCTGCTATATCCGAAGGTAATTTTTACGAACATAAAGAAAATCGTATTGGTCCAGGGATGAATGAGCGTATTCAAAAACTCCGTAAGTTAAGTGTAGAAACAGAACCCTCTCTTTCTATTGAACGTGCTTTGCACGAAACAGCATTTTATAAAGAAAATTACGGGAAGTATTCAATTCCTGTATTACGTGCAATGAATTTTTTAGATCATTGCAAGAAAAAAACAATTTACATTGGCGAAGAGGAACTAATAGTTGGCGAACGGGGACCAAAACCTAAATGCGTTCCTACTTTTCCTGAATTAACTTGCCATAGCGTAGAAGATTTAAACGTGCTTAACACTCGTGAATTACAGCGTTATACAATTAGCCAAGAGGATATCAATTTATATGAAAAAGAGGTAATCCCTTACTGGCAGGGTAAAACTCAACGCGAACGAATTTTCAACCATGTACCTGAAGAATGGAAAGCAGCTTATGAAGCTGGGTTGTTTACTGAATTCATGGAGCAGCGTGCACCGGGTCACACGACACTTGATGGAAAGATTTACCAGAAAGGGATGCTCGATTATAAAAGAGAGATTGCCGAAAACCTTGCCAAGCTCGACTACCTTAACGATGCCGAAGCAACAGATAAAGCAGAGCAATGGAAAGCAATGGATATATCATGCGATGCTGTTATTGTTTTTGCGGAGAGGCATGCTGAATTAGCAGAAGAATTGGCCAAAAAAGAAGAAGATCCACAAAGGGTAAAAGAACTAAAAAAAATAGCCGAAGTTTGCTGCTGGGTACCTGCCAATGCTCCCCGAAATCTTTGGGAAGCTATTCAGATGTATTGGTTTGTTCACCTTGGAACCATTACTGAATTAAATGGATGGGATGCCATGAACCCCGGTCATTTCGACCAGCACTTAACCCCATTCTACGAAAAAGAGATTGCTGCCGGAACACTTACACGCGATGAGGCTAAAGAGTTGATATCATGTTTCTGGATTAAGGTGAATAACCATCCTGCACCTCCAAAAGTTGGGATTACAGCACGTGAAAGCGGCACATACAATGATTTTACAAACATCAATTTAGGCGGAGTAAGATCTGACGGTTCTGATGGAACCAGTGAGGTTTCCTACATCATGCTTGAGGTTGTAGAGGAGTTGCACATCCTGCAACCCGGTAACTCAGTGCATATAAGTGCAAAAACGCCCGACAAATTTCTTAATGCAGCAGCGCATGTAATACGACAGGGGCATGGTTATCCTTCAGTGTTTAATCCTGATATTTATATCCTTGAGATGTTGCGCCAAGGGAAGTCGTTACAGGATGCCCGCGAAGGGGGCTGCAGTGGTTGTATTGAAGTTGGTGCTTTTGGTAAAGAAGCATACCTGCTTACAGGATATCTAAATGTTCCAAAAATATTAGAGGTGACTCTGAATAATGGAATCAATCCTGTTACAGGCAAGATGGTCGGGATACAAACTGGCGATCCTCGAAATTTCAAGTCATACGATGATCTTTACAATGCATTTCTTAAGCAACTTCAGTATGTGGTTGATCAGAAAATGACAGTAAGCAACTATATCGACAGGATGTTTGCAAAATATGCTCCAGCACCTTTCCTCTCTGTGGTTATTGAAGATTGTATCAGCAAAGGTCGCGATTACTATGATGGTGGTCCCCGATACAACACAAGCTATATTCAATGTTGTGGCCTTGGAACGGTTACCGATAGTTTTGCTGCCATGAAAAAACATGTTTTTGAAGAGAAAACGTTTAGCATGGATAAGTTACTAAAAGCCGTGCTTAAGAATTTTGAAGGGGAAGAGTTAATGAGGCAAACAATTATCAATCGGACTCCATTCTTTGGAAACGATGATGATTATGCTGATTCAATAGCTGTAAAGGTTTATAATGACCTTGTTGATACCATTGATGGTAAACCAAATATCAAACCAGGTGGAAAGTACCATTTGAATATGCTCTCGACTACTTGTCACGTTTATTTTGGCAAAGTGATGGGTGCAACTCCAAATGGAAGACTTGCTGGAAAATCAATTTCTGATGGAACGTCTCCATCGCATGGTGCAGATACAAAAGGTCCTTCGGCCGTTGTAAAATCTCTAACCAAGTTCGATCATGTAAAATCTGGAGGAACACTATTAAACCAACGATTTTTACCAAGTCTGATGAGAAAAGAGGAAGATGTAAAAAAACTTGGCCAATTAATCAGAAGTTATTTTATTCTTGGTGGTCACCATATCCAATTTAATATTGTTGATACTGCAACGCTATATGCGGCTCAGGCTTGTCCTGAGGATTATAAAGATTTAATGGTCCGAATGGCGGGTTACAGTGATTATTTCAATGATATGAATGCTGATTTGCAGCAAGAGGTGATTGAGCGGACTGAAAATGATTCATTCTAAGAAGATACTGCATGCATAATAGCTTGATCTTCGATATAAAACGCTACGCCATAAACGATGGTCCGGGTATAAGAGTGGTAATCTTTTTTAAAGGTTGCAACTTACATTGCGCTTGGTGTCATAATCCCGAGAGCATATCATCAAAAGTTGAAAAGATGTATGCTCCTTCCAAATGCATTAAGTGCGGAACATGTATTGCTGCTTGCCCAGAGAAAGCCATTACTATGGGTTCCGATGGAGTTGTTACTAATCCTGATCTCTGTAAGGTTTGTGGAAAATGTGCCGATGTATGCCCTACAAAAGCCATCGAAATGTCAGGAAAGGTTATGACTATTCCAGAAATTATGGATATTATTGAGAAGGAGCGGATATTTTTCGACCAATCGGGTGGTGGAGTAACTTTTTCTGGGGGCGAACCGTTGATTCATTCTAAAATGCTCATCGAACTACTTGATGAATGTAAGAGAAGAAAAATTCACACAGCCGTTGATACAGCAGGAAATGTCAGCACCGAAACAATTCTTGAGGTAGCCAAAAGAACTGATCTTTTTCTGTACGATCTTAAGATGATCGACTCCGATTTGCACAAGAAATGGGTTAACACCAGTAATGAAAAGATTCTTCAAAATCTTAAGGCTATTTCTGAGATAGGCACACAAATCATTATTCGTATACCGTTGATTGGTGGAATTAATGATTCTATAAAGAATATAGAACAAACAGCAAAATTCATTTCCGAATTAGCAGGAGAGAAAAAGGAGGTTAACCTTCTTCCCTACCATAATATTGCCCAAAACAAATATATGAAACTAGGCAAATCCGAAGATTTCTCAAATTTGAGGGAACCCGATAAAAGTATACTTCCCATTTTAATTCTTAAATTCAATGAATACGGTATTAAAGCAACAGTTGGAGGATAAATTATCTGTAATAAAAATCAATAAAAGAATAAAAGCTAACTTTCAATAACTTATTAAACCCTAATCTATGTTTAGCAAACAAACTTACATAAATCGTCGCAACCAATTGCGGTTGCAGTTTAAATCGGGAGTTCTCCTTTTCATCGGTAATGATGAAAGCGGGATGAATTACGAGGATAATACTTACCATTTTCGTCAGGATAGCACTTTCCTTTACTATTTTGGATTGAATAAGCCAGGATTGTATGCAATTATGGATATCGAAAATGGCAACGATTACATTTTTGGTGATGATTTTACTATCGATAGCATTGTTTGGATGGGTTCACAACCAACAATTCACGAAATGGCATCGACAGTTGGTGTTGAAAAAACAGGAACCATATCGCAGTTCACCGAAAAGATCAACAGTTTTCATAAAGGTGCCGTTCAATATTTACCACCCTATCGACCCGAGCATCAAATCAAGTTGATGAGATTCTTAGGGATTAGCCCAGCCGAATCACATGCAAAAGCAAGTATTCCTTTTATCACCGCAGTTGGTGAACAACGAAATATTAAATCGGAAGAGGAAATTGATGAGTTAGACTATGCTGTAAGCGTTACCACAGAAATGCATTTAGCTGCAATGCGATTTGCACAACATGGAATGAATGAAGCTCAGGTAGCTGCAAAAGTTCATGAAGTTGCTCTTTCTAGTGGAGGTAATATTGCCTTCCCTATTATTGCTACCATCAATGGACAAACTCTGCATAATCATTATCATGGGAATACAATAAAAGAAGGACAACTATTTCTTTTAGATGCAGGCTATGAAACTCCAAAAGGTTATGCTGGCGATATGAGCAGCACTTTTCCTGTAGGAAAAACATTCACCGAAAAGCAAAAAGAAATTTATAGAATCACCCTTGCTGCACACAACGGTGCCATTGATATGCTAAAACCCGGTGTTCATTTTCGCGATGTTCATATGCAGGTTGCACGCACAATTTTCGATGGCATGAAGGCATTAGGTTTTACAAAAGGCAATACTGATGATGCGGTTGAAAATGGTGCTCATGCGCTGTTCTTTCCTTGCGGGACGGGGCATCTTATGGGTCTCGATGTTCATGATATGGAAAATTTAGGCGAGCAATACGTTGGCTATTGTGGCATACCAAAAAGTAAACAATTTGGCTTAAAATCGCTGCGTCTAGGTCGAGAACTAAAACCAGGTTTTGTACTTACAATAGAGCCTGGAATTTATTTTATACCAGAATTAATAGACCTTTGGCAGCAAAATGGCACAAACAAGGATTATATCAACTTCGATAGAGTCAACGAGTATCGCAATTTTGGAGGAATTCGTAACGAAGAAGATCTACTTATTACTGAAACAGGTTCACGGATTCTTGGTAAGCCATTGGCAAAATCTATCGAGGATGTTGAAGCCGAACGAGCAAAGGCTTTTTAGTATGAAGATGAAATCATGCTTTCTTTTTGCCTTAGTATTAGTTGCATGTACGCAAAGTAGACCTAAAAGCCACTTGCTCGATTCCTTAAACGAAGGAAAAGTTAGCAATTATATATTACATGGAGAACCAAGCCTAAGAGGTGTTGATGTTTTAAATGATCAAGTTACTTGGGTTAGCGGAAGCAAAGGAACTTTTGCTCGAACTATCGATGCTGGTCAAACATGGCATAGCGGAAAAATCAATAATGATACTTTACTCGATTTTAGGGATATTCATGCTTTTAGCACTACATCAGCAATTGCCATTAGCGCAGGTTCTCCAGCAAAAATCTACAAAACCACCGATGGTGGTTTAACTTGGATACTTAAGTACGAAAATCGCGATACATCAATATTCTTCAATTCGTTCGATTTTTGTGATGAAAAAAGAGGAATTGCCTGCAGCGATCCAATTTACGGAAGCTTTCTTTTTATTGCCACTCAAAATGGTGGTGAATCGTGGGATACTATTGATATCAATATCCTTCCAAAGCCACTAAACCCAGAGGGAGGATTTGCTGCAAGCGGAACATCTGTTGTCTTCACTTCAAAAGGGGATATTCTTTATGTCACTGGAGGTGCAGAGGCTCGAATTATCAGGAGTTCCGATTTTGGTAAAACGTGGGAGTCAATAACATCGCCAATCAAAGCTGGAGAATCATCGTATGGGATTTATTCCATAGGAAGAATCGACGCAAAATCATTTGTTATTGCTGGTGGTTGTTGGCAAAAGCCAAGCGAGGCTATCGATAATGTGGCAATCAGCAATGATAGTGGAAAGACATGGCTTTTAACAAAATCATTCCCTTCGGGATTTGAGTCGTGCGTAAAATATCTACCTATTTCAAACGCCTTTATTGTTTGCGGAACAAATGGAGTAGACATTTCAACCGCTTTGGGGGATAAGTGGAGTAAAACATTACTGCAGGGTTACAACGCAATGGATCTTTCAGATAATGAGGATTTACTTGTATTTGTAGGCTCGAAAGGAAGGATTGCTTTTCTTTCATCAAAGAACAACAACACCAAATAGTATAGCTTTTTAAAAACAATATCTTTGAAACTTTGTGTACACTAATAATCTCATCAATATGATTAATAGATTATTCCTCTTCTTGTCTGTTGCAGTACTCATTTCTTTTGGTGCCTGTAAATCTAAGGTTCAAACCCCCGAAGAGGTGCTGAAGCAAATAGCGTTTGTCGATAGTATAAAGCCTATCAAAAACGACACACTTTTCAAATCAACCTATGTGGTTTGGTTTAGAATGCCGTTGGATCATAACAATCCTAATAGCCCAACTTTCCCATTAAAGGCGTATTACTCACACAAAGGTTTTAACAGCCCTATGGTGGTTGTTATTGATGGGTATGCCATGTACACATCAAGACCAAATGAGCTATCAAGGATATTAAACTCTAATCAGCTGACAATCGAGCATCGATTTTTCGATCAAAGTCGTCCAAAGGATTCAATCCCTTGGGGATTTTTAAATGTTCGTCAGGCTGCTGCTGATCAACATCAAATTATACAAGCCTTCAAACCCTTTTATAAAGGCAAATGGGCATCAACAGGCATAAGTAAAAGTGGTCAAGCAACAATCTTCCATCGAAGATTTTACCCAAAAGATGTTGATATAAGCGTTCCATACGTTGCTCCGTTAAACTTTTCATCTGAAGATCCTCGTGTTTACGATTTTCTAAGTAAAGTAGGAACCGACGAGTGTCGTGCAAAGATTCTTGGTTTTCAGCTGCAACTTTTCGAAAAAAAGAAAGAGATATTTCCAATGTTCGAGAAACTTGCAAAGGATAAAAACTGGGAGTTCAAAATGGGTTTAGATAGAGCCTATGACCTTAGCGTTTTGGAATGCTCTTTCGCCTCGTGGCAATGGGGAACTCCTTGCGATAGCATCCCTGCAAAAAATGCCTCTGCTAAGACATTATTTAAGCATTTTCAAATGATTAATCCTTTTACATTTTTTGAGGAGAAATCGATTGAAAGTACCCGTCCATTTTTCTTCCAAGCAATGACAGAAATTGGGATGTATGGTTACGACGTTAAGCCGTTCAAAAAATATTTGAAAGATACTTCCAACATAACTTTCGAATTTACTATGCCCAAAGGGCATCATGAGAAGTTCAACTCCGAAACCATGAAGGACGTTGATGCTTGGCTTAAGGAGAATGGCAATAATATGCTTTACATCTATGGGCAAAACGATGCTTGGTCGTCAACAGCTGTTGTTCCCGGAAATAAAACCAATGCTGTAATTATGTTTAACCCTGGAGGAAGCCATGCTTCAAGGATTAGAAACTTCCCTGCCGAGATGCAGGATAGCATCTACTCCGTTCTTGAAAAATGGATGGGAGTTGATTTATCTTCAAAAAAGAGCAAGGGCGCTTGTGGTGGAACAAACCCAAACGCATTAAAATTCCAGATATTATAATCATAAAAATCGAAATCGATGAAACTCTCAAAAAACGTATTACTTACGCTAGGGTTCTTTTCAATCTCAATGTATAGTGCATTTGCATGCACTGTTATTGCCATTGGCAAGAAAGTTTCTGTGGATGGTTCAATTATTATTTCCCATACCGATACAGGTCCCGATTCTCGTATCTTTTATGTCCCCGGCAAAACCTATAAGAAGGGTGATATGGCTCCCATATTCTGGGGGATTCAGGATGCCGATAGACCGTTAAACGACGATGGTAAGATATTAGGATATCTACCTCAAGTTGAAAAAACCTATGGCTACTTTCATTCCGCGTACTCACATATGAACGAGTATCAACTTGGAATAGCCGAAAGCACAACTGCTCAGCGCGATGAACTTATCTGTACTTTAGAGAATGGGAAGCAAATCATGACCATCGAACAGGCTATGATTTTTGCCCTTCAACGCTTTAAAAAAGCCCGGGAAGCTGTTCAGTTTATAGGTGATTTATGTACAACATATGGATTCCTCCCTTCAAGTGGTGATGGCTCCGAAGATTTAGTAATTGCTGATACCGAAGAGGCTTGGGTTTTGGAGGTTTTTGGTGTTGGTCCAAACTGGACTCCTGAAAGCAAGAAACCAGGCGCTATTTGGGCTGCTCAACGTATAGGAGATGATCGGGCGTTAATGATTCCAAACTGGAGCATAATCAAAGAGATTAACGCAAAGGATAAGGAAAACTTTATGTTATCGACCAACTATATGCAAGAGGCTATTGACCGTGGTTGGTACGATCCAAAATCTGGAAAACCATTTATTTGGCAAGAAGTTTACGCTCCACTACCAGAGGAGTATGCAACGAGCCGTTTTTGGTTATTCTACCACACTTTTATGCCAAATCTTAAGGCGTGGCCCGATAGGATGCTAGACCCAACAAACCCTTTCAAGGGAATGCAGCCATACTACCAAGTTGTTGAGCCACTTTCATTATACCCTTTCTCTGCTACTCCAGAGAAAAAAATAAGTGTACAAGATGTAATCGCTTTCCAGCGTTCAACCTTCGAAGGCACTATCTACGACATGACCTCTTACCCTGAGTGGCTAGTACCTGATGGTAAGGGTGGATATATAAAAAGCCCTTTGGCAACTCCATTTCCTGGAAGCGAGATGCGTAAACTGATAAAACAGACCTATCGTCGTCCAGTTGCTCGTCATCGTGGACATTATGGAATGGTAATGCAATTGCGTAGCTGGTTACCTAACGAAATAGGTGGTGTTTACTGGGTTTATCTCGATAATCCATACTTCAGCCCATATGTTCCAATTTATTCAGGAAACCTTTCTATTGCTGAAACCTACAATATTTATAATCCCGATAAATATGATGAAAAATCGGCTCGTTGGGCAATCGACTTTGTGGATAACCTAGCAAACCTTCGTTTCCAAGATATTGCAAAGGATGTTCGGACTGTTCGTGATCCATTTGAGGCAGAGATGTTCAATAATCAAAAGGCGATTGAAGATGAGGCTCAAAATCTTTATAAAAAAGATCCTAAACTTGCTCGTGAATTTTTAACCAACTATTCAAATGGTAAGATGAATAAAGTTACCGAAATGTTTACGGGACTTCGCAATCAAATAATTACAAAGTACACGAACAACCACGAGTAAATAAAATTTTCATTATCCAACACAGAGATACAAAGAAACACCTTTGAATCTCTGTGTTTTCGTTTTATTATCACTTATCTTTGTGCTAAATTTTATTGCTTCATGCAAAATTATAGTTGCGATTTTTTGGTAATCGGCTCAGGAATTGGCGGCTTAAGTTACGCGCTAAAGGTTGCCGATTACGGTAAGGTTATTCTCATTACCAAGGCTAGCTTAGACAACACCAACACCTCATACGCTCAGGGAGGCATTGCATCAGTAATGTACGACCCCGATACTTTCGAAAAACATGTTCAGGACACTCTAATTTGTGGCGATGGTCTTTGCAATGAGGAGGTTGTCCGAATGGTCGTTTCTGAAGCCCCTGCTCAAATTAGCCAGCTCATTCAGTGGGGCGTTAAGTTTGATCGTAGGCAAAATGGGCAGTACGATTTAGCTCGCGAAGGAGGTCATTCGGAACATCGCATACTTCATCATAAAGATAATACAGGCTTCGAGATACAAAGAGCGCTATCGCAAAAGGTTCGTTTACATCCAAATATTCAAGTTTTTGAACATTATTTTGCTGTTGAACTGATTACCCTACACCATTTGGGGGTTGAGATTAAACGTGGGTATCCAGATAATAAATGCTTTGGCGCATATATCCTCGATTTAAAAACCCAAAAGGTTAATACATTTTTAGCTCGTGCAACAGTAATTGCAACAGGAGGAACAGGGAATATTTACCATACAACCACAAATCCCCTTGTTGCAACAGGCGATGGCGTTGCCATGGTTTATCGTGCCAAAGGAGAGGTTGAAAACATGGAGTTTGTCCAATTTCACCCAACCTCGCTTTATCACCCCGGCGAAAGACCTTCGTTTTTAATTACTGAAGCCATGCGTGGTTTTGGAGCTATCCTTAAAACTGTTGATGGCAAAGAGTTTATGCATAAGTACGATAAGCGAGGTTCGTTAGCTCCCCGAGATATTGTTGCTCGTGCCATTGACCATGAGCTTAAAACCCGTGGGGATGATTTTGTTTACCTTGATGTGACGTTTAAGGATGCCAACGAAATAAAAAACCACTTCCCAAATATCTACGAAAAGTGTCTTTCCATCGGTATCGATATTACAAAAGATATGATCCCTGTAGTTCCTGCAGCACACTACTTGTGCGGAGGAATTAAAGTTGATGTAAATGGTGAAAGCACTATTAAACGTCTCTATGCTGTTGGAGAATGCTCTTCAACAGGCTTGCATGGGGCTAACCGACTTGCATCGAACTCGCTAATTGAGGCTATTGTTTACGCTGAGAAGGCAGCAAAACACTCTCTGGAAAACTTCAAAAACATTGACTTTAACAATAAAATTCCCGATTGGAATTACGAGGGTACAGCTCATACCGAAGAGATGGTTCTGATTACACAAAGTTACAAGGAGATGCAACAAATCATGAGTAATTATGTTGGTATCGTTCGTTCAGATCTTCGTCTCGAGAGGGCTTTGGTTCGCTTGGAGATTATATATCGCGAAACGGAGCAACTTTATAAAAAATCTACCTTAACTCAGAACCTTTGCGAATTGAGAAATTTGATAAATGTTGGCTATCTAATTATTAAGTTTGCTCAAATGATGAGAGAAAGTAGAGGATTGCATTACTCCATCGATTATCCAAGACAAAGATGTGGCGAGTTTTAAAAATAAATCACGAAAAATTTTATTTTGAAGTTTAAGCTTTAACTTTGTCATCCTTTTTTTGTTTTTAAAGAATAAAGATTTATCAAATGAAGGTTTTAGTACTATGTACGGGCAACAGCTGTCGTAGCAAAATGGCAAAGGGCCTATTACAATCTTTTGACCCCACGCTTATTGTTCATTCAGCAGGAATAAAGCCAGCAGCCGAAGTAAACAAATATGCCATTCAAGTAATGGCCGAAATTGGCATTACCATTGGACTTACTAAACCAAAAAGCGTTAATGTATATCTTAACGAGGAGTGGGATTACGTAATTACTGTGTGTGGAAGCGCAAACGAGTTTTGTCCAATCTTCTACGGCAAAGTAAATCATCGGGTACATATTGGGTTTGACGATCCTTCGCTCGTAACTGGAACCGAAGAGCAAATTTTAGAAGCATTTCGGCATACTCGCGATAAACTTAAACAAAGGCTTTTTAAGTTTTACGAAGAGAACTTGAAAGAAATTTAACATTCAATTACCTCCCCCATAAAATATCTGATTTTTAATGATACTCGTTTTGGCGATAATAAATGTCAATAGAACAGTGTACGCTTAGGGATTTCGGATACACTCTTTCTATAAGAATCACCCCTCTTTGTTATAATTATTCTAATACCTCATCAAGCAATAGTGAGTAAAATCATCTTATTTCGTGTTTGAGATCACAAACTTATCTAAGTTTATTATCTTGATTTTTCGTTTAAAGTGTTACTTACCATAAGCATTGAAAAGTCAGAAAAATAATGGTTACGGCTTTTTCTACTACTCTGATTGGGTGAGAATCTAAAAATATTCAGAGGCAAGTTTTTCTGATTTAAAAAAAATTTAACTACCTTGAATCAATCTTGATTTCTGGGACAGTAGAGTATATGACAAGATTATACTTATCATGAAAACCTACACAATCCTTATTGCAGATGATTATCCTGAGAACATGCAGGTAATCGTAGATGCGTTAAAAAGTTCAAACATTCAGCACAGAATAATCAGGGCTGTAAACGGGAAGATATTATGTGAACTTGCCGAGAAACGTTGCCCCGACCTTATCATTACCGATTGGGAGATGCCAGAGATGGATGGGATTGAGGCCATTCGTATCCTGAAGGGCATTGAAACTACAAGGGATATCCCAATAATCATGTGCACTGGAATAATGACCACCTCCGAGAATCTTAAAATGGCGTTGGATAGCGGAGCCGTTGATTTCATCAGAAAACCTATAGATAAGTTTGAACTTCAGGCTCGTGTTAACTCTATGCTCAAGCTAGGCGATTCGTATCGTACTATTAAAGAGCAAAATATTGCTCTAGAGCAGCACAAAGGTGAAATAGAATCACAAAGAGATAAACTTCAAATAGCAAATGCAACAAAGGATAAATTTTTTAGCATTATTGCACATGATCTTCTAAATCCATTTAACACTTTATTAGGTTTCTCCGAGTTACTTATTCGTACAATTAAAAAAAAGGAGATTGAAAAGAGCGAAAAATTTGCCAATATAATTTATCAAACATCTTCGGGAGTATTCAATTTATTAGAAAATCTACTAACATGGAGCAGATCCCAAACAGGTAAAATCATTTTTATCCCTCAAATAATAGATGTAAACGATATAATAGAAAACAATATAAGATTTTTAAAAAATGCTGCTGATTGTAAAGGAATTATTCTTACTTCATCTGTAAAGGAAAACCTAGTCGCTTATGCCGATAAGAATATGGTTCTCACTATTATTAGGAATTTGATAACAAATGCGATAAAGTTTTCAAAAAATGGCGATCAGATTATCGTTGAGGCTGGGGGTTCAGGATGCTGGATTACTATTAGCGTCTCAGATACAGGCATCGGTATAGATGATACAACAATTAGCAAATTGTTTAAAATCAATGAGAGTATAAAAACAGAGGGAACAGCAAAAGAACGAGGGACTGGACTTGGATTGATGCTCTGCAAAGAATTCGTTGATTGGCATAAAGGGAGAATATGGGTTGAAAGCCAAATAGGGATCGGTAGTAAGTTTTCATTTACACTCCCCAAAAGTGAAGGAATTATAATGGTTTAGCTAAAATTTCTTTTTTATAAAAAATAAATTAGCCAATTATTGATGTTACCTGATATGAGAATTGTTATTCTAATACTATTTGTAATTACCACAGTATATGGGAAAAGTCAGGAAAATGTACAATTCGAAAAAGTTCCAATAGGTCAAGGGTTAACAGTTATTAGTGATATAACACAAGATAAAACAGGGTTCTTATGGTTATGTACTCAAGATGGGTTATTAAAATATGATGGAGGGAAGTTTATTAAATATACCCCCGATAGGAACAGAACAAACAGTTTAGTTCATTTAGTTATTAATTGTATTTACGAGGATATATATGGAAAAATATGGGTAGGAACTGAATTTGGGCTTTGTTACTACAATCCTATTAAACAAGATTTTACAAGAATACCAATCGATAAAAACATACCTCATAGTCGAATAAGTTCAATCATAGGTGATAATATTGGAAATATTTGGATAGGGACTGATCTCGGGCTCTACAAATTAAATTCGACCACAAATGAAATAAAGCACATTGAAATAAAGGATAAAAGAACTGATATGCAACTTGAGAATACTGTAAACTCTCTTGTGCTCGACGACAATAAACTTTGGATAGCTACAGTAAACGGATTAAAATGTCTTGATACAAAACTTGAAAAAATCACAACATATGTTCATAACTCATCGGATACAAACAGCTTGTGCAACAATAACATTAAGGTATTATACAAAGACTCCGAAAATAATTTATGGGTCGGTACTATCGATGGATTAGATAAAGTTTCAAGAATACATAATGGAAGTTTACTCTTTCGTCATTTTAAAAATGAACCTTCAAATAAAAATTCACTAAGTTCTAATTATATATTTAGCATATATCAGGATAAGAAAAAAACATTATGGGTAGGAACTTATAGCGGACTAAACAGGTACAGTAAAGCTAGCAATAATTTTACTGTATATAAATCAGGCGTTGATTCAAGAATTCCATTTACCAGTGACATAATTTACAAAATCTACGAAGACAAAACCGGAATTTTATGGTTTGTTACTCAAGACGGTGTTTATAAATATAATCCTAACAAAAAAAGATTTCCTTTCTTTGGTGATGTTCCTTACATAAAGGATTCAAAGAAATTAAATTATGTTTATGCTTTATACGTTGATAGTAAGAAAAATATCTGGGTAGGTGGAATGATAATGGGTTTACTATGCATCGATCATAAAAATAAAAAAACCATAGAATTTCAGAATGACCCCAACAATAAGAACTCCATTTCTTCTGATTTTATTAGAGTAGTACGTGAAGATAAAGCGGGGAATATTTGGATCTGTACAAATGACTCAGGTTTAGATAAACTAAGTATAACTAAGAATGGAGATAAAAACGAATACAGTTTTACGCACTATCCTAACGAGATAAATAATCCAAACTCACCCATAAGTGCAAGAATAAATGACATAAAAATTGATGATGATGGTGTAATTTGGATTGCAGGAGGTAATGGCTTTGACAAATTTGACACAAAGAAAAATAAATTCTACCATTTTAGGTATGATAATAACGATTCAACTACGATTAGCTCTAATAAGGTTTTTTTCATAGCAAAGGAGAACAACGATAAACTATGGATTGGCACATGGGGGGGAGGACTAAATCTATTTAATAAAAAAACAGGAAAGTTTAAACGATTCATAAACCATTCTGTTAGCAATTCAATACCTGCAAAAGACATCCTTTCAATATTAAAGACAGATGATAATACGCTCTGGATTGGAACTTTTGGTGATGGACTTTACCAATTTGATATCAAAAACGAATCTTTTACAAATTTTTCACATAGCAATGGTTTGCCCTCTAATATTATCTATGGGATACTTGAAGATGAGCATAAGAGTCTTTGGTTCAGCACATCAAATGGAATTTCAAATTTTAATCCAAAAACCAAAACGTTTACTAATTATGTTGTAGAAGATGGTTTGCAAAGCGAAGATTTTACTGCAAATTCTTTTTTTAAAAGTTCCGATAATGAGATGTTCTTCGGCGGGAAATACGGTTACAATGCTTTTTTTCCCGACAGCATTAAAACATGGCTGTCAGATCCCACTATCGTTTTCACTGATTTTAAAATTTATAATAAATCCGTGCCTATCGGGACTACCTTAGATGGCAGAATCTTACTTAAAAAAGCGATAAACTATACCGATACTATTTTTCTTAACTATACCGATAAAACATTCTCTTTTGAATTTGCAACATTAGATTACTCCAATCCCCAATTTAATACTTATTCCTACAAATTAGAAGAGATAAACAATGAGTGGTTAGATTTAGGAGCCACCAATAGTATTACATTTAATAATCTACAACCGGATCATTATGTGTTGAAAATTAAAACATCAAATAAAAACTACATTGAAAACGAGAAGTATGTTTCAATGGTAATTATTATAAATCCACCCTTTTGGGAAACATGGTGGTTCCGTTCTATAATCATTCTACTTGTATTATATGCAATTATTACTATCTTTAAAACTAGGGTAAATGCAATAAAAAAACAGAAGGAAAGGCTCGAAGAACTAGTATTGCATCGTACATCAGAATTATTAGAAGCCAATAATCAACTAAATATACATCAAACTGAACTTTTACAGCAAAAGGAAAAAATACTAGCCCATGAAGCAGAATTGGAGGCTTTTAATGAGGAACTCTCTACGACCAACAAAGAACTTCACTACCAAAGAGAAGAGATTGTTGAGCAGGCGGAACAATTAATGCAACAAAACGAAAAATTAAGAGAGATGGATCGATTTAAACAGGGTTTGACTTCTATGATTGTTCATGACCTGAAAAATCCTCTCAACTTAATACTAAACATACCAAAAACCTATGATCCAATAAAGAAAGATAATATAATTCAACAATCGGGTAAACAAATGCTAAACATGGTTCTAAACATTTTGGATGTATACAAGTACGAAGAGGTGGAAATGAATCTTGAGTTAAAAGACAAACAGTTTATCCTAATCGCTACAAATGCAGTGCTTCAGGTTCAATTTCTTTGCGAACAAAAAGGTACTTCCATAAAAAATGAGATTGACCCAGAGACGGTTGTAAAAGCAGAAGAGGAGGTGTTAGAACGTGTAATGGTCAACCTGTTAACTAATGCGATAAAATACACTCCGACAGGTGGAACTATTACACTTACATCAAGTTTATTACCTAACGGTATGGTGCAAATAGGCGTTGCCGATACTGGAGAGGGAATTGCAGAGGATAAGATGCACCTCGTTTTTCAAAAATTTGGACAAATTGTAGCAAGGCAATCGGGGACAGTCAAATNNCAGTCAAATCCACTGGACTGGGGCTTACTTTTTGTAAAATGGCTGTGGAGGCACACAGAGGAGAAATTGGATTAATTTCAAATGTAGGGAAAGGAGCCACTTTCTGGTTTACACTGCATGCTGGTAATGCAGAGAATATATCAATGCAAGGGTTTGTAACCTCAAATACAGAAGAGGATAAGCACATAGCATTCACGAAAAATGATAGAGCCGAACTAGCTCCAATCATTACTCGATTAAGGGCTTTTACAATTTATGAAACAGATGACATTGAAGAGATTCTTAGGGATGTGATGGATAGCCAATCGAAAAATATCCAAAAGTGGGTTACCCTTGTTAAAAAAAATTTAATTACTTTAAACCAATCTCGATTTATAGAACTACTCAGCATATGCGAAGAATAAACCTATCATGAAAACCTACACAATCCTTGTCGCAGACGATTATCCTGAAAATATTCAGGTAATCGTTGACGCGTTGAAAAGTTCAAGCATTCAACATCGAATAATCAGGGCTGTCAATGGAAAGATTCTATGTGAACTCGCTGAAAAACGCTGTCCCGATCTTATCATCACAGATTGGGAGATGCCAGAAATGGATGGAATTGAGGCCATTCGAATTCTGAAGGGCATTGAAACGACAAGAGATATTCCCATCATCATGTGTACAGGGATAATGACCTCCTCCGAGAACCTTAAAATGGCGCTGGATAGTGGAGCTGTGGATTTCATCAGAAAACCCATAGATCAATTTGAGCTTCAGGCTCGTGTAAACTCCATGCTCAAATTAGGAGAATCGTATCGAACAATTAAAGAACAAAACATCATTCTAGAGAAACAGAAAAAAGAGATTCAGTCTCAGCGAGATGAATTGCAAGTACATCAGTATGATTTAGAGCGATTGGTTGATGAGAGAATGATAGATTTAAAAATTGCTAAAGAAAAAGCAGAAGAGTCCGACAGGTTAAAATCAGCTTTTTTGGCAAATANNATGAATGCTATTGTTGGTTTTTCAAACCTTCTAATTGATAATAATATTGATGAAAATATTAAAAAAGAATTCATTCATAACATCGCTCAAAGTAGTAACACATTAATTCAACTCATTGAGGAAATTATTGATATTTCTAAAATTGAAACAGGTCAACTTAGCATCGAAATTGTTCCTTGTGATGTGAATACTATTATCGACAAATTATACAAACGATTCAACGACAAAAAAACTCAACTCAATAAAAACGATTTAACTATTAGTAAATCTATATTAAACAACATCAATTCAACGATACTAACCGATCCAATGCGCTTAGAGCAAATACTGTTTAACCTTCTCGATAATGCCTTAAAATTTACAGAACGAGGAACAATAAGTTTTGGCTATGGGCTTGAGAATTCAATTCTCACTTTTTATGTAAAGGATACAGGAATTG